>NZ_JBSGCE010000120.1:0-16711 GCF_053601695.1 Nonomuraea sp. NPDC004702
TCGAAGGGAGGCCGCCCACCCGCCTTCGACCCCACGATCTACCGGCTGCGCCATGCCGTGGAATGCGGCATCAACCTGCTCAAAGGCAACCGCGGCATGGCAACCCGCTACGACAAACTCGCCGTACGCTACGAAGCCGTCGTCATCATCGCCGCGATCAACCAGTGGCTCAATGCCTTATGAAACACGGCCTAAACTTGTTCTTTATCGTCCGGATTGTTGTGCTGAGCGGCGGGTTGATCGTTTCGCGGACAGCAAGACGGCCTTGAGTGATCATGTGCGGTGTCGAGTCGCTTGTGATCGCTACAAGGCCGTGAGGGTGAGTCTGCTGAACGATGCCGCCTGTGTCGAGTCCTCCAGGGTGTTGTCCCGATTCCGGAACGACGTCTACGCCTGACTCAAGGCGCGGGCTGATGCGTTGTTCGAGCTGGCCGACGCGCTGTTGTGCGAGCCGGGGCCGGTGCGCTCGCCGGTGGATTTGACCTTGTCGCCCGAGTACCGGCGCGGGCACGGCGCCTTGTACGGCGGGCTCAACCACGGGCGGATCGACGTGGAACAGCTGCGTGAGGTGCTGGCCAGGCTGCCGTTACCGCGCTGGCCGGACGGGCGGATCGTGCTGGCGGTGGATGTGTCCCCGTGGCCGCGTTCGGACGCCGCCCGCTCGGCCGAGCGGCTGTTTTGTCACGTGTATGGCCGGGCCAAGAGCGCCTCGCGGTTCATCCCGGGCTGGCCGTACTCGTTCGTGGCAGCGCTGGAGATGGGCCGCAGTTCGTGGACGGCGCCGCTGGATGTGGCGCGGCTGGGACCGGCCGATGACGCCACCGCCGTCACCGCCGCCCAACTGCGAGGGGTCATCGAGCGGCTGATCGCCGCCGGCCAGTGGAGCGGCGGCGATCCGGACGTGCTCATCGTGACCGACGCCGGCTACGACATCACCCGCCTGGCCTACGTCCTGCGTGACCTGCCCGTCGAACTGCTGGGCCGTATCCGTTCCGACCGGGTGCTGCGTCTGCCCGCCCCACCGCGACGCTATGACCCCAAGGGCGGCCGGCCGCCCAAGCACGGCGGCGAGTTCGCCTTGGCCGACCCCGCCACCTGGCCCGAGGCCGCGGTGACCACGGTCACCGACACCACCCACTACGGCAAGGCCGAGACCAGCGCCTGGGACAGGCTGCACCCCCGCCTCACCCACCGCGCGGCCTGGCTCGATCACGAGGGTGAGCTGCCCATCATCGAGGGCACCCTGATCCGGCTGAAGGTCGAGCACCTGCCCGGCGACCGTGACGCCCCACCGGTCTGGCTGTGGTCCTCCAAGACCGGCGCCACCGGCGCGGACGTGGACCGCTGGTGGCAGGCGTTCCCGCGCGGATTCGATCTGGAGCACACCTACCGCTTCTGGAAGCAGACCCTCGGCTGGACCCGGCCCAAGCCGCGCGCCGCCCAAGCCGCCGACCGCTGGACCTGGCTGCTGGTCATCGTTCACACCCAGCTGCGCCTGGCGCGCCGTCTGACCGAGGACCCCCGTCATCCGTGGGAGAAACCGGCCTGCCCGGGGCAGCTCACTCCCGCTCGGGTCCGGCGCGGGTTTCGGAACCCGCGTCCCGCACTCGCCCTACCGGCCAGTGCACCCAAACCCTCCAGACCCGGCCCCGGACGCCCACCCGGCATCCCCAACCGCCGGCCCGCACCCCGCTACGACGTCGGCAAGACCGTCAAACGCGGCGGCACCCTGGCAGCACTACAACAATCCGGACGATAAAGAACAAGCTAAAGGGTGTTGCAGAATGTAGTTGAGCGGGCATCTTCCGTGTATGGGTGGGGTGTTACGGGCTGATCCCTTGTGGGTGGAGACGTTCACTGGGCTGCGAATGGGCCAGTTCCAGCGATTGCTGCGGGTGGTGCGGGAGCGCGGCGGCGAGGGCCCCGGCAAAGGACGCGGCAGAGGGCGTCCTTGGTGTCTTGCTCTGCCGGAGCGGGTGCTACTGGTGGCCGTCTACTACCGCACCAATCTCACGATGCGGCAGTTGGCGCCGTTGTTCGGGATCTGCCCGGCCACCGTGTGCCGGATCATCCAGCGCCTGGGCCCGTTGCTGGCTCTACGCCCCGCACAGCGGCCGGCCGACGCTGCGGAGCGGCTGTGGATCGTGGACGGCACTCTGATCCCGGTGCGTGACCGCGGCGTCGGCGCTTCCAGCCGGAATTACCGGTTCTCCGCGAACGTGCGGGTCATCATCGATGCCGACACCCGGCTCGTGGTGGCGACAGGCCAACCGGCACCAGGCAACAAGGCCGACGCGCACGCATGGCGGGACTCCGGCCTGCCAGCCCTATGTGAGGGCGTCACGACCCCGGCCGACGGCGCCTACCTCAACACCGGCCTCGTCGTCCCGCACCGAAGACGGGCAGGAAGAGCTCTGCTACGGGCACAGGAGGACGACAACGCCGAACACCGGCGCGTCCGCGCTCGCATCGAGCACACCTTCGCCCGGATGAAGAACTACAAGATCTTGCGCGACTGCCGACAGAAGGGAACCGGTCTCCACCACGCCATCCAAGCCGTCGCACACATGCACAACCTCGCCCTCACGGCATGAGCACGATCGCCGCAGAACCGCCCTGACCTGCCCGCTCACGGATTTCTGCAACACCCTTTAGGCGCTCTGCGTGCGCGCTGCCAGCTCATGCAGCAGATGGGGGACGCGTCCGGGCTGGTACCGCATCGCGGAGATGAACGCGGTGACCGATGGCCGGCGGACCTCCTCCGGCGCTGCACGCTCGGCCGCCAGCAGCGCGTCGACGGCGCGGTCGCGGGCCCCGAAGGCGTCCCACGCGCGGGCGGTGTCGATGCAGTACCTCGCGTACCGTTCGGAGGTCGGCAATTGGCCAGGGTCCACCGTCCGCGCCACCGTCAGAGACTGGCCCGGGTCACCCAGGGCGTTGTGGATGCTGATCCGGTAGGCGGCCACCGTGGCGCCCGTGGGGATGCCGAGGGCGGGCGGCGACGCGCTGATCCGGCGGGCGGCGAGTTCGGCCTCGCTGACGAAGGTCTCGGCGTCATGGGGCTTGTCGGCCTGGGCGCTGGCGTAGGCGGCGGTGCAGAGCAGGTTGACGTAGCGGGCCAGCACGGTGGGGTCGGTCTGGCCGGTGCCGGCGTCCAGGCGGGCCGCGGTCTCGGCCAGCAGGGCGGTCGCGCTGGCGTGGCGTCCCTGCCGGCGCATGGCGATCGCCACCTCCCGGGCCGCGCCCGCGACGGCCAGCACGTCGCCGGAGGTGCGGGCGGCGCGCAGGGCGCGGTCGGCGGCGGCCCACGCCACGGCGTCGGTGTGGGCCTTGGTGGCCAGCATGGCGGCCAGGACGTAGGCGTCGGCGAGCAGCGCGTGCGCCTGGTCCCGGAGACGGCCGGTAGCGTCGACGGCGGTGGCCTCGGCGGCCTGGATGAGGGGCGGCAGCATGAGCGACACCGCGCCGTAGCTGGTGGCGGCGAGCGCCGCGCGGGCCCGTCCGAGCTGGGCGTTCAGGGTGGCCAGGCTGGTGGGCGCGGCCGTGCTGGGGTCGGTCAGGAACCGTTCCAGGCGTGCGGTGATGGTGTCGCTGACCGTTTCGGAGGCGGTGGCGCTCAACAGCGCGGGCGCCACGCTGGCGAGGAAGTGACGGCGCTTCACGTTGTGTTCCTCCCCTGCCGCTGAAGGATCCACCCTAATCGCTGGGTTCGCGGCAGCGGGTGGGAACGCGCGGACGGTGCGGGTGGGCGAGTTGCCGGGGGCTGGTTCTTCGGCCAGGCCCAGCCACTGGCAGGGGAGGGCCAGGACCTGGGCGAGGCGGCGCAGCGTGGCGATGTCGTGCAGGGGCTGCCGGCCGTGCCCGCCATCACCTACGTGGACCCGGTCGGCGGCGGCGAGGACGACCTGGCCTACACCCTGCTGTGCGCGCGAGCCGAGCCCGGCCTGGAGCGCATCATCATCTGCCTGCCCCCGGACGCGCTGCCCCTGGCCCGGCTGGACCGGGCGGCCCTGCTGGACGAACCCGCCCAGGACGCGCTGATGTGGGCCCGCGCGTCGGCTGGCGGCGACCGGTCGCTCGCGATCTGGCAAGGTGTCCTCGCCGCGCAGCACCACGACCGCAAACACCGCGGCGTGGTTCTCCAGCGACGGCGGCGACGGCCAGGGCGTGGTGGAGAAGATGTCGCCGGTGCGCCGCGGGCTGGAGACGGCCATCCAGTAGAACGGCGCCAGACAGTACACTACGACGAGCCCGGCACCCAAGGCCCTCTTCATGCCGTCCTCTTCCTTGATCGTGCGTCGGCGAGCAGGTCGGCGCCAAGCAGGCGGACGAAGACGAACACCACCACGGCCACGTATGAGATGAGCGCGATCCCGTAGGCGGCGGCCGAGCCGTACCTGAGCTGGGTGGCCTCGTCCCAGACCAGGGCCGACAGTGGCTCCACGGAGAGCTTGCCCCGGCCGATCATCACGAACGGCAGGTCGAACATGGCCAGCGCGCTGCCTGGCCCGGAGCAGTCGTCCCACAGGCGCCGCTGTCGAGTGTGGTGTCTGCGTCGCCGATCGCCCAAACGGCCCCAGGAACACCCGCTTTCGCACCCCATTTTCCAGTAGCTGGGTGATCGATTCGTGGGTGTCTGCCTTCGTCCCTTCCCTCGTCTGGACGAGTGCGTCGTGGCCAGCGTAGTGAGGACGCCTGGGCCCCGCTGACGTACTGTGATCGCGTCAGGCGATCTCCTGGCTAAGCCTGGCCAGCGCGCTCGCAGTGGCGGACAGAGGGAAGCGTGCGGCGTTGCGCAGGCCGGTCTCACGTACGTCATCGAGGATCGCCGGATCAGCTTGTAGCTCCTTGAGTACCCTGATCAGGGCTGAAGGGTCGCCCAGGTTGGTTCGGAGTGCTGAGTCGCCCAGGACCTCCTCCAGGCCGGGCACGGGCTGATAGAGCACCGGCAGCCCGCACGCCTGAGCCTCGATAGCGACCAGGCCAAACGCCTCCAGGGTGGTGGACGGCACGATGAGCAGGTCGTGATCGGCGAACGCCTCCCACAACCTTTTGCGGGGTAGCCAGCCCAGGTAGGTGTGGCGGTAGGCGGAACGATCTCCTCCGGCGTACTGCTCATATGGAGCGGCGACGGACAAGCGAATCTCGTCCATGTTGGCGAGCGAGGGCAGGACGCGATCGAGGCCCTTCTCTGCGGTGAGCCGTCCTGCGTAGAGCACGCGCAGAGGGCCTTGGTGGGGTTGGCGAGGCAGGGGCTTGGTGTTCAGCAGCCGATCAGGGATGCCCCAGGGAATGTGAACGATTTTGACCTTGCGAGCCTGCTCGTGCAGGTTGTAAAGCCGGTCGGCCATGGCGGTGGTGGGCACGACGATGGCGCGGCTTGCGGCCACGGTCTCTGCGAGCACACGACGCTGAGTGGGATGGTCGGTGGCGAACAACAGGTCCGTTCCGTGAACCAGGGCCAGGGTCGGGTGGCGTGGCAAAAGCCGGGTCAGGGCCGCGCTCGCGCCGAAGGCCAAGTGCTGCAGGTGGACCACCTCGATCCGAGCCGGGTCGATCACCTTGTTCAGCTCCTCGCGCAGCCGTTCGACGTATGCCCAGAACGGGTCGCCGTCCACGCACTTACCGGGAGCCCTCACTGTCCGGACGCCGGTTGGCAGGTGGCTGTGCGGCTCATTGGCGGCCAGCATGAAGACCTGGGCGTCGATCAGCGGGCTGGGGCCGGTATAGAGGTCGTAGAGCAGTTCGATGCTGCCGCCGGGGCTACCGGCCGGCATGTCGAGCGCGGTCAGGGTGAGCGCCTGCGCGATGGGGTCGATCATTGGGATCCGATCTCTTCATAGAGGCGGGAGATGTCGATGCCTGCCGAGCTGGTGTACTTGCGGCCGAGTTCCTGGTAGCTGCAGGGAGCACCGAAGGTTTGTGCGAAGATCAACTTGCCGAAGGTCATCCCACGGTAGACGCGTACGGGGCGGGCCACCCGGATCTCCAAAGTCCACCGGATGGCGTGCCCGGCGTGGCCGAGCGGCGCGGAGATGTGGACCCAGATGCCCAGTGTGCCGATGGAGCGGTCGCCGTTGAGAAGCTGGACGTATCGTTCAGAGGCGGTCCGTTCGAGGGTGTGGCCGAGGTAGAGCACGCCTGGCTGTAGCACGGTTCCCTCGTCCGGGATGGTGATCTCCGGGAATTCGCTGGGGGCGGCGGCGTCGAGCTCGTCCTCGCACACGCGCAGGTGCTCGCCAAGGCGCCAGTCATAGGCGTTGGGCGACAGGCGAGAGTGCTCGAAAGGCGCGATGATGATCTCGCCGGCGCTGATCGCGGCGGCGATCGCCCTGCTGGTGAGGATCACGTTGACGCCTCAACGCGCTGACGGCTGTCGTGCCAGAGCCGAGAGGGCTGCGGCCCATCTGACGCCTGGTACTTGCCGCGGTAGAGGTCAACGGGGCCAATGGACAAGACGAACATGATCTGGCCTATCTTCATCCCGGCATAGACGCGCAGCGACCGGACCGGCGAGAGCATCAGCGTCCACTGGCCGTAGAAGCCGATATCACCGATCGGTGCGGTGATCTCCACGAACAAGCCGAGGCGCCCTACCGAGGAGCGGCCGAACAGTAGCGGCACGAAGGCGTCGCTACCGACCTTCTCCTCGGTGTGGCCCAGGTACAGCTCGCCTGGCTGCAGCACGAAGCCGCCGGGCCCGATGTGGTGCTCCCGGGTCTCGTTGGGGCAGTAGGCGTCGAGGACGGGGCCGGTGTAGGTCCGCAGGGTGTCGCCCAGGCGAACGTTGTAGCTGTTCGGGTTAACCTGGCCGTCATCGAAGGGGTCGATGCGTAGACGACGGTCGGCAACGGCCGCAGTGATCTCCGGCCCGGTGAGGATCACGGGAGGTCTCCTTGTCGGTCGGCGGGTCTGACCATCAACCGCTGGATGATCTCAGCCAGTGGCCCCCGGTCAGTCGCGTGAGGGGTGTCCAGGAAGGTGGCGGCTACATAGCCAGTGGTGATGATCCGGCGCAGTCGGCGGGGCAGCGGGTCGGGCGCGATGATGATCGGGCCCATGCTCTCGGTGAGGACAGCCAGCAGCGCCCTGGGGTTGTCGGCGAACACGGCAGGTACGTCGGCGGCGACCAGGCGGTTGCTGAAGGGTTCGATGTGCAGCAGGTCACCCAAGGCCAGGTGCTCGCTCAAGTCAGTCGCTCGCAGGCTGGTCTGGTTCAGTACCACCGCATCCACCTCTGGCTCACGCAGCTCGGCGGCGACCGCCGTCAGCAGGCCGGCCAGGTTCACCGGCCCGTGCTGGAAGCGCGGAGCCAGGAAGCCGAGCGGGCTTTGCAGACGGCTACGGATCATGCCGATCTGCTGCATCACCTCGCTTAGCTGGCTGGGAATCTCGTCGGCCGGGGGGAAGTGGTTGACGCTGGCGCGCCAGTGCGAGGCTTCTGGCGTGGCGCTCGCATACCCGGCGCCCAACTCGAACCCCTTGACGATCACCGTGTCGCCGACCAGAACGGGTCGGTGGTGGTCGCTGTGGCAGTGCCCCGAGAAGAACACATCCACATGCGGGCACTCCTGAGCTAAGGCCATGTCGTGCTCGTAGCCGGAGTGGCTGAGCACGACCCACGCATCGGCTTGGTGCGCGATGGCGAGGTCGCGCAGGGCGGCGGCCGGATCGACGAAGCCGACGCCGGCGCGGTCGGCGGGCGGCAGGCAGTCGAATGCCTGCCGTCCGAGCACTGCGGTGATCGCGACGAGGCGTCCAGCTACGCGCGCCCACCGCAGGGGGCGAAATAGCGGCTGCCCTGCAGAGCCGACCAAATTTGCGCACACGGTGAGCGGGCGCAGGTCCGGCCGAAGGTGGAAGCGGAAGCCGTGGTTTCCCGGGGCGAGTACGTCATACAGGCGTGCCAGGATCCGCCGTTCCAGCGCGCCACCGGCCAGAAGGTAGTAGCCGCTGCCCTCGAAGAAGTCGCCGCAGTCAACCACCAGGGTCGTCGGCCGTACCCGGTGTAGATGCCCCAGCAACGGTAGTGGGTCCTCCAGCGCCGAATGCACATCGGTGGTGGCCAGGATCGCCTCCACCGAGCGCATGTCGGCGTGGGCAGTGATCTGGATACTCGCCATGGTTCAGTCCGCCCTGGTGGGTCCGGTGACGATGTCGGCACCCAGCGCGCGGAGCTTGCTCGGCAGGTCGGCGTGCCCGCGCCGGAGCTGTGCCAGTCCAGCCACCACTGTGGTGCCTTCGGCGCCGAGGCCGGCGAGGAGTAGGGCAGAGCCGGTACGGATATCGACGGCTTCCACCCGCGCGCCCCTCAGTTGCTGTGGGCCGCTCACTCGGCAGGCTGTGGCCGACTCCTCGATGATGTCGGCGCCCAGGCGGCGAAGCTGGGGCAGGAGGTTGCCGTGCCGCCCAGGGTTGATCTCGTCAGCGAAGCCATGGACGCCGGGCAGGGTCAAAGCCAAGGCCATGAGCGGTGGCTCGAAGTCCGCGTCGAGCCAGTCGGCGGCGGCCAGGGACGCCTGGGTCCCGAACGCGTTGATGGGTGTCCCGGTCAGCTGGACGTTCGCTGTCAACTCGACGCCGTCGTCGATCGGGTTCACCGGGAAGCCCACCTTGGTCAGCAGCTCGATCAGCGACCTCAGGTGGTCAGGGTTGACGCCAACGATGCGGCCGTGCCCCCCGGTGATGGCCAACGCGCACAGCAGCGTGGCGGCCTCGACCTTGTCGCCCGGCACCTGCCAGGTTGCCGCGCGGGCCACGCATGGCGTGAAGGTCAGCGTGCCATCCGGCTGGTAGGTAGCGTGGTGGCCGGAGTCAGTCAACGCCTGGATCAGTCCGGTCACCTCTGGCGACGGGCTGGGGTTACGCAGCACGAGAGGGCGGTGGCCCGCGACCGCGCGCAGCAACGCCACCACGGTTGTCCCGCGGCTGGGAAACGGCAATGTCAGCTCCACCGGTGTGGACAGTTGTGAGGCGGCGGGAGTGATCCGATAGCCATGATCGTTCGTCTCCACGGTGTCCCCGAAGGCCTTGTACACGTCAAAGTGAAGGTCCATACCGCGATCGCCGATGTTGCATCCTCCAGGCCATGGCAGCTCGGCCACGCCGTGGACGAGCAGGGCCGGCGGCAGGTAGTAGGAGGCGCGGATGCTGGCCGCTAACTCCCGATCGGGACGCGCTGCCAAGGCCGGCGCGGGGAAGACACGCCACGTGCTCGTCTTGCCGTGCGACGGCCCCCCCTCGTAGCCGGCGGCCTTGACGAGTGCGCACATCGCCCTGACGTCGCTGGAGTCCGGGAGATTCTCCAGGGTGACAGCCCGGCCTAGGACAGCGGCGGCAGCAACTAGAGGCAAGGCCGCGTTCTTTGACCCATCCACCGACACTGTTCCCGACAGGGTACGCCCGCCACGCACGGCGAGAACGTCGGAGGAGCCGTTCTGCTCTGTCATCTGTTTCCCTTCGTTCAAGAGTGGGCGAAGGGCGCTCGTGAGACAGGCCCGAAGGAACTGGCCCATCTCGCGAGCGCCGGCGAACTCATTGCGGTGTCGGTCTCTGCCTCGTAGGAGAAGCCGGGCCCATGCCTAGGGAGGGACGCTGCGGCGATCAGCCGCCGAACCCAGGGACGCAGCCGCGCTGGACGGTCTGGGAGGACCGCGAAGGTTTTGCCGGCCTCCTGTAGCTGCCAGCCGCTGCCGAGCATCGCCCGCGTCGGCTCCATGGTGCGCAGGCAGCAGTCGACGCCCGGGTGCTGCTGGTGTAGACGCTGGCATTCAAGACTTTCTTGTCCGGGTCGGGACCGTCTGCGAGGACATGGGGCAGCGCGAGCCAGGTCCCAGGCGCCAGCCGGTTTGCGAGCAGTTGTAGCGCGTAGGCGGCCTCGCCGTAGTCGGCGAGGTGCATCACTGCGGCGGCGGTGATGGCGGTGGGTTGGTGCGGGTCGATCAACTCGGCCAGCTCTTCGATGTTGAGCAAGGCGTCCCATGCTGCGGACGCCGTGAGCCCGGAAGTGGACCCAGGCGTGCGAGGCCACTTTCGAATCGTTGTCCTTGGCGACCACGCGCATCGCTGACGTGACACTCTTGGCGATCGCGAACACGTCCGGTGAGTCGGAGTATCCGCATCCCAGGTCGATGATCTGGCGGACGCCCCGCTGGCCGACCAGGTATTTGACCGCCCGGCGGATGAAGATCCGGTTGTACCGCATGACCTCCCCACGGGTGGGACGATTTCCCGGAGCGCCTTGGCGAGTTCCTCGTCGCGTCACAGGTGGTCTTTCCGCCCAGGGAACGGTCATAGACACGGCTCACAGTGGGTGGCGGCGCGACGAAGGGAGCGGACTCGGCGTGGCTGTGCGTCATCGGCGTGGACCTCGCGTCGCCAGGATCTGCAACGGCGTGAGCGCACTGCAGCCTGTCGAGCAGCCCCTAAGCCTGGTGGAGCCGCCCGCTCCCAAGAGGACGGTTGCTAGACGCTCGGCGCCATCCGCAGGGCCATCGATGGGATCCCACTTCCACGAAGATCCTTCGTACCGCCGGAACATTTCGGACCCGCGCGAGACTTCGCCGGTCTCGCCGATGGTCAGGATGCTGTAGCAGCGGTGCTCCCGCACGTGGTCGTCGCGTGTGCCGACACCGTGCCCAGCTAGTGCTACCCCCAGTTGACTCATAGCCACAGCAGGTGTCATGGCTCTGACGGTAGGGCGGCTACTGGCGAGTAATGGACAGAGAATCTGTCCCCTACTTTAGGTCAGGCCATAAGGCCAATCTGTTCCGCCAATTGATGCGCCTGTACGCGTAGGTACGATGGCCCGTCTTCTATTAGGTCAAGCGTCATCCGCTTGGCGAACCCGTTGTACTTGATCGTCTCCGGAGCAGTTTGCTGCGCGAGCTGCAGCGTGCCGAGCACCGCATCGAAATCGCGCCGAAGCTGGTGCGCCCGTGCCACCTCGATCAGGTGTCGGCCGCGACGGGGCCGGGAGGGAATCGGGACGCTCTCACTGTTGTCGGCCTGTCGCGCGGCCTCCCCGCCCTGGTGGAGCTCTACAGCGACCGTCACGGCATGGGCCCGCATGATCACGCGCGAGAACGACGTCCACGGCTGGTAGTAGTCGGCGGGCAGTCGATCGGCAACGCGCTGCGCGTCACTCCAATGCCCCCACGAAGCAGCGATCTCGCCGCTTCGCGCTGCGGTGTAGGCCAGCTCGAACGAGAGCGCCCCCCACATGGCCAGAAGATCTATGCTGGGATTCTCCATGTGCGGATGAATGGCCAGCATGCCCTCGGTGTTGATGTCGTGGGCCGCCTCGTAGTCCCCGTTGTCGCGGTGCGCCTGAGCGAGGAACCAGATGGCACAGGCCAGTGCCATGGGGTTTTCCGACTCCTGCGCGGCCATAAGCGCCCGATCAGCGACCCGCCAGAGAAGGTCGGCTGCTGGCTGATAGGCCACGAACATCTGCGTGAGGCCGTAGATCTCGGCCAGCATCGCCTTGGCGCGGCGCTGTTCGGCGCCCTTGTACGTGCCGGCTGCGTACTGGCCATCGCGCAGCAGGTCCGGCAGGATCTTCCCGAGCGCCGTCCGATGATCCGGCGAGATGTGTCGTGTCCGCCATGCCGAGTCCAGTCGTGCACGCAGGGCTTCCAGGGGCTGGGCCGAGCCCGCCGGCTGTAGGAGCAGACTGGAGTTGATGGCCCGCTTCACGGCTCCGAGGGCCGGGTGGCCTGGACCCGTGAACATTCGGACCGGCATGGACTGTTGTCCGGTCAGCTCCGCCAGGTCCTGGACGTGAAGGGCGTCAGAGAGCCGCAGTAGAAGCGACAGGGACGGCTCTGTCTGTAGCTGCCCGTACTCCACCTGCTTCAGCCAGGAAGCGGACTTGCCTACGAGGCCAGCCAGCGTCTCGCGGCTCATCCCTCGCCGCTGCCGCCACAGCCGGATTCTCTGTCCCACGGTTAATACCGTCGCGCCGGGATTGTTGGTACCGTTATCCATAAATCCCCACCCTTCCTGATGACCAGACATTCTCAGGCTATGGTGCAGGGCTCTATATACGCGAGGGGTTCTCACTCCTGTCCATCCCCTGGAAGTGTGGAGACTCGGTTATGCGGCGATGGTCTCCTGAGACCTCGCCTTGTTGGCTGTTCGCGCGGTCACGATCTGCCGCTCGTAGACGATCGGTGGTAGCCCGTCGGCGGCGCTGTGTGGGCGATGGATGTTGTAGAAGTCGGCGATCCAGATGGCGATCTTCAGGCGGGCTTCGGCCCGCGTGGCGAAGCGGCGCCGGTGGACGCATTCGACTTTGAGGGTGGAGTTGAACGACTCGGCGGCGTTGTCCAGGGCGCAGCCGACCCGGCCCATCGACTGCACGACGCCCAGTGCCGGCGTGCGGCCTGGAAGCGGGCGGCGCTGTATTCCTCGGGGTCAGTGTGGAAGATCATCCCTTCGACGGTCCCGCCGCAGGTGACCGCGGCCGTCTGCAGCGAGGCGATGGTCAGCGCCGCGTCGTGATGCTCGGACATGGCGTAGCCGAGTAGTCGGCAGGAGAACAAATCTTCGACCATGGCCAGGTAGAGCTTGCCCTCGTCGGTAGCCATCTCGGTGACGTCGCCGCACCACAGCACGTCCGGTGCCACCGCGGTGAAGTTCCTGCTGACCAGCTCAGGGGCGGCGGGCCGTTTGCCCTGACGGGTCAGCGACCGGCGTCTCCTGGCCGCCCGGCCGGCTAACCCGAGCTCGGCCATGCGCCCGGCGACGGTGTTCTCCGATACCCGCCACCCCGCCTCGTGCAGGTCACGGGTGATGCGCGGGCTGCCGTAGGTGCCGCCCGAGGCGGTGAACGTCGCCTCGATCACCGCCTCCAAGTCCGCGCGGTGCTGCCGCCGCGCCGTCGGCACCCGATCGCGCCACTTGTAGTACCAGGACTGCCAGACGCCCAAGGCCCGGCAGGTCAACGCGTGGGGCACACCATGATCGGTCTTGTGGGAGCTGATGAAGGCCGCCACGGGTCGACTCGCCGGCGGCTGCGCTAAGGCCGATGAAGACCGGTTTGCCTTCGGTTGTGATGCCCCAGGCGGCGAGGACCGGCTCGGCACGATGCCCGTCGTGCGTCTTGAAGTGCGAGACGTCCAGGAACAGGTAGTCCAGCTCGACGTTCGTCAGGTCGCGGCGGCACCAGGCGTCGTACTCGGCCACGATCGCCTGGCGGATGGTCGAAACCGTCGACTTCGACAGCGCCGCTTCGGGGTCGAGGGCATCGGCCAGTGCTCCTTCGACATCCCGTACGAACAGGCCGCGCACGAACGAGGCGATGACCAGAGTTTCCAGTGCGTTGGTGCGGGTTACCCCGGTGCCGAACAGGCGGGAGGCGAACGCCTCGGTGGCGCCACGCGGCTTCGGCCGGACGATGGTGACGGCTCCGGTGGTGGTCTTGACGGTGGTCGGGCAGTGCCCGTCGCGACATACGGACCGGACCGCGGCCTTTGCCGCTGCCGGTGACAGCGGCGGCGCGCTGGTAGCGGGCGTGGCCGAGGAACGCGTCCACCTCGGCCTCGATGGCGGTCTGGATGATCAGGCGGGCGCCGAGGCGGGCGACGTATTCCATGACCTCGACCAGATCCCGGCCTTCGGAGAACAGCGCGCCGATCTCGGCGCGGATGGCTTGAACGGGCGGTAGTGGCGCGTGCCACGAGCGTGAGTCCTTGCGTAGTGCGAACTTTGGACGGTTCAGCACGGCAACCTACGTTCGTTCACTTTTACACCACGTCTCGGAAGCGACCCTCACCGCGCTCGTCATTAAGGTGACACCATCCACGATGTGGGAGATCCGCAGAATGCTGGTCTTGACCCAGCGCGCGAACGGTCGTCCACCAGCTGGGTTGACTTCCTTCCACTCGCAAGCCGACACCGTCCTCGCCATCATCGCCGGGCACCACCAGGTGCATCAGGGCGCGGCCACCACCTCTCCCGAGCACGAACTGGGCACCCCAGACGATGGAGAACCTGGTGATGGACGTGGACGGCGCGGACTGCGGATGGGTTGTACCGGTGGCAGCTAAGGGCGGGGAGGCCATGCATGATGCGGCCCTCCGCGCCAACGCCGAGGACGAAGGCCAGTGAGCGCAGGAACGAGGAATGGTCCTGCTTGGGCTCGAACCAAGGCGGCATCGTGGGAGTGACGTAACCGTCAGATGGTGTTGTCGGGCGTGTGCAGCCACACGCTGGTACTGTCCCTGTCAACGGTGACGCCGAACTCGCGCCAATCAGGCTCGCCCCAGGCCACCCATCGGGCGTACGCCTGGAGCACCTCGTCCCACACCGGCCGGTCGCCCACCTGGTGGACGTAGTGCGCGGTGCGGCCGGGACGCCATGTGATGCCCGCCCACTGGCGTGGCTCGTCAGGGTCCGACACCCACATGCGCAACCATTCTCCGTCGTCGTCGGTGCCGCGCCTGCTGTGGGAGTGCAGGCCGGTCTGGGCAGCGATGGCCAGGTCCGCACCCGCGGACAGGTCGTCCAGGGCGCGAGGGTCGAGCGCCGTCCAGTAGCGCCGCCGCTCCGCCTCGCGCTCGGGCTGCTCATCCGGGCGCATCCGCTGGGCGCGCATCATCATGTACGCGGCGCCGCCGACCACCCGGCCGCGGGCGCGGCCGTCCTCCTGAACCTCCAGGCGCAGGAGATGACTGGCGCCAAAACCTGGATGCCACGGCAGCACGATCACACCACCGGGCCGGCACTGCTCAACCCACGCGTACGGAATGTCGCGGATACCGCACGTGACGTGCACCCGGTCGTACGGTGCCCACTTGGGGCAGCCACCCGCGCCGTCACCAACGACCAGATGCGGCCGCACCCCGGCCGCGGCGAGATTCTTGGCGGCCTGTACAGCGACCGACGCGTCCACGTCGATTGAGACGACGTTCCGCGCCCCGGCCAGATGCGACAGGAGCGCGGCGGTGTACCCGGTGCCAGTGCCGATCTCCAGCACGCTGCAGCCAGGCTCCACCGCCAGGTGCTTGAGCAGGCTGGCGACGGTGCCAGGCTGGGACGCCGACGAAGTGTAGTCGCCCTCCAGTCCGATCAGAGGGCTATTGCCGTCATCGAGCTGCGTGACCACGTAGTGGTCGCCGTACACGGCTTCGTACCAAGCACCAGGGTCGGCTTGTCGGTCGATCAGACGCCTGGTGCCTTCCACGGGCTCGATCAAGCCCACGTCGGGGATGAACTGGTGGCGGGGCACGGCGCGGACGGCTCGCTCGATGGACTGGCTGATCTCGTCCCGGCCGTCGAGGTCGAGGGCGGCGATCAGCCGGTCCAGGTGCGTGGACAGGTCCACTACTTGTCGTCCTGGTCCTTGTCTTTGCTGTGCGTGCCCCCTGGAGACTGTGGCAGTCCATCTCCGGTGCTGCCTGCTTTGCCGCTGTCTTCGTCATCGTTGTAGGGACGGTCGGTTCTTCCCTTGCCGCCATGCTTGGCCACTTGGGCTCCCTTGCTCACGACCCTCACTTAGAGTAAGTGTATAAGTACGAGGCGATAGCTGGTAACGGTCGACAATTGTCACCAACAGGCGCAACGCCCTACCCATAACGGCAGCCTCGCCGACGCCGCGAGGCGCCCTGCGGCTCGCCTCCAGCTCCCGCAACCGCTCCAGCCGGGCCTTCGACTTCTGCCTCTGCTTGCCACCGGCGCCCTGATCAGTTACGCCCGCGTCTCCACCGCTGGGCAGCTGCTGGACCGGCAACTGGCCGCCCTGACCGAGGCGGGCTGCCTGCGGATCTTCGCCGACAAGAAATCCGGCAAGAACGTCGAACGCGACGAACTCTGGAAAGCTCTGGACTACCTACGCGCCGGCGACACCCTCGTGGTGCCCTCGCTCGACCGGCTCGGCCGCTCCCTCCAAGACCTCATCACGATCATGGCCGGGCTGCGCAAGCGCAGCATCGGCTTCCGCTCGCTGCACGAGGCGCTCGACACCACCACCCCGGGCGGCCGGGACGCGGGCGCCGGTGCTCGCGGTCGGGGAGGCGCGCTCGGCTTGTGGTCCGCGCTGGGCGAGGTGGTCCGCGGACCATGACCCGGATGTGCTGGTCTCACGAGATCTCTAACGTGCTGGGGGCGCTCCCGAAGCCGGCGCGCCCGGGCGCCAAGTAGGCCCTAGTACTACAGCAAGGCTTTGTGATGTAGTCTGGAGGCATGCTCGATGAGTTAACCGCTGATGATCTCCGATCGTGGGTGTCAGGATTGGACGCGCTGTTCGGGCGAGTAGCGGGCCGGTTCGTATCCCCGGCCGCCTCGGCCAGCTGCCAGCTGTTCTTCCGCTCGATCGGCGCCAGCAATCCCATCACGTAGGCACGCGCCTGCCTACGCGGTTCCACTCGCCACGGCCCCGGATCGCATGCAGCGCCTGTTGAACAGCGCCCGCTGGAACCCCCGCGAGGTGCGCGCTGACCTGCGCGGATACGTGATGGACCATCTCGGCCACCGCGATGGCGTGCTGATTGTGGATGAGAGCGGGTTCCCGAAGAAGGGCGACAAGTCGGCCGGGGTGCAGCGCCAGTACTCCGGCACCGCGGGCCGGGTGGAGAACTGCCAGCTGGGCGTGTTCCTGGCCTACGCCTCCCCGATGGGGCGGGCGCTGATCGACGCCGAACTGTATCTGCCCAAGTCCTGGACCGATGATCGCGCGCGGTGCGCGGCGGCGGGCATCGGCGAAGACGTG
>NZ_JBSGCE010000121.1:0-16710 GCF_053601695.1 Nonomuraea sp. NPDC004702
CCGGCGCCGGGGGTGACCCGGACGCGGCTGTAGGCCTCGTCGGGGCCTCTGCTGAGGTTGTCGAGCTGGCTGGAGACCGCCCTGTCGGCGACCGCGGCAGCGCGCGCGGCGGGGTCTCCCGCCGCCGGTGCGGTGGTGCCGGGGTCCTGCGCGGGGGTGGCTCCGGGAGGGGCGGCGCTGGCGGGTGACGCGGGAAGCGTCAGGGTCGCGGCCGTGGCCAGGCCGGCGACCGCCGCGAGTAAGGCTTTGCGTTTCACGCTGTGGTGCTCCTTTCGGCAGGCTCCCTTCGGGCCGTTGCCGCCTTTGGGCGTGCGCGGGTCACCACGCGGTCAGGGGTCTCCTGGATCGCGGGAGGTGAAAGGGGGCATGGGGGGTGATAAAGGGTGACGGATACAGCAAGCGAACCGTTTCGCCTTGTTGCCGCCAGACGCTAAGCGCTGCTTGACTGCTCGAAAATACGTATGTCCATCGGTAGGCATACCGACATTTCTGTTACCGCTGGTCACACCCATCCACGTGCCAGAATCGGCCGTCATGCCGGACAATCGGGCAGGGAAAGTCCGGCATTCCGGGCCCACTGAAGGGCGAATCGGCCGACGGCGACCGGCTCGGCGACGCCCGATGGGGGCGGCGGCGTCACCGCTGTTCGGCGGGACCGGAACCTGCGCCGGCGCATCCGCCCGCGTCCCCGTGACCCCCGTCTAACCGGCACCGGACGGAAACGTCACGCCCAGGATGCATCCGGCACGGCCCGGGTGTTCAGTACGGTTCCGGGGCGAGACAGCTTCCGCTCTCATGAACCTGGTCCTGCGGCGGCGGCTCGACGGACACGTCGTTGCCCCAGTCGGTGAAGTCGATCTCGGTCACGCTGCTCCTGGGCACGCCCTCCTCGGCCGAGGGGTCGGCCGTGACGAGACGGACCCGGCGGGGAAGCCGGTCCGGCTCGACCCACAACTGCCACGAGACCCGTGCCGCGCGGTACTGCTCCCGCAGTACTTCCGCCATGGCCGGGTCGTCGCCCCGGGCCGGAGTGGTGAGCTCGGTCTGCGCGGCGCTTCCGGCATGGACGACGGTGGTGACCTCGTCGATGACCCCGCCGGAGGAGGGCGCAGGCGCCGCGAGCCTCTCCAGCACCTCGGGCGACAGGACCGTCCACGCGTCGAGTGCCCCGGCGGGCCGCGCCGCCGTCCCGCATTCGGGGCTGCTGTGGTGCAGCCAGCTCTTGCCTGCGCGAACGTCCCTCCTTGGTGACCTTGACTCCGCCCCCGTCTTTCGCCTGCCGGGCCGCCGTTGCGTCCTGTCCGCGAAGAAGGCGGGCTCGGCGCGGTGAGGCAACCTGATCGCGCCGGCACCGCGTCAGTACGGGTGTGCCAGACAGGAAGCTCTTTGACAACTTCGTGGCCTCGCGCTCCGACCGGTTACTGCGGACGGCGTACCTGCTGACCCGCGACTGGGGAACGGCCGAGGACCTGCTCCAGGAGTGCCTGGTCAAGGCGTGGTTCGCCTGGTCGCGCATCGAGGAGCCCGAGGCGTACGTGCGGCGGGTGCTCGTGACGACCTACACCTCGTGGTGGCGGCGGCGATGGCGCGGCGAGGTGCCGAGCGGCACGCTGCCCGAGGAGGGGGTGCCCGACGCCGAGCGGTCCGGGCGGGAGGAGCTGTGGGAGGCGGTGGGAAGGCTGCCCGCCAAGCAGCGCGCGGTGATCGTGCTGCGGTTCTACGAGGACCTGTCGGTGCAGGAGGTGGCCAGGATCCTGGGCTGCCATGACGGCACGGTCAAGAGCCAGACCGCCAAGGCGCTGGCCAAGCTGCGCGTGGACGAGTCGATCGTGAAGGAGTGCCGATGAGCGTGCAGGACCTGCGTGAGATGTTGCGGGAGCGAGCCGAGGGACCCGCGCCCGCGATCCCGGACCGTCACGAGCTCGTCCGCCGCCGTGTGCGGCGTACCTGGCGGCGCAGGGTCCTGGCCTCCGCCGCCGCGACGGTGGCGGCGACGGTGGCCGCGGGCGCGGCCGTGCTCTCCCTGCTGCCCGGTGACGCCGTGCCGCGGCACGAGCCCGCGACCTCGGCCTCCGCCGTGGCTCCCGCCCCGGAGCCGCTGCCGGAACGGTTCACCGCCCACGACGGCACCGGCTACCGGCGGCTGGCGACGGCGACGGTCAGGACGGACGGCGCGCGCAAGACGTCGGTCACGATCCCGGTCACCGGCAGGCCGCTGGACGTGGCCGCGCTGTGCGACGGCTCGTTCGGCGCCACGGCGCCGAGGATCTCCGTGGCGGGCCGCGCCGCCGGCGCCTCCCCGCCCCTCTCCCCCTGCCTGAAGGGCATGGAGCTGGTCCCGTTGCCGGTGCCCGCCGGGGCCGGCCAGGTCACGGTGACGTTCGACACGACCACCCGGGGCGGGGGGTGCACACGGCAGGAGAAGGGGGCGCCGTGCGTCACCCCTGAGCCCGTCAAGGCGGTCTGGAGCCTGGCCGTCTACGAATGGACGCCTCCCGCGCGGCCGGTCGAGCCCGAACCGCTCAGAGCCTTCCCCAAGCGGCTGCCGAGCTGGGAGCTGGCCGGCGCGACGCAGGACCGGATCTGGCCGCGGGACGGGACGGCCACGGTCACGGTCCGGGGCGACGGCGGCAGGATGGGCATCGAGGCGCTCTGCGCCGGTGACCTGTCCAGGCGGATGTGGTTCACGTACCGGATCGAGGGCGGCGACGAGGAGGTGGTCACCTGCAGCCAGTGGACGAGCGGCCCGTACCCGATGGCGATGTCCGAGCTGACCGTGCCGGAGGGCAGGCGGGTCACCGTCACCGTCCGGGCGGGCATCTGGGGCGAGGGCACCAACCGCCCGGTCCGCTGGGCCTTGGCCGTCTACCGCAAGCGCTCCTGATCGTCGCCCCGCGGGTCGGTGACCGGGCGCCTGCCGGCCTGATGACGACGTTCGCCGGCGGGCGGGGCGGCCGCCCGGACCGCCTCGGCGACGTGGGCCTGCATCACGTGCCCCTCCCCCGGCCGGCGACGGACGACACAGGCGGTTCCTCCGACACCCGGGTCACCCCGATGACTGCGACGGGCCGAGATCGTTGAAGAAGCACGCGTCGGAGATCTCGGTCAGGTGCCCGAGCTTGTCCTTCGTCACCGCCTGCCGGTACGTGTCCACGTCGTCGGCGCGAAGCGCCTTCAGGGCCTTCTTGGCGGTGTCGATGTCGTTCCGGAGCGCGGTCTTGAGCGCCGGGCGGACCGCCTTGGCCAGATTGGCCTGCTGAAGATCGATGATCTCGTTGAGCAGGTTCTCGGTCGGCGGCAGCGGCACCGTTCCGCTGACCGGGACCTGGGTCCACTTCTCCATGACGCCGGTCTGGTTCTCGCACCCCGGCGGTATCCCGTGGCCCTTCGTGCCGGGCTGGTCCGCGGCGGCCGCCGTCTGCTCTGCCGCCGTGCCGGACGAGCCCGCCTGCGGGGTCTGGTCGCCGTCTCCCGAGACGGCCACGACGACGGCGACCGCGGCGATCACCACAGCGAGCCCTGCGCCGCCCGCGATGAGCAGCTTGCGGTTCCGCGGCCCGCCGGGGCCGGTTCCGCTCCGGCCGGGCCGTGACGGGTCGTGGAAGGCGGGCGCCTGCTCCTGCAACGTGGGCGGCGGCGGAGGCGGGACGTTCTCGGTGCGCGCCGACGGCCCGGCCGGAGCGGAACCGGCGTCCGGGAAGGGCAGCCGCGGCGGCACGGAGTGAGGGCCGGCCGGGGGCGGCGGGGTGTTCGGCAGGCGAGGCTGCCCGAGGGCGTCGATCATGGCCAGGGCCTCGGCGGCGGTGGGACGGTTGGCCGGGGCCTTGTCCAGCAGGCGGGTGATCAGCGTCCCGAGGCCGCCGGCGTCGCGGGACACGGGCGGCTCCCCCAGCAGCACCGCGGTGAGCGTCTCCGTCGGGGTGTCCCGGTGGAACGGGGACACCCCCTCCAGCGCCTGGTACAGCGTCACCCCGAGCGAGTACAGGTCGCCGGCGCCGCCGCTGTCCACGCCGTTGAACCGTTCCGGCGCGATGTACTCCAGCGAGCCCATCAGCCCGCCGCTCTTGGTGAGGGCGGTGTCGCCCTGTTGCACGGCGATCCCGAAGTCGGTGAGCAGCACGCGGCCGTCCCGGGCGATCAGCACGTTCGCCGGTTTCACGTCCCGGTGCACGATGCCGGAGGCGTGGGCCGTGCGCAGGGCGTCCAGCAGGCCCCTGGCGGCCGACGCGACGACGCCGGGCGGCAGGGGGCCGTCCCGGGCGATCAGCTCGGCGAGGGTGCCGCCGTCGACCAGTTCCATGACGATCCACGGCGCCTGGTCCTCGATCACCACGTCGTGGACGGTGACGATGTGCGGATGCGAGCGCAGCCGGGCGGCGTTGCGCGCCTCCCGCTCGGCGCGGCGCAGCCGTTGCGCGTGCTCCTCGTCGGAGGTGGCCGACGGGAGCCAGACCTCCTTCACCGCCACGGACACGTCGAGAGACTCGTCGTGCGCCTTCCAGACCCGTCCGAAGCCTCCGCCGCCCAGAACGGACTCCAGCCGGTACCGTCCGCCGATCACACGTCCTGGTTGTGTCTGCGCGGTCACCATGCTCCCTCGTCGGTGATCAAGTTGTGGCAGCCTATCCAGGCGTGCTCGCGCGTATCTGCCGAATGTCCAGACTCGTGACCCATTCGCACGCTGCCGGAGCGGCCGACGCGGCGCGTCACCTGTCCCCCTCGGCCGCTGGCTATCCTGTGGCAGGTCGAGCCGGGCACGGCTCCCCCACCACGAGCCCACCGGAAGGCGACGACCGACCGTGACAGCCCCTCCGCGCCGGAGCGCCTGGCCGGCCACGACGGTGGCGGCGCACGCGGTCCTGGCGTTCCTGACGGTGATCGTCCTGGTGGGCGCCTGGTACCTGGGCGCGGCCTGGTGGCAGGTCCTGGCCGCGGCGGGCGCCGCCGTCCTGCTCCATGCGGGGGCGGTGGCGGCGGCCCGGCGGCCGTGGGCGGGGTACGCGATCGGCGCGCTGGCCATGCTCGTCCTGGTGCTGACGCCCTCCCCGGGATGGTCGCTGAGCCTGCTGCCCTCGGCGGTGTGCTTCCCCTTCGCGTTGTGGCGGCTGACCGGCCTGGTCCCGGTCAGGTCCTCGGTTCCGGCGTTGGCGGTCGCGGCGCTCGGGATCGTCCTGAACGAGGTGGTGGGGTGGGCGCGGCTGCCCGCCGACCCGCTGGGGACCCGCCTGCTGGAGGGCGGGCTGCTGACGCTCGTGGTCGGCGGGGTGTGGCTCGCGGCCCTGCTGGTCCGGCGCAGGCGCGAGGCCGCCCGACGGGCCGAGGACGAACGGCTGGCCGCGGTGCTCGCCGGTGAACGGGCCGGGATCCGCCGCGATCTGCACGACGTGATTGCCCACACGGTCACCGTCATGGTCGCGCGGATCGAGGCCGCGGCGGTGACGACGGCGGATGCGGCGACCCGGCGCGAACTCGGCGACATCGCCGAGACCGGGCGGGACGCCCACCAGGGTCTGCGCGCGATGCTGGCCACCTTGGGCCCGCCCACCTTGGGCCCGTCCGCCGGGGGCCCGTCCGCCGGGGGCCCGTCCGCCGGGGGCCCGCCCGCCTTGGGCCCGTCCGCCTTGGGCGCGGCCAGCGCGGCGTCGCGCGCCGGATCCCGGCCCGGCCAGGCGCCGATCTCGCTCGACGTGCTGCCCGACCTGGTGGCCTCGGCGGCGAGCCCGCTGCACGCGGTGACGCTGGCGGAGGCGGGCGAGCGGCGGCCGCTGAGCCTCAGCGCCGAGGTCGCGGCGGTGCGGACCGTGCAGGAGGGCGTCACCAACGCGCTGCGCCACCTGGAACCGCCGGTCGCGGTGAGCGTCAGCCTGCGCTGGAGTCCGGCCGAGGTGGTGGTGGAGGTCCGCGACGATGGCGGCGGCGCGCTTCGCGGCGCCCGCGGCCAGGGGACCGGCTTGATGGGGATCGAGGAACGGGTGCGCACCGCGGGCGGCACACTGTCGATCGACGACGGGGACGACGGATGGGTGCTGCGGGCGCGGCTCCCCACGAAGGAGGGGGCATGAGCGCGATCCGGGTCATGCTCGTCGACGATCAGGAGCTGCTGCGGGCCTCGCTGCGCACGGTCCTGTCGGCCGACGAGCGCATCGAGGTCACCCACGACGTCGCCGACGGCGGCCAGGCGATCGAGGTCGTCCGGCGGCACCGCCTCGACGTGGTGCTGATGGACATCCGCATGCCGCGCCTGGACGGCGTCGCCGCCACGGCGGAGATCGTGCGGATCGCTCCGGCGACCCGGGTGCTCATGCTGACGACGTTCGACGACGACGAACTGGTCGTGGCGGCCGTCCGGGCCGGCGCCAGCGGCTACCTGACCAAGGACGTCCGGCCCGCCGCGCTGGCCCAGGCGGTGTGCGACGTCGCGTCCGGCACGGCGGCGCTGGCCCCGGGGGTGGCCGCGACGATCCTGGGCCTCCTGCGGCAGACGCCGATGCGCAGGACGGCGGCCCTGGACGGCCTCACCCCGCGCGAGGTCGAGATCTTCGGCCTGCTGGCGCGCGGCAGGTCCAACGCCGAGATCCGCGCGGAGCTGGTGCTGAGCGAGAACACGGTGAAGTCGCACGTCCGGGCCGTCCTGCAGAAGCTGGGCCTGCGCGACCGCGTGCACGCGGTGATCCACGCCTACGAGAACGGGCTCGTGGGCCACGACGATCTGCCCGGCTGAGCTTGCGGGGAGGGACGGCGGCCGCGCGGTGTCAGGGCCGGTACCCGATGTGGCCCAGCAGAGTACGCAAGCGGCGCTCGATCTGTTCGGCGGTCACGTCGTCGGCGTGCTGGAGCAGCACCGATCCGATCGAGCCGGCCAGGATGTCCTGGACGACGCCCGGGTCGGTGCCGGCCGGAAGGTGACCGGCCTCGACGGCCTGCCGCGCGACCTGGGCCACGGCGTCCAGCCGGGGCCGCAGGTAGCGCTCGGTGTAGGCGGCCACCAGCTTCGGGTAGTCGACCGAGGCGCCGATGACGCGGGCCATCAGCGCGCGGAAGCGGGGACGGCTGAGCAACTCGGCGACGGAGCCGACCAGTTCCTCGATCGACCGCCCGGCCGGGGCGGCGTCGATGTCGGGGGCACGGGCGTGCTCCAAGGCGGCCATCAGGAGGTCCTCCTTGGCCCGCCAGCGCCGGTAGACGGTCAGTTTCGCCACGCCGGCGCGCTGGGCGACCGCTTCCACGCTGGTGCCCGCCGCGCCGCGTTCGATCAGCAGGTCCAGCGCCGCCTCCAGGATGGCGGCGTCGTTTCCCGGATCGCGGGGACGGCCGTGGCGTTCTACGCCGGCCACAGCACCTTGTTCAGCCATGCGGCCAGTCTGTCGGGTGCCGGAGGGTGACGCCAACCGATGTGCCCGTCGGGGCGGATCAGCGTCACGTCGGGCGAGCCGGGCTCCACCGGCGTGAGCGCGAGGACCAGGTCGGCGCCCAACTCCGCCGCGGCGGACGCGGCGTGGCGGGCGGCGACGTGCCGATCATCGGCGAGCACGACCCAGCGGCCGCCGATGGCGGCGTGCAGGGTGGTGGCGCCGCCGTCCGGGCGCCGGCAGGCGAGGTCGGGCATCCGGTCGCCGGGACGCGGTCCGGGCATCCACCGGTGCTCGGCCGGGGCCAGCGGTCCTCCTCGGTAGCTGATGCCGAGCTGGGAGGCGGCCAGCCACAGCCGGCGCTGCACGGCGGGCAGCCGCACGACCGGCAGGACGACGTGGTCGCGCAGCAGGCGCTTCCAGGGGGCGTTCGGCAGCATGATGTCCACGGCGGTGCTGGTGGCGCGCAGGACCTTGCGGGCCAGCGGCCGGCGTTCGCCTTCGTAGGTGTCGAGCAGCCGCCGGTCGGCGCGGCCGCGGGCGACCAGCACCAGCTTCCAGGCCAGGTTCTCGGCGTCGCCGAGGCCGGTGTTCTGTCCCTGGCCGCCGGTGGGGCTCTGGATGTGCGCCGCGTCGCCGGCCAGGAGGATCCGGCCGCGCCGGTAGGCGTCGGCCAGCCGGCGGTGGATGCGGAACTCCGAGGCCCAGCGGAGGTCGGTGACCGTGTCGAGGCCGATCCCGCTGCGGCGGGAGAACTCGCTCAGCACCCGGTCGCCGATCTCGCGTTCGGACAGCCGGTCCGGCAGCTGCGACGGCGGTTCGGTGAACACCCGCCAGGTGTCGTCGGGCAGCGCGGTGACCGACAGCATGTGGCCGGCCTCCATCCAGGTCGTGCTGCCGTTCCTGTCCAGCGGCCACCGGGCCTGCACGTCGGCCATCAGCAGGCGTTCGAGGAGTTTGCGGCCGGGGAAGCCGATGCCGGCGAGCTTGCGCACGGTGCTGTGCGCGCCGTCACAGCCGATCAGCCAGTGGGTCTGGATCGGGCGCTCGGCGCCGTCGGCCGTGCGGACGGTGGCGGTGACGCCGGCGCCGTCCTGCCGGGCCGCGACCAGGCGGGTGTCCCACTCCACCTGGCCGCCCAGTTCGGCCAGACGTCGCCGCAGCGTGCCCTCGATCTCGGCCTGCGAGATCAGCAGGGTCTGTTTCGGCTGGTCGGCGACGGCCTGGCCGACGTGGAGGCGCAGCACGGTGCGGGTGCCCTCGTTGTAGGACATGGTGAGCGAGGACCGGGAGCGCTGGGGCAGGTCGCCGAGCGCGCCGATGCGTTCCAGGACCTCCCTGCCGCGTGGTTGCAGGCCGAGGGCGCGGGAGGTGGTGGCGGGGGCGGGGGCGGCGTCGATGACGCGGACGGGGATGTCGTGCAGGGCCAGGTGGACGGCCAGGGCCAGCCCGGTGGGGCCGGCGCCCGCGATGAGCACGGTGTCAGTCACTTAGTAAACGATACGGTACCGATTACTAAGTCGGGAAGGGGGCTCGGGCGACTCCGGCTGCGGCCCGGGAGCCGATCCCGACCACTGCCGGCCGGACTCCCCTTGAGCCCCGGCGGCCGGTGCCCGGCCCTCGTC
Source organism: Nonomuraea sp. NPDC004702 (assembly GCF_053601695.1). NCBI lineage: Bacteria > Bacillati > Actinomycetota > Actinomycetes > Streptosporangiales > Streptosporangiaceae > Nonomuraea > Nonomuraea sp. NPDC004702. The sequence continues at coordinate 8,975 of NZ_JBSGCE010000121.1, forward strand.
ACGGGCACCGGCCAGGCGCTCGGCTAGGGAAGGTCGCCCGCCTCGTCGACGATGCCGACCGACACCCGGGCCCTGGAGGTGATCACCTCGCCCTCGGGCAACCCGCTGTAGTACGGGTCGGGCGACTCGGCCCCGCCGACGTAGACGCGGCGCGCCCCGAGCAGGTCGAAGGTGGTCGGGTCGATGATGACCTCCTGGCGGACCCCGTCGTCGTCGCGGGTGTAGATCGCCACGCCCTGCCGGCCCAGCAGATCGCGCACCGGCTCCACGCCGACGTCGTCCAGCCGGGACAGGACGGTGTAGAGGGCGGCGCGCAGGCGAGCCGCCGGAGCGCCTTCTTCCAGGATGCTCAGGATCTGGTGGGACACCGCCCGCGCCGGCGGCAGAGCGATCTGGCTGGTGTCCTTCTTCAGGCGTTCGGCCAGGGCGGAGGGCTCCAGCGGCAGCGAGCGCAGGTAGGCGGGGTCGAACCGCAGACGGGGGTCCGCCCCGCCCCGGCGGCGTTCGATCGTCTTGCCGCCTTCCTTGCGCATGGCCCTTTCCCGGCCGTCGCCCCGCGTCCATCGTTCGACGGTCTCCCGCGAGTCCGCCCGGCCCGCGCCGGCCGGTGGCGCGGTGGCTCCGGCCGTCAGCCTGGGCGAGGTGTAGGTGTCCCATTTGACGTAGACCCACTGGTCGGCTCGCGGGTAGACGTCCGGCTGGCCGGCCGCCGCCGCCGTCGCGTGCTCGGCCAGGGTCTGCGCGTTGGCCACCGGCAGCCATGCCGGGGCGCCGGTGGTCTGCGTCCCCCGGCCGTCCGTGGCGAGGCTCTGCACCACCGTGACGCCCGCCGCGATCGTGGCGCCGAACGCGCCCACCGCGGCCACCCGCAGCACCACACGCCGGACCCGGCGGGCCGGTGGCTCCGGAGCCAGCGCGGCCAGCATCCGCCGCCGGGCGTGACGCAGATCGCCTGCCTCGCTCTGCCGCACCTCCGAGCGCAGGTCGCGGACCATGTCCAGATCGTTCATCAGACCTCCTCGATCACGTCGGTGGGGTTGCTGCCGCCCAGGGCGTGGGCGATCTTGCGGCGGGCGCGCGACAGCCGGGACCGCACGGTGCCGATGGGCACGTTCAGCGCCTGCGCCGTCTCCTCGTAGCTGAGGTCGCCCCAGGAGACCAGCAGCAGGACGTCGCGCTCGCCCTTGCCCAGCGCGGCCAGGGCGGCCGCGAGCGGTCTGCGGGTCTCCGAGGCGGAGACGCGGGCGACCACCCGCTCGTCGAAGGCCACCGCCACGGGGTCCTCCCCGGTTCGGGCGAGCGCCCGGTATCCGCGGGTCTCGGCCCTTCGATGGGTGCCGATGATGTTCGTGGCGATGCCGTACAGCCAGGGCAGGGCGTCCTGGCGATCCAGGGCGTACTTGTGGCGCTTCTCGAACGCCCTGGTGAACGTCTCGGCCACCACGTCCTCGGCCTGATCGGGCCCGAGCCGCCGGACGACGTAACGATGCAGGACGGCGGCATGCCGCTCGAACAGCTCGGCGAAACGCTCCGGCTCGGCCAGCGACGCCTCGATGACCGCCGAGTCCTGCGCGGGCCCATCGAGGGCTGTTTGGAAGGCTGTTTGGAAGGCTGGGGGGACCTTCGGCTGGACCGGCGCCGAGACGTCCGCCCGAAGCGGCGCCCGCGCGTCCGCCGGAGGACCTGCCAGGACGGGTTCGTCGTGTGGAAGGGATGTCACGACGGTACTTATCCGCATGCGGGAGAAAGGTTCCATCCAGGATCCCGCCGGGGGGTCGGGGTCACTGCTGGCGGTGGATCAGGTCGCCGCCCAGCCGGGTGAGCTGGTGGATGACCATGTTGGCGTGCCGGGTGCTGGTGATGAGCCCGGCCCGTTGCAGCACCTGGGCGTGCGCGCTGGCCGACGACAGCGAGGCGCCGGTCCGGCGGGCGAGCTCGCTGGTGGTGCAGCCGTCGGTGGCGGCGATGCAGCGCAGGACGCGGGCCCGGGTGGCGCCGAGCAGGTCGGGCAGCGCGTCGTCGGGGACGTCGTCGGGCATCTCGTGCTGGATCGGGAAGACCAGGATGGGCGGCAGGCTGGGGTCGGCCATCGCGACCGGGGTGAAGCGCCCGAAGTAGGAGGGGATGAGCGTCAGGCCGCGTCCTTGCAGGTGGATCTCGTACCGGCCGGTGGCGTAGTCGGCCTCCAGCACCGGGGGCCGCCAGCGCATCGACGGGCCGAGGCCGGCCAGCATCGCGTCCACGCCCTGGTCGGTGAGCAGGCGGGTCAGCCTGGCGCGCTCACGTCCCAGGGCGTCCTCCATGGCGGTGCGGCGGGAGCCGAAGGCGACCTGGCAGTACCGCTCGCCGAGCCGGGCCAGGTCGCGGATGGAGCGCCGGTTGCCGCGGGCCAGGTCGTCCAGCGTGGCGGGGACGGGCACGTACGGGCGCAGCCGGTCGACCTCGTGCCGCACCCGCGCCGACGGGGTGTCGGCCAGGACGTCCAGGCCCTGCCGGAACCCGCTCAGCGACTCGTAAGGGGTCAGGAAGTCGGGGAAGTACGCCTTGAGCGGCACCAGCGGCACCAGCCGCTCCCGCACCGGTTTGAGCAGCCCGGCCTCGGCCAGGTCGGCGCGGGCCTGCCGCCGCCAGCCGGACAGCGCGCTCGCCCCGCCCGGACGCTGCAGGATGTGCAGACTGAGCGCCATTTCCCACATCATGTCCGCCCGGCCGGCGACGCGTACGCGGGCCAGGTCCTCGCCGGTGAAGACGATCCGCAAGGTCCCCTTGATCATGATCACATCGTCGGCCGTCAAAATCACCGTCAGATCAAAACCTGATCGACGGCGGCCGCTGACCTGCGTGTTCCCCCTCATGCCGGATCCGGGTGGCGATCCCGGACCCGTCGCGATGAAACCAGCGCGCGGGGCGTCGAAGGAGGGGCCGCAGGATTCGCCTGCCGCCGTCTGCGCTGCCGCCTGACAGCAACGCGTCGGGGGCGGTTTGTGCGAACTATCACATTGATCACGAGTTGCGTGTAGCGGAAGTGAGCCGGTGGTACTCAAGATCACAACACTGGGCAATCGAAGGGATCTTCGTGCGAGCACGCAAGCTGGCGATCCTCCTGGCCGCCGCGGCCCTGACCTCCACCACCACCCTGGCGGCGACCGCCGCCCCGGCCGGCGCGGCAGGCCCCTGCGGCAGCGGCTACACCCGGGTCGGCGTCTACAACATCGGCATCGAGAAGTACGGGTACCGCACCGGCATCCTGGAGGTGTACTACAGCTCCGGCACCGGCAAGAACTGCGCACTCACCTACGGCGACGGCCCCTACGCCAACACCACGAGCTGGAAGGGCGTCGTGATCTCCAGGGGCGACGGCAGCGGGAAGGACAGCGACGCCGGAAACTACCAGTACTACGCCGGCCCCGTGTACGTCTCGGCGGCCGGGCAGTGCATCGACGTCGAGGGCATCTCGCCGTCGTGGACGAGCGTCAAGCTCGACAACGTGCACTGCGGCTGAGACCAGCCCCACCGGCGTTGAACGGCGCCCCGCGGACGGCGCCGTTCCGCCGCGCCGGCCGCACGGCGAGTCAGTCCAGCGGTGTCCCGCCCACGGCCGCGAGCAGCAGGACGGGGAACTCCGGATCGGCCTGACCGACGGCGAGCGCGACCCACCGGCCCGCGTCCGGCCGGCGCCAGGCGAGCATCGTGCCGGTGAGCTGGCCCAGCTCGTCCAGCGGCGCGGGCGCCGCGGCCTCGCCTTGCGCGTACGGCCACAGATCGACCACCCGAGGGGACCCCCAGCGCTCCGCCAGGGCGGCCACCAATTCCTGGAGGGCGGCGTCGATCTCCGCCTGGGCCGCCTCGACGACCTCCTCGCCACGGTCGTCCCAGAAGTCACGGCTGGCCATCAGGTAGCACACATGGTGGTCCGGGCCGCTGGAACGGTATCCCTCCCACACCTCCCGCGACGTCCCCTCCCGTTCCTCCGTCTCCGGGAAGGGACGGGCCAGAAGGGCGTCCACGACGGCGAGTCGATCATGCAGAGCCATCCCATGAGGATAGGGTTCCGCGGCGCGGTCCCTTCGGCGCGGCGACCGCGAACTCCCGGGCCGGCGGAGTTCACTTGTAGTACTGCACCCAGTACTCGACCGTGTGCTTCTTGTCGAGGGAGAAGGTCGCCCAGTACTTCGAGTGGCCGGCGTTACTGATGCGGACGATGCCGTACTTGCCGTTGCAGCGCCACGTGCCGGACTTGGCGACCCGCTCGCCACCGCCCCAGCGGCGCAGGAACCACAGGTCGACCTTGAGCCCCGTGTCGTTGCCCCAGCAGCGGGCCTTGACCTGCATCACGCGCACGCCCGACGGCCGGCTCCACGCCGCGGTCGAGAAATATCCCTTGTACGGGCCCAGCACCTCGTGCCGCTGGGTGTGCCAGCTCGCCAGGGCGCTACCCGCCTCGGCGGTGCCCGCCTGGGACGTGACCTGGCTGCGCGCGGCCGGCGCGGCGACGGCGGGAGCGGCCGTCAGCACGGCCAGGCCGGAGACGGTGGCCGCGAGGGCGAGGACGGTTCTCGTGGGACGCATCGGCGCCTGCCTTTCGAGGTCGAATCAGGTGTTCCGTTCGAAGGCGAAGGTATGACCGCAGGGGTTGAGGATGCGTTGAGCGCACGTTGAACCGGCCCGCGACGATCCGGCCAGGCGGCGTCGCCGTCAGCCGGCGTCCGGGGAGCCGTTCAGGAGGGCCTGGCCGAGCGGCGTCAACGTGTGCAGGACCGAGCTGCCCGTCCGGACGGTCGAGACGAGCCCGGCGTTGCGCAGGACCGTGGTGTGCTGACTGGCCGAGCCGAGGGAGACACCGACGCGTTCGGCCACGAACGTCGTGGTGGCCGGGCTGCGCAACGTGGCCAGCACCGCCGCACGGGTACGGCCCAGCAGGGGCGTCAGCACGTCGTCCGCGCCGGCCGGCCCGCCCGTGACGCACATCGGGTACACCAGCACCGTGGCCGCGTCCGGCCGGTACATCACCATCGGACGGGGCGCGAAATAGGACGGGATCAGCAGCAGCCCCCGCCCGCGCAGCGCGACGTCGTGATCGCCGTCGACCGGGATGTGCAGGGTCGGCGGCCGCCAGCGGCACCCGGGATGCAGCGTGGCCAGCAGGGCGTCCACCCCGCCGCGCAGCAGGGTCTCCGAACGCAGGGCCCGGTCCGCGCCGGCCTCCGCCTGGATCTGCGACCACAAGGGCTCCACCGACGAGCCGAAGAAGCCGCGCAGGTCGTCGGCGAGCGTCTGGCGCGCCCCGCGGCTGCCGCCGGCCAGTTCCCGAGCCCAGCGCCCCGCCCGCTGGGCGGGCGACAACGCGCCCAGATCGACCGCCAGGTAGGAGCTCGGCGTCCGGCTGGCCAGCTCGACGCCGGCGGCGAAGTCACCGGCGTCCGGCTGGAGCAGGAACGCCGGCACCGAACTCCGCGGCGGGACCAGGGGCGCCAGCACCCCCGCCCGCTCGGCCAGGCTTCCTCCCACCTGCCGCAACAGCCGGCGCACCGCGGGCCGCGTCCAGCTCCTGCTCGTCGGCGCGCCGAGCAGCAGGCGCACACTCAGCACCGTCTCCCACAAGGCGTTGGGGGCCGGGGCGAACGTGATCTTGCGCAGGTCGGCGTCGGAGAAGTGCACACGGATCATGACGAAGGATTCTCACCGAGCCGGCTCCCTCCGGCCAAGGAGACCGCCTCCCCGGCGGGCGCGCCGGCGTCAGACCGGCTCGCCGTCCGGCGCGAACCACGCCTGCAAGGTAGCCGGGTCGATCGGCACCGAGACGTGCTCGTGCGTGATCAGCCAGCCCTGTCCCGTCCGCCGGAAACCGAGGGACGACCTGACCCAGATCGACGTCTGCAGGCCGTTCCTGCGCCGCCCGCTGTCGCGGTGGAGCATGTGCGCGAACGCGACCTCCCCGCCCGCCGCGACCACCAGCTCGCGCGTCTCCAGCGCGATGGGCCCGTCGTACTCCGCGAACCAGCGGACGAAGTTGCCGCGAACCTCGTCCAGCCCGGCGAATCTCATCGGCGGCACGACGTCGAAGTAGACGACGTCAGGAGCGTAGAGCGCCAGCAACCGGTCGACGTCCTTGACCTGGCAGGCTTCGACCCGGACCGCCAGCAGCGCCCTGATCTGCGACTCGCCCGACATCAGCGCCGCCCGGCCCTGAGCGCGGCCGCCGTCTCGGCGACCCGGCGGGCCTGGTGACTGGAGGCGGTGAAGGCCGAGTGCTGGGCCCAGGTCGCCTTGGAGTTGACGGCCTGCGGCGGGGCGGTTTCGGCGACCCGGCGCAGCCGTACGTGCGCGCCCGCCTCCTGCGCGCCCTTGGCCGCGGCCTGGGCCGGCGCGTGCAGGGTGCCGGTGGCGCTGTAGTAGATGATCGCCACGTTCACGTTGTCCATGGCCGCAACGCTAGGCCGCGGCCCCGCCGGCCCGAATCCGTGACGCCACGGTAGTCGCCCCCGTAGTCGCCCCGGTAGTCGCCACAGGGGTCGCGGTCACACCAGGCGCGCGAGCTCCTGCCGCGAGGCGACGCCGAGCTTCGGATAGGCCTTGTAGAGGTGGTACTCCACGGTCCGGTGACTGAGGAACAGCTGCGCGGCGATGTCGCGGTTGCTCACCCCCGCCGCGGCCAGCCGTACCACCTGGAGCTCCTGTGGGGTGAGCGCCGCCAGCGCGTCGGCGGGCGGCCCCTCGGGCGCGCTCTCCCCGGTGGCGCGCAGCTCGGCCCGGGCACGCCCGGCCCACGGCGCGGCGCCGAGCCGATCGAAGATCTCCAGAGCCGAGCGCAGCGGCGAGCGCGCCTCGGCCCTGCGCCGCGCGCGGCGCAGCCACTCGCCGTACAGCAGCTCGGTGCGGGCGCGTTCGAACGGCCGGCCGCCGCGCCGGTGCAGCCGTACGGCCTGCGCGTAGTGCTCGCCCGCCTCCCCGGCCGGGCCCAGCAGGGCACGGCAGCGCAGCGCGACCGCCTGCGCCCACGGCTGCCGGCCCGCCTCGGCCCACGCCGCGAACCGGGCATAGGCCCCCGCAGCCCGGTCCGCCGCCTCGACCCGGACGGCCGCCTCCACCAGATCCGGCGCGGCCGAGACGGCACTCACCCCGTCGAGCTCACGAAACGCCTGCTCATACCGCCCCAAAGTGAGATGAAACAGTCCCCGATGCACGGGATCGGAACCGTGTTCCGGGCCGCCCTCGATGGCCGCGATCCGGGCGGTGATCGCGGTGAGCTGCCCGATCCGGTGGCTCTGCCCGGTGTCCCTGGCCAGGTCGACGGCCTCGGCCACGGTCACGGCGGCGTCACGGTGCCGGCCCGCCATCAGCTGCGCGTGCGCGAGCGCGTGCAGGGTGACCGGCAGCGCGCCGGCCAGCCCCTCGTTCCTGCAGCGGATCACGTCCGCGGCGGCCAGCTCGGCCACGGCCTCGTCGTCGCCGAGGAACAGCGCGACGCCGACGACGAAGATCCGGGCCAGGGCGTCGTCCAGCGGGTTCGTCCGGGCCTGGGCCACCAGCGCCGTCAGGGCGGGCAGCGCGTTCGCGTGATCGTCGTCGGCCAGACCCGCCAGGGCCTCGATGGCGCGCGCCGTAGGGCCGGCGAAGGAGCCCGCGAGCCGGGCCACCCGCCAGGAGGCAGGCGGCCATGGCCGTCCCGAACAGCAGCCGGAAGGCGGCCAGCAACATCCCGTCGCCGGCGGGAAGGTCGGAGAAGAGCGTCAGCC
>NZ_JBSGCE010000122.1:0-16617 GCF_053601695.1 Nonomuraea sp. NPDC004702
GGCCGGCTTTCCCGGCCTCGGACTACTACGGAGCCTCCGCCCCGCCCGATGCCATCAGCAGACGACGTGCCTGCCCTTCCGCCACGCTGGCCGCGTGGGGCGAGGGCAACATCGGACGGTTCCCACGTTCGTCACGAAGTCGATCGACGGACGAGGCGTCCAGCTCTACCCCTGCGGCATCACCACGGCTACGCCGCAGACTGCGACGCCACCGCGATCACCGCCCAACTGCGAGGGGTCATCGAGCGGCTGATCACCGCCGGGCAATGGCGCGGCGGCGATCCGGACGTGCTCATCGTGACCGACGCCGGCTACGACATCACCCGCCTGGCCTACGTCCCGCGTGACCTGCCCGTCGAACTGCTGGGCCGTATCCGTTCCGACCGGGTGCCGCGCCTGCCCGCCCCACCGCGACGCTATGACCCCAAGGGCGGTCAGCCGCCCAAGCACGGCGGCGAGCTCGCTCTGGCCAACTCCGCCACCTGGCCCGAACCCGCGGTGACCACGGTCACCGACACCACCCACTACGGCAAGGCCGAGACCAGCGCCTGGGACAGGCTTCACCCCCGCCTCACCCACCGCGCGGCCTGGCTCGACCACGAGGGTGAGCTGCCCCTCATCGAGGGCACCCTGATCCGGCTGAAGGTCGAGCACCTGCCCGGTGACCGCGACGCCCTGCCAGTCTGGCTCCGGTCCTCCAAGACCGGCGCCATCGGCTCCGACGTGGATCGCCGCTGGCAGGCGTTCCCGCGCAGGTTCGACCTGGAGCACACTTACCGGTTCTGGAAGCAGACCCTCGGCTGGACCCGGCCCAAGCTCCGTGCTACTCAGGCCGCCGACCGCTGGACGTGGCTGCCGCTCATCGTTGTCACCCAGCTGCGCCTCGGCCGCCGGCTGACAGAGGATCCGCGTCATCCGTGGGAGAAACCGGCCTCGCTGGGGCAGCTCACTCCCGCCCGGGTTCGGCGCGGGTTTCGGAACCTCCGTCCCGCGCTTGCCCAACCGACCGGCGCGCCCAAACCCGCCAGGCCCGGCCCCGGACGCCCACCCGGCATCCCCAACCGTCGACCCGCACCCCGCTACGACGTGGGCAAGACCGTCAAACGCGGCCGCACGCTCGCGGCACTACAACAATCTGGAGGATAAAGAACAAGCTTAGCGCTTCAGTTGGCGGGAATCGCACGCTGTAGCGCTAACCATGGCTATTGATCATTGCTGTGTGCACCTAATTGGCTTCGAGAACGAAGAACAGGAAGCTCAGGAACCTCGTGCCGGGGATCCTGCTGAGCAGTTCGCGGGTTTCCGGCACGAACGGCGGATCGCTGATGACGCTGATGCGAAAGCCCGCGGCGGTGAAGGCTTCGGTCATCGCGTGCAGCGGCCGGTCCCAGAACCTCATCTGGACGGCCTGCCCGCCCTGGGCCCATTCTTCGGTCCGGCTGCGGGTCTCGAAGTACTTACAAGGCGTTGCGTTGACCGCTTGACCCGCACCGATGAGGGGGGCGCAAGCGTCCTGCGAGCAACAGCGCGGTCCGACCGGGGACTGAGAGCCCGGTGTCTATACCTTGCTCGCGACCACCATGTAGTTCTCTGCCTCAAGATCGAACGTGCTCACTTCCGTCCGGAGTCCGACCCGGTGCAGCTCGACTTCGAGTTCCTCGTACCGGTAGGGCCAGCAGGACAGCAGTTCCGAGCGGACAAGAACCGGCCCAGTCGCGTCAACTTGCGCGATCGCAATCTCGATGTGGTGCTCCTCCTCCCAATGCGGCGCAATCTCCCAGCGGTAGACCACGACGGCATCGCGACCGTTCCGGCGGACGAGTCGGTCACTGATGTCCAGCCGGGAACCTCTGGCCCTCACGAGTTCCCAAGTGCGGGATGTGAGCACCAAGCGCCCGCCAGGGCGCAGAAGCCGTGACATCGACTCCAGAGCAGCACCCCTGCCTGTCGCGCCCGCGGCATGGTGAAGCGAGTTGCCCACGCAGAACACCATGTCGAACGTGTCGTCCTCGAAATGGTCGGGCAACTCTTCCCAGTTCGCCCGCATGGCCCGGACGGATGCCCCGAACTCCTCAGACAACTCCGCGGTCCGACGAACCATCGCTTCGCTGGCGTCAGTTGCGACAACCCGCATGCCACGACCGGCGAGGCCAACCGCCAACTGTCCGGTTCCGCACGAACAGTCGAGGACGTGAGCGTTCGACGGCAGGAGACTGAGGACGTCATCGAACGACGCAGCGAACTCGGCTGGAGGCAACTTCGCATCCGAGATGAGCCATTCGTACACCTCGGCAAGCACGTCATAATCCGTCACAACCACTACCTCCGTCACGCGGCAGACTCACGGCGGGACGTCAGTCCATCATCGGAGCAAGCCGGGCACCAATGGTTTTCGCAAGGACAACCCGTCCGCGCATGCCGCAGTTAGCGCGAGCTGATCCGCGTCCGTACCCGACGTTTCTGTCGTCATCATGACCCGCCGGACGCGTGCAGGACGAAAGCCAGCACATCGGCGAGCAGTGCCTGCTCCTGGCCTCGGGTCGAGCCGGCGCCGTGCCCGCCGTGCTCCTCGACGCGCATCAGCACCGGCCGGTCGGAGGCCGTGGCCGCCTGCAGGCGGGCGGCCAGCTTCGCCGGCTGCCACGGCGGCACCCGCGCGTCGCGCAGGCCGGTGGTCAGCAGCACCGCCGGGTACGGCACGCCGTCCCGAACCCGCAGGTAGGAATCGATGATCAGCAGGGCACGCAGGCCCTCCTCGGTGGTGACGCTGCCGAACTCGGGCACGTTCATCGGCCCGCTTTCGGTGAACTCGTTGCGCGTGGCGTTCACCGTGGGCACCTGCATCGCCATGGCCGCCCACAGATCGGGGCGGCGCACCAACGCGCCGCCGGTGGGGATGCCGCCGCTGCTGACGCCCTCGCCGGCCAGCCGCCCTGGACGGGTGTAGCCGAGGGCGATGAGATGCTCGGCGCAGTCGATGAAGTCCGTGATGGTGGCCTCCTTGCGCTCGCCGCGCCCGGCCTCGTGCCACTCGCGGCCGTAGGCGCCGCCGCCGCGCAGGTGCGCGACGGCGTAGACGCCGCCACGCTCGTACCAGGCGAGCATCTCCGGACGGAACTCCGGCAGGTCGATGAACCCGTGGGAGCCGTAGCCGGTGAGCACGGCCGGGTTGTCGCCGTCCAGCTCCAGGTCCTTGTGGTGGATGACCGTGAGCGGGATCGGCGTCCCGTCCCGCGCGGGCACGCGCAGAGTACGGACGTGCACGTCGCCGAAGTGCACTGGTGGGCGGGGCGCCAGCCCGGTGTCCTGGAGGAACTGGCCGTCGTAGCGGTAGAGCCATGGCGCGTCGGTCCAGCCGGCCACCAGCAGCAGGGCTTCGGGCCGCGTCGGGTGGGTGGTCCACTCCACGATGGCGCCGTCCACCGGCAGCGGGAGGTCGGCGGGCTCGCCGCCGGACAGGGGCACGTGCCGTACCCGGCTGACGCCGCCGTCGAGATCGCGCACCAGCAGCCGGTCGCCCACCACCCGCACCGACTCCACCACCCGTTCACCCGCGGGTACGACCACTCGGGCTCGGGACAGATCAGGTGCGGCAAGCGGAACGGCCAGGACGCGGGAGCGCGGCGCGTCCCGATACGAGACCAGGTAGAGGGTGTCGTGGCTGGTTGCGAAGGCGGTTACGCCGTCGGCCGCGCCCGCGACCTTCCGCCACGGGCAGGCGGCCGGGTCTGCCAGCCCGGAGCGCGGCGCCACGTACATCGTGCAGTCGCTCAGCTGCTCGCCGGTCCAGGGCCAGGGGGTGAGCGCGCCGTGGGAGACGATCGCCAGCATCCATTCGCCGTGCGGCGGCACCACCAGGAAGGGGCGGTCCCGCGGGGTCAGCTCGACGTGGGGGTTGAGGCCGCGGGCCAGCACCACCGTGTCCTGCGCCGGGTCGGCGCCCAGCCGATGCAGGAAGGAGCGGCTGTCCAGGCGGTGCTGCTCCGCGTAGCGGTGATAGACGAACGACCGGCCGTCCTCCAGCCAGCTCAGGAAGGCGAAACGCGTCGTGGGCGGGATCGTGTCCAGGAGGGCGCCGGAGTCGGCATCGATCACGTGGATGGAGCTGTCCTCCGACCCGGAGTCGGAGACGGCGCAGGCGACGTGGCGGCCGTCGGGGGAGGGCACGTACCAGTCGATGGCGTGGTGCCCGGCGACGGGCACCACGCCGGGGTCGAACAAGACCCTGCTCGCTCCGCCGGCCTCGGTCACCGTCAGCACCGGCACGCGGGCGTCCGGCTCGCGCACCAGGGCGAAGACCTTGTCGGCTGCCATCGCCAGGCCGAAGTACCGCGTGAGCGCGCTGCCCAGTTCGCGGATCCGGGTCAGCAGGCCGGCGCGGTGCGGCAGGGCGTCCAGGTGCTCTCGGGCGTGCCTGGCCTGGGCGTCCAGCCAGTGATGAAACTCCTCGCCTTCGGCTTCCATCCACCGGTAGGGGTCTTCGAGTGTGACGCCGTGGAGGGTCTCGCGCACGACGTCCACCCGGGCGATCGCAGATTCGATGATGTCGCTCATAGGCGCATGATCATATGAGGGAGATCCAGCGACTTATCAGACATTGGATCATGCGCCCCTCCGCGGGCTCGCCTGACGGCCATGCCGAGCAAGCAACAGTCATGGCCTCTGACCAGCCCTATTAACCCTTTCCGGCGTACTTGGTCTGCCCCCCAATTTCGGACCGGATGGCCCAAGACCCTGGAGTTGGCCCGGTTTGGTGGACAGCTGATCTCTGGGGAACCCTGGTTCCCGGAAGAAGGAGTCTGCTGTGCCGAACAACTATCCGCCGGAGTTTCGCCGGCGGATGGTGGAGCTGGTGCGTGCGGGACGGACGCCGGAGGAGCTGGCCAAGGAGTTCCAGCCGTCCGCGCGGTCGATTCGTACCTGGGTGCGCCAGGCCGATCTGGATGACGGCCGCCGCCAAGACGGCGTGACCAGCGCGGAGAAGGAGGAGCTGGCCCGGCTGCGCCGCGAGAACAAGATCCTTCGTGAGGAGAAGGAGATCTCGCGCGAGGCCGCGGTTTTCTTCGCGCGGGAGACGGATCTGCCGAGACGAAGTTCCGGCTGATTCATGCGGAGAAGGACCACCACGAGGTCTCCCCGCTGGCCCGGGTGCTGGGTGTGTCGCGCCAGGGCTACTACGCCTGGGCGGCTCGCCAGGTGCGCGGCCCATCGGCTCGAGCCCGCCGCGACGCCGAGTTGACGGAGCGGATACGCGAGCATCACCGGGCCTCGGATGAGATCTATGGTGCGCCGCGTATCCATGCCGACCTGCGTGAACTCGACGGGGTCCGGGTCGGTCGCAAGCGGGTGGCCCGGCTAATGCGCCGGGCTGGGCTGGCCGGGGTGAGCAGGCGTAGAGGCTGCCGCACCACGATCGCGGACGGGCGTGCTGCGGCTTCCGATCTGGTCAAACGCCAGTTCGCCGCGGCCGAGCCGAACCGGGTCTGGACCGCCGACATCACCTACGTGCCGACCTGGCGGGGCTTCGTCTACCTGGCGGTGGTGCTGGATGTGTTCTCCCGCCGGATCGTCGGCTGGGCGATGGCCGATCACATGCGCACCGAACTGGTGACCGACGCCCTGGCGATGGCGATCCACCAGCGCCGCCCCGAGGCCGGGGTGATCCATCACAGCGACAAGGGCAGCCAATACACCTCCATCGCCTTCGGCCAGCGCTGTGAGCAGGCCGGCGTCCGCCCGTCCACGGGCCGCACCGGGACATGCTTCGACAATGCGATCACCGAGAGTTTCTTCGCCTCGCTGGAGTGCGAGCTCATCGACCGGCGCACCTTCCGCACCAGGTCAGAGGCCGAACGAGCCCTGTTCAGCTACATCGAAGGGTTCTACAACCCACGCCGCCGCCATTCCGCCAACGGTCAGCTCAGCCCGGCCGAATACGAACGCCGACACACGCTCAAGAACGCCCAAGCCCTCGACTATGCTGCCGCGTAGTCGCAAGCCCTGATGTGTCTATCGAACCGGAGCAACTCCAACCCCCACCGGGTCCTACGCCCTGTCTAGGGTCTTCTTTGGCTGGCGGCGCACGGTGTCGCCCTTCACGTGCCCGTACACCGTCGAGCGCGGCACCCCGAACAAGTCCGCGATCGGCTGGACGGTCTTGTCCCGCGTGTCGTACAGCTCCTGGGCGAGGGCGGCTTGGTCGGCCGTGAGCTTGGGCCGGCGTCCACCGACCCGGCCGCGGGCACGAGCGGAGGCCAGGCCATCCATCGTGTTCGCCACGATCAGCTCGCGCTGCAGCTCGGCCAGGACCGACAGCATGCCGAACATCGCCCGGCCCTCCATCGTGTCGGTGTCGATGCCCTGCTCGATCACATGCAGTCCCACCCCACGTTCGCGCAGGTCCGCCCCGAGGATGCCCAAGTGCAGGACTGAGCGCGACAGCCGGTCCAGCCGGGTGACCTTCAGTGTGTCGCCCTCGCGCAGCATCTTGAGACCCAGGTCGAGGCTGGGACGGGAGGCCTTGGCGCCACTGGCCTTGTCCAAATGGATGTCCTTGCGGTCGACGCCCGCGCGCAGCAGCGCGTCGATCTGATGGTCGGCGGTACTGACTCGCGCGTAGCCGAAGAGCACTGTCGAGATTTCTTCACGTACCGTTCACCGACATTGATTTTCGACACGAGTCATCGACAGTACCCACCTGCGGCTCCGTGATCGACTCGGGTCGATTCCCGAAGTCTTCTTCACTAGTTCTCGAAGTCATCTGCACTGAGGCATTTTCAACGTGATCGCGCTGGTCAGCAGGGGCGGCGCCGGGACGGGTTGGCATGAGAAGAGGCTCTCGGTAAGACAGCAGTCGACCAAGATCCGATACCTCTACCGGAGAACCTCGTCGCTGTCTTATCGTGCCTCGATTCCGCTGTCCAATCACACCCTGATCCGTCTGGCCGAGCTCATCCGTACCCGGCGTGCCGAGCGCCGCTGCCGATGGCGGCGCCTGGACGCGTCACGGCAAGCCCCGCTCGTCCTGGCCCACCCGCGCAACGGTGACACCTACGCACGTCTGGCCGCGGGCTTCGCCATCGGCACCAGCACCGCCTGGCGCTACGTCCGCCAGGCGGTCGACCTGCTCGCCATGCTCGCCGATGACGTCCACGCCGCCGTCTTACGCGCCGGCCGGCTGGCCTACGCCAATCTTGGACGGCACCTTGATCCCCATCGACCGGCTGGCCAACGAACGGCCGTACTACTCTGGCGAACACCGACGCCACGGTATGAACGCGCGGCCCCTGGCCGACCCATCCGGCCGGCTGGTGTG
Source organism: Nonomuraea sp. NPDC004702 (assembly GCF_053601695.1). NCBI lineage: Bacteria > Bacillati > Actinomycetota > Actinomycetes > Streptosporangiales > Streptosporangiaceae > Nonomuraea > Nonomuraea sp. NPDC004702. The sequence continues at coordinate 7,316 of NZ_JBSGCE010000122.1, forward strand.
GGCCTCACCCGCGCTGCCGGGCGCCACACATGACCTGACCGCGGCACGCGCCACCGGCCTGATCGACGCGCTGACCGCCGCGGGGGTGAAGACCTTCACCGACAAGGACTATCAAGGCGCGGGCGGCGGCATCCGCACGCCGTTCAAAGGCCATCGGCCGCAGCCCGCCGCTGTCACGCCACAGCGCTCGGTCAACCGCGCACACGCCCGCATCCGCGCCTGCGGAGAACGCGCCGCTGCCACTTTGAAGACCTGGAAGGTCCTGTCCCGCCTGCGCTGCTGCCCACACCGCGCCACCACGATCGTGCGGGCCATCCTCGTTCTACAGCTCATCGAAGAAGGCCGCTAATCAGGATGAAAAGCGCTCACTGGTCATCGCTTGTCTTGAACTGCCTACTCGGCCGCTGCCGGCCTCGGGTCATGAGCGCCGATGCGGGACAGGTGGAGGCGGTGCCCGTCGCGGTCCAGACCGATGACGGTGACCTGTACGTTCTCGCCCAGCTGGACGGCCTGTTCGGGCGTATCGACCTGGACATCGGCGAGGTTGTCCTTGTGGATGAGGCCATGAACACCGTCGGCGACTTCGACGAACACCCCGAACGGGATCGCTTTGGTGATGGTGCCGAATAGGCGCTGCCCCACGGCGGTGTTGTCCGCGAAGATCTGGAAAGGATCGGGATGTAGTGCTCGCAGGGACAGCCGTGCTTCGCCGTTGGTGGTATCGAACTGGAGGACCTCGCCGCGCACCCGCTGGCCAACGTGGACCACGTCGGTCACCTCGTCGAAGTGCTCCCAAGTGAGCTCGGGGACGGTGACAAATCCGACGCCGGGATAGGACGGATGGGGCGGCCCGTCGTCCAGGGCGATGAAGACGCCGAAGTTCTGGATGTCGGCGACCGTGCCGGTAAGAACGTCGCCGGCGCGAAGGCCCTTCAAGTACTGCCACAGATCGGGATGCTCGGTCGCTGCCAGGGACAGCCAGATGCGCCTTGCGGACTCATCGATGGAGACGACCTCAGCGGTGACAAGCTGACCGGCTCTGACAGCGTCAGAGCGGTTTCCTCTCCATGGGAAGTCCCTGATGTACGCGGGCATTGACGCATCTCCGTCGAGCCGGACGCGAGGTCCGAAGGGCCGCTCGTCCGGCATGACCGTGCCCGAGACGATGTCTCCGTGACATGCCCCGCGTTTTCCGGACACCGGAGTAAATGAACTATATCATGCAGCGGCTCGCCCATCGAACCATTCCTCGAGAACTTCCAGCGGCGGCCGATATCCCAACACAGAATGCAGGCGCCGACGATTATAGAAGCCCTCTATATATTTGACCACAGCGGTACGTGCTTCCGCCACACTCGTGAAGCTGCGATGATGAACGAACTCCGTCTTCAGTTTGCCGAAGAACGATTCCGCCATCGAGTTGTCAAAACATATTCCAGTTCGCCCGACCGACTGCCTCAAGCCATGCCGGTTCAGCATGCCGGCGTACTCGTGAGACGTATATTGACTGCCCCTGTCCGAGTGAAAAATCGCACCAACGGGAATATCGACCCGCATCGCGGCCATGTCGAGGGCGGCGCACACCAAACCGGCCGGATATCGCACATCCAATGCCCAGCCGATCACCGCCTTCGAAAAGCAATCAATGACAGCAGCCAGATAAAGCGGCCCTTCTCCAGTCTTGATCTCAGTGATATCACCGACCAGCTTGGCTCCGGGTTCCTCGGCGGTGAAGTCGCGGCCCACCAGGTCCGAGATGGGGCCAGCCGCCTTGTCCGCGACAGTCAGCCCACGTCGCCGCTCGACCCGCACCGGCGTCAGGTCCAGGTCCCGCATCAACGCACGCACCCGCCGGTAACCGTACGTCCACCCCGATCCGGCGAACACCTCCTCGATCAACGGTTTAAGGTCCTCACGCCGCCGCTTCCCGGCCGACATCGGCCGATCCCTCCACTCGTAATAGCCCGATCTCGACACCCCGAGAACACGACACATCATGAGCAGGCTGAAGTTAGCCTCCTCCGCGTGGATCAGCGAGAACTTCTCGCCGGCTACCGCTCCCTCGCAAAGAAGGCCGCCTTAGATTCAAACGATCAACGCAACACTGCAAGTGGATGGGTGGATGGGTGGATCGTGGCTCGGATGGGTCGGCCGGGAATGTCAGACGCGATGAAAGAAGACCTGTGGCGGCGGTGGCGCGCCGGTGACTCCATCAGCGTGATCTCCCGGGCACTGGGCAAACCCCCGGGGTCGGTTTTCACGGTGCTGAAGCACCATGGCGGCATCGCGCCGGTCGAGCGGGTGCGCCGGGCCGACCGTTTGAGCGCCGAGGAGCGGGAATCGATCTCTCGAGGCCTGGAGGCTGGAGCCTCACTACGTTCGATCGCCGTGTCGATCGGACGCTCGGCGTCCACGGTGAGCCGGGAGGTCGCCCGCGACGGTGGCCGGGTGAGGTACCGTGCCCTCGCCGCCGAGCGACGCGCTCGAGAGCGGGCACGTCGCCCAAAACCGTCCGCCCCGCGGGACAATCCGGTGCCGCGCTGGCTGGGGATCGAACTGCTCGACAACGAGTGGTCGCCGGAGCGATCGTGGGGCATCCGCGGCTGACGCACGCTAGCGACCCGGCCATGCGGATCAGTCACGAGAGCATCTACCGTGCGGTCTACACGACCCGGTGGAAACTGATCCCGCGTGAGCTGTGCACCAAACCGCGCACGCGCCGTCCTATCCGCGAGAACGAGAGGAACACTGTCAAGGGCCAGTGGCGTGCGCAGATCACCGGGGCACGGCCGATCGAGGAACGACCTGAGGCGGCCAACTCCCGGACCGAGCTCGGCCACCTCGAGGGCGATCTCATCGTCGGAGCCAAGAACAGTCAGGTCGCGACGCTGGTCGACCGCGAGTCCCGCTACCTGACCATGGTCGCGCTACCCAGCCGTCACACCACGAGGGTCATCCCCGCTCCGCGGCAGGCATTCACACGGATGGATGCACGCTTACTCAGCACTCTGACCTGGGACCGCGGCATGGAACTCGCCGGCCACCAGTTGCTGACGGAAGCGACCGGCATCGACGTCTTCTTCGCCGCACCCCGCAGCCCATGGCAGCGGGGCACGAACGAGAACACGAACAAGCTAATCCGGCAGTACTTGCCGAAGGGCACCGATCTGAGCTTGTACAGCCAAGCCGACCTTGACTCCCTGGCCGCTCGGCTGAACAACCGCCCCCGCAAGTGCCTCGGCTACCGAACCCCGGCCCAATGTGTTGCCTTGACTCTTTGAATCTAAGACGCATTTTTTCAAAAAAGCGTTCTCCTGCTCAAGTTCCGCGATCCGACGTTCCATCTCGCGTACCCTCGCACGCTCCGCGGCATCCCGAGCCGGCTCGGTGTTCCCCGACCGGCGGCGCTTCTCCTTGGTCACCCAGTCCCGCACAGTCTCCCGCGATACACCGAAATCCTTGGCAGCTTGCCCGATCGTCGACTGCTCGTCCAAGACGGCCTTGACGACCTCGTCCTTGAACTCCTCTGAATAGTTCTTCCCCGCCACGAACCCTTCCTTCCAGACCAGTCAGCCCCCTACTTGGCACCGTGTCCGGAAGATCAGGGGCACCTCACTCGTGCGAAAGTGACCAGCCTGGGCAAGGCGCTCGACAAGGCCGACCGGCTGTTGACCGCGATCAGCGCGATCGACGAGCCGAACACCTTCGACGAACAGGCCCGGCAGTTGCTGGAAGAACGCAAAGTGCTTCTCGACAAGCACCGGGCATCCCCGCCGGCCGAGGGCGAGGCTCCCGGGCCGTTCGGCTGAACCCACGGTGACCTGCAGGCCGCCCAGGCCGAAGGGGCGGCGGAGCGAGCGGAGCGGTTTCGTCAGGTCGCCGAGACACTGCGCGGCGGGGCGGAGGTCGCTGCGGAGTTGGCGGACAACGCCGAGGCGTACGCTGCCCCGCTTCGAGGGCTCCTGACCTCCGGGCGAGCCCAGGAGATGCCGCAGCGCAGGGCCAGGCCTCGCAGTTCGGGGCTGGTCCGGCCGGAGATCAGCAGCGATTGGACGAGGTCGCGTACGGCGGGACGAGCGTGGGTTTCCTGCGGTGCCTGGCGTTCGGCGGCCAGCAGCGCGGCCAGGCATTGGTCCCGGCCACCGGCAAGGCCGTGGGCGCGGGCGAGGTCGGTGAAGTAGCGAGCCCGGCGTTCGGTGGTGGGCAGGCCGGCCGGGCGGATGCGGCGGGCCGCGGTGAGGGCGGCGCCGACATCGCCGGCGGCGTACTCGGCGGAGATGCGGTGCAACTGGACGGTGGCGGGGGTGAAGCCGCCGCCGTGATCGCGCAGCAGCACCGGGCCCGCAGTGAGGCGGGCGGCGATGACGGCGGCCTCGTCGGTGAGCTCGCGCATGCCGGTCCTGTCGCCGCGGTGGGCGGCGGTGTAGGCGGCGGACTGGATCAGCAACCCGCGCTGGGCCGTGTATCGGGCGTCGGACCCACCCGCCAGGGCGGGGTGGTCGGCGGCGCTCAACGCGATGGTCATGGCCTGGTCATACCAGCCGGCCTTGCGAGCCAGGACGGCGAGCTGGCGGGCGGCCTCGGCGGCCAGCAGCGGCCTTTCGGCGCCCGCGGCCAGCCCCCGGGCCCGGTCGGCGGCCATCCAGCCGAGCTGCTGGTCATCCATCTTGACGAGCAGGCGCGTGATCAAGGTGTAGATCTCCGCCAGCAGGGCGGCGCCCTCGGCCGTCGCGTCGCCGGCGGCGTGCGCGGTGGCCAGCAGCAGCGGCAGCCGCTCAGCCAGGCGCACATAGCGGCAGGCGTGGAAATCGGCGTGCGCGACGGCCAGCGCCGAGCCGAGCTGCCCGGCGGGAATGTCGGCCGGGGCCGGGCCGAGGCCGAGCATGGCATCGCGCACGCGCGTGATCAGCAGGACGCCGGCGTCGGCCTCGCTGACCGGGTCGCCGGAGCGCAACAGCGGGGAACCGGTGCCGACCGCGGCGGCGGTGATGGCCAGGTTGGTCAGAAGCTGCCGTCGCCGCACCGGATCATCCTCCCTTGCTTGCCCGCTGGCCACGCTATCGGCTGCGGCGGCGGAGAGCGGGGCCGTTGCGGGCAGGATTCGTGCGCGGCTGCTGGGGGCGGCTTCGGGCGCGAGGCCGAAGGTCTGCGGGGCGATGTTCAGGGCGCCGGCGAAGCGGCGCAGCACCAGCAGATCAGTGAGCGGGGCCAGGCCGCGCTCGTAGCGGGAGACCTGGGAGGCCAAGTAGCCGGTGCGGGAGCCGAGTTCAGCCAGGGTGAGCGTGAGAGCCGCTGGGATTTCCTCAATGGGCTCGTGACGATTTCCGCGACGCCCTGATCGCCCTCGGTCTCACGATGTGAGAACTTCTTCAGGCCCGTTCGCACAGCTTCTCACCGGTCGTCCTAACTCCGCGGAACTCGCAGCGATCACCGTGGGTCTTGATCTCATGAGGGGTACCAAGAGGGAGCAGATGGCTGGTGGGCACTACAACCCTCACCGTACGGTGCCCGCATATCCAACCTGAGGCGAAAGGTGACAACATGTCCGGGACTGTTCAGCATCGCACCTACACGATCCGAGAAGGCCTGTTGGAGGAATGGTCAGAGAAGTGGCGATCACAGATCGTGCCGCTTCGTCTCGAATTCGGGTTCCAGATCCACGGCGCCTGGCTGGATCATGAACGGAGCCAGTTCGTGTGGGTTCTCTCCTACGACGGACCTGAGAGCTTCCAAGAGCGGAACCAGCAGTACTGGGCTTCTCCTAAACGCGTTGAAATGAGCCTGGATCCATCGCGCTACTTGGTGGACCGGGTGGTTCGCGAGGTGACCGACGCCTTTAACATGCAGTGAGCCCTTTTCATCCTCCCTGCCCGGCTCTTCTGAGCAGGACTGATGGCGAAAGGACGCCACGTGAGCCCGACCCCTGACGAACGCGAACGCATCCGCGCCGGCATCCACCGTCTCCTCAACGAGCAGGCCGAACACTCCAACGGCGCCCTGGCCATCGTCGCGCTCGCCCAGAAAGCGCAGGTCCCCCGCAACGCTCTCACCCAGCGCCACACCGACCTGAAGAACGAGTTCTACGAACTCGTCAAGGCACGCAGCGCGACCCCGGACGTCGAGGTCCGACTCCGCGCCGAGATCACGAAGCTGAAGAAGACGATCGCGAACGAGAACAAGGAACTCGCGCAGATCAAGGGAGACGTCCCCGCCCTGGTCCGAGTCGTCCACCAGCTCACCCTCGAGAACCAGCAACTGCGGGCGCAGCTGGAATTGCCCGAACCGAACGTCACGCCGCTGCACCATCGGCGCTAAGAGGCGGCCGGTCCGCTACCCTCTCACGTGATCATCCGCCTGGCGAGAGGCTGCCATGTTCCGTGCCCTGGCCATCCTGGCTGCCACCGCGCCGCAGTTCTTATCCATCCTGATGCTCGAAGACTGCGGCTATTTCGCCTATGAGGTGATGGACCCGAGCCCGCTGGAGATCGCCGTCTGGCGGACCGCCGGATACGCCTCGACGCTGCTGCCCATCGTGCTGGCGTTCCTCGCGCTCTGGGCGCCTCGGCAGTTCCCGAAAGTCGGTGCGATCTGCGCGGCGGTGACGTTGGTCCTCAACGCGCTGACCCTCCTCGTCCCCTACACCACCCCCTGCGGCCAGACGAGCGGCGAGTGGCTCGTGGTGGCCTGCCACGCGGTCGCTGTCATGGCCCTGCTGCGGACCCGGCCGGGACACCAACTGTCGAGACCGCGGGCGGCCGTCTGGAGCGCCGTCGTGCTCCTGGTGCTCGGGCGAGCCTTGGCCAGGAAGTACTCCTCCAACGGCATCGTCGGCTGCTGGGCGGATTTGAAGGGCACCTAGGCACTGACCCGCATACCACCTCGACACTGCCGAGGGCCCTCAACATCTGGGTCGGCCTGGCTGCTATCGGGGCCGTGCTGGCCCCGCATCCGAGCGCGCCGTTCGTCGGCTTGGCGCTGCTGGTGCCCGCACTGTTCCACCCGGTCGCTTGGTTCGTGTCGTCCGCGCAGCATGGCTGCTCAAGCACCTTCGAACTGTTCGCCTGGCCCCATCTGATCGCGGGAGTGCTGGCCCTGCTCTCTCAGGCTCGCCTGCCCGGCCGAGCCGGTCCCGGCGCACCCCCGGAGCGGGAACCTGCCCAGCCACACTCTCCGTGAGTGACCCAGCGTCAGCTCGTCATCGAAGTCGCGCCGGGATGGTTACCTGTGGTCTCGTCGCCGGAGTGCAGGACTGGTCGCTGAGAAGCGACAGGCGTCGGCTGACATTGCATGCTGGGGCTCCACGACGCCGGCGAAACAACCGCAAGAAGACCCAACACGCAGACTTGACACCGAACATCATCGAGACCGGCAGCGACTCCTACCGCCTCGCCCAAACCCAAGCCCGCGCCGAAGCCTGAAAGGCCCCTCAGCTCTGTCGCCGAGCTGACCTGGCAGACCCACCCCTACCAGCTAGCTGCGCGGGGGCGGCCATGACCAGCGATTATCTTGTGATACTCAACGAGCTCGCCCAGGAGCTGAAACCACTTGAGACCGGCATCGCCTGGTTCAGCTCCCTGAACCCCGCCGAACAAGGCCAAGCCCTCCGTGAGCTCTCCAACTACTGCATCCAGGCCCACCCCAGCCAGGAAGAGGCCGCCGAGAGCATCCGCCGCGCCGGGCTTCGCCCGACCCATACACCTGCAATGCTCATCACCCGCCCAGGCCTCCCCAGCCAGCTCAACAAGATCATCCATCTGCCTCAGGTCGAGAGGAACAAATCCTTCCGACTGCTGATCGCACTGCTCGGCATCTCTGACATGCGCAGACGACTGCAAGATTGAGCCCTTTTCATCCTCCCTGCCCAGCTCTCCTGAGCAGGACTGATGGCGTACCTACCGATCCGGCTCGGCTGCCGGAGGTCTGGGCCTGGCCGCAGGCCACAGGGTCCATCTTCGCCGGCCAGCCCTCCTGGCCTGCGGAAATAGGATGAAAAACGCTCACGGAACGCGTGCGTGGGAGACGTTGAGCGTGGCACGGTGAGCCAGCACGCGGAGCCTTCCGGAGGGTGGGATTTCTTGTGGTGAGAACACATCTACCGCAGGCTTCACGTCTGTCTCCGGCCTGCGACGACTTCTCTCGAAGGCCTGAAACGCTACCATCGGCGTCACGGATATGCCGCATCACCCGATTTATTTCCCTGGGACCACCTCAGTAACTATGCAAGTGGTAACTTTTGTATATCATACAGAAGTGGCGATGGGGAATCGCCGGGATGATGTGGTTAACGCGTACGGAGGACGGGATGCTGCTGTCTGTATACTGCTCTGGCTCGATTGTGAAAGGCGCGTCGGACGAGAAGAAGCTCTGCTGGAGTGACATGGAGCGGTCTGAGGTTAGTAAGGGAGCCGCACCGAACGAAGTTGTATATCTCAACCCCGACGATCCGATTACCAGCCCTGGCAACACGCTTGGGCAATTCGGCCGAGATATGTATCAAGTTATGGTGTCAACGGCAGTCATCGTGGACGCTAGAGAGAGGCGTGGGCTAGGTATAGGCGTGGAAATGGCTGCTGCGGCCACTTATGGGACACCTGTCATCGTCGTGGCGCCGCGTAACTCCAAATATCGATCAGATGTCCTCGAATATCGGGGCGTGACAATCAACAACTACATCCACCCCCACGTTCACGCGTTGGCGACGGCCGTAGTAGGCGACTTCATGGCCGCTGGCGAAGCGTTGGCGCGACTGGCTCGCCAGGATGAGCACCACGTGGAGCCGGAAGCGCCAACTTGGCTCGAAAAGGCCATCAATGAATACGTGAGCAACGTTCTTCCGGGGGACGTTCCAATGATGGATGCGCTGCGCCGACTCGAGGCGGTTTCTGTGCCGACTCGATCAGCATGAAAGTCAACGCCAGCTCGGCCATGCTGGAACCGAGCGCTTTGGCGGCCTTGGCCCGGTGCCGGACGCTGGCGAAGGTGGACTCGACGGATGCCCCGAGGAGCCCTTTCATTCTCCTGCCTGGCTCTCCTGAACAGGACTGATTACCGCATCCATCGGCCACGCTCAGCCGCCGGAGGGCCGGGCCTCGCCGCAGGCCGGACTCGCCTTCGCCAGCAACCGCTCCTGACCCGTAGCGATAGGATTAGAGGGCTCAATGAGGTGATCGCAGCGAAATAGTCCGGACGATTGGGATTTCTTGGACGTCGTTGCCGACGTTCCGGGCCTTTCGGGAGGAGCCGCCGAAGGCCGGGAAACAAGCATGGAGCCCCCGGTGAAAGATCTCTCAACCAGCCGGAAG
>NZ_JBSGCE010000123.1:0-16082 GCF_053601695.1 Nonomuraea sp. NPDC004702
ATCCTCGCGGGCAGCATCGCTCGACGAACAGACACGGTGATCATGCGCGAGACAGCGGCACCAAGCCCACTCACGACCAGCGGCTGGGACGGCCTCCGAGTACCCCGACACGTTGGCCTGACCATACTCCAACACCTGCCCGCCAGCGTGCCCGTCATCGTCGACCCCACACAACGCGCCCTCTACTTCGTCGTACCGGCCGGGACCGCCGACCACTGGCGGCTCCCCAGCCAACCAGCCGCCGAAATCAGCCCACGCCTCGCCCTCCCACCAGCCCAACACCGCAAGCCACCAGGACGATACTGGCTCCTCCCACTCGCACACCCGACCCAGCACACCGCACTGAGAACACTTCGAACCGCCATAGAAGCCATATGTCAACAAACACCACCAGCATGAACAAAAACGAACACCACACACCCTCGACAACCCATAACAAGACGATGACCCACACACCGGGGCCGCAAGCCAGCGACCCCCACGAACGCCGCGTCGCAGAGCTGGCAGCTCGGCGGGCGATCCATCGCCCCCGCCCCGCGTCTAGGAGCGACCGAAGCGACTGAAGCGACTGAAGCTGTGACAGTACCGAGCCACGGCTGGCGGTATCGGCGGGCGGGTCTTGGGTGGGGCTCGGTCGCTTCGGTCGCTGGTTTGAGGATCTCAGTGCTTCGGCGAAGAGGCCTTTTCTACCCCTCTCCCGTGCGCGGCGGCTCGAGTGGCGATGGACCGTTGGAAATGGTGGCAGTTGTGTGTCCGCCGAGCTCTCAAGGGTTAGCGACTGAAGGAGGACCGCCATGATCCTGCCGTCTGCGGTCGGATGCTTGTGCGTCGGTCGCTTGAGTCGCTGCATAAGTGCGGGGGTTAGGGCGGCGCCTCTGGTCCTGACGCGGCACTGTTGGCCAGGAGACAACCCAGCGCCGCGGAGACTCTGTCTGGGCGGAGCGACTCTAGACTCTTCAATCGCTGACTTCGAGCCGCTGGGAGAACGCGCAGGTCAAGGCTGCCCTAGCGCTCTGTCGCAGCGACTGAAGCGACCGTTGGAGGAACATACGTCAACGCCAGAGGCGGTTTTTCTGGCCGTCATAAGTATGAGTGCCAGTCGCTTCGGTCGCTGTCTCCGCGTCCCCGCCCAGATGGGGGGCTTGTCCTGCCTGACAGCGACTGAGTCGCTCAACCTTCACTCCGTCCCGGTCGCTCTCCGCCTCACGCCACGCGGCCACAATCATCAGCCTCGATCTCATCGTCCGCTAATCTGTTGTGCCATGTCCGAGACTCGGTCGCTTCGGTCGCTCAGCTCCCGCGCGGCTCTAGCGCTCGATCTGACGTCCCTACGACCCCTCCTCCCCGCGACTGGCCCCGCACCGACGAAGAGAAAGGGCACAGTGACTCCTCCTTCACCCCCTCTCGCGGAGGCGTCCAGTGCTCGTGCGAGCATCCCGCGATCTCTAAGGATCGCCCGCTGGTGCGCGGGTCAAGGCTGGCCGGTCCATCCACTGGCTCCCAGACGCAAGACGCCAGCCCGCAACTGTGAGAACTGCCATGATTCGAGCCATCGTGGTGACACGTGCCCTTGCCTTAGGCAAGGCCGCTGGTGCCATGGCTTTCATGCCGCGACCCTGAATGAGGACCTCATCACAGCGTGGTGGTCGCGCAACCCGGGTTTTGGCGTCGGTGTCGCCTGCGGCGCTGCCGGCTTGGTGGTGATCGATATCGATGCCCACGCCGCCGCAGTCCCACTCCGCGACAAGCTACTGCCCGGTATCGCCATCCACGACAAGGTCAACCTGACCGGCTTGGCCACCGGTTTCGATACCGTAGCCCTGCTCGCCGCGCTGCGCGGCGTCACCAGCCCGGCCGACGATAGCGCTACGCTGCGGGTCCGCACCCCCTCGGGCGGCTTGCACGTCTGGTATCAGACCGACCCCGCCGTCGCCTTTCTATGCTCCACCGGATCAAGCGCCGGTCGCGCTCTGGCATGGCAAGTCGACGTACGAGCCCATGGAGGCTACATCGTCGCCCCCGGGACTCACACCCACGACGGCACCTATAGTCTCGTGGGAGACTGCCAAGTTCCTGCTCCCCTCCCGATGTGGCTGGCCCAGGACTTGACTCGAACAGGACACCTACGCCCCGCTCCGCCAAGTAGGCAATCAGCCGTGAGCCCTCTGGTCCCGGAACGAGGCCGCCTAGCTGTGGTCCAGGCCGGCGGTGAAGATCCAGCGATGCGTGTCCTCAAGCCTTTGCTGGCCGATGTCGAAGCATGCGCCGCCACGCCGGAAGGCGCTGCCTTCAGCGAAAAGCTCAATCGCGCCGCCTACACCGCTGGCGGTCTGGTGGCCGCCGGCCATCTCTCTCGCGACGAAGCCGAGCGCCAGTTGACAACGGCGGCCAACTTCGCCCGCCCCGGCCAGTCCCTTCGAACGGCAAGAACCATCAACAGTGGTCTAGTCCGAGGCGCCACCCGGCCTCTTCACCTCCGAGGACACTCATGACTTTCTCCTCACGTCCAGGAGGATTTGATGCGCGGGCCGCGGCCCAGGAGATTTTGGACCTGACAGAGCTCGCAGACGTTCCTCCGGCCGCCCCCGCGGCCAGCCCGCCATCAGTCTCAAGCTATGCCAGCGCCGATGGCCTGCTTCCCGAATCACTGACCGACCGCGGCAACGCCAAGCTCTTCGTGCAGCTGTATGGTCGCGACTTCAAACACATTCCCGGGCTCGGCTGGTATCGATGGGCTGACTACCGCTGGGTACTGGACGAGAGTGACGCCGTACTGTGGGCCGCTGGAGAGATGGCGGAACGGCTCGCCCACTTCGACGTCCGCAACCGTCACTCAGCGACTGACTTGCGCCGCCATAAGAAACGCGCCCTGTCCACCTCCGGCATGCACGCCATGCTCCAGCAGGCCAAGGCGGCCCCGGGCATGGCACTGAGTGCCACACAGCTCGACGCCGACCCATACGCCTTGTGCACTCCGGGCGGTGTCGTCGACTTGCGCACCGGCCTGATCTCAGCACCGGACCCGGAGAAGCATCTGCACTCCCGTTCGGCCACGATGGCGCCCGAAGAGAGCTCCATCCCCCGCTGGGAGCGCTTTCTCATCGATACCTTCGGCGCCGACGCCGAAGGCAGGCAAACCGTGGACTTCTTGCACCTGTTGCTGGGGTATTCCATCTCCGGCGATGTCGGCGCCCAGGTGCTGCCCTTCCTGTTCGGGGCGGGCAAGAACGGTAAGTCGGTCCTGCTCGAGGTAATGCTGCAGTTGCTGGGCGACTACGCCGACGCCGCTCCCCCAGGGTTCCTCATGGCCAAGTCGTTCGACGGTCACCCGACCGACCTGGCCGAACTCCACGGTCGGCGCATCATCGTCTGCTCGGAACTCAAGCCCGGCGACCGGTTCGACGAAGCACGCGTCAAGCTCCTGACCGGCGGCGACAAGATCAAAGCGCGGAGGATGAGACAAGATTTCTTCAGCTTCGACCCCACGCACCACTTGTGGCTGCTGGGCAACCACCGCCCTGAGGTGAGTACCGGCGGCTTCGCCTTCTGGCGTCGCCTTCGCCTGATCCCGTTCGAGCGCGTGGTTGCCGAAGAACATAAGATTGACAACCTTGCACGCATCTTGGTGAATGAGGAAGGGCCCGGCATCCTCGCATGGTTGGTCGCCGGCGCCCGCCGGTATCTGTCAGGGGAAAAGGACTTGTCAGGCCCACAACGGGTACGTTTGGCCACAGAGTCCTACCAAGTGACGGAGGACGCGTTGGGGCGCTTCATCGCTGACGCGTGCACGCTAGACGCCAGCAAGCGTGCCGAGCAGACAAGCCTGTACACCGCATACACTCGCTGGTGCGGAGCCGAAGGAGCCACCCCCGTGTCAGCCCGTAACTTCGCCGCCCGCATTCGTGACACCTTGAAGATGGCCTCACCCAGGGAAATGGTTCTGTCCAACTCGCGCAAGTTCTATCCAGGGATCGGACTGATCAACGAGCTTCACGATGAGGAGGCGCAGCGATGAGCTTGATCAACGAGGCCGCGCTCAGTCATGAGATCGAGTTGGTCTGGCTGGAGAACCCCGAGACCCTCGACTATGTACGCCAGAGCCTGGACAGACTGCCCACCCGACGGGGCAGGCCCGCCTACCACCGTGACGGCCGCATGGTCGGCTACGCCATTCTGGGCCGAACAGCGAAGGGCGCCGCGGCCTCAGGGACTTTCCACCGCCGCGTGTTCTGGCTCGCCCCCCACGATCGCGACACCATGCCCAACGGGGAATACAGCACAGGCGCTCCATTGGAGTCGGTCGATCCGCGCACGCTCAGTCCGGGCCAGCCCGGACACAAGACCGAACGGTCCGAAGGCGGCCCAGCCTCTCCGGCCATGGTGGCCCTCGGCATCAAATTGCCTAAGGCCTGACAACATCTGGCCCTGGAGCTTGGGTTGAGCAGCAGTAAGAAGGCCGAGTTAGCGGCCGGGGCGTGCCTTGGGATGTTGTAGCGGCGTTTGCCCAGAGCGCTGTCGCTGAGCCTGCGCTCGACGCCCAGGCCTGCGAGGTGGTTGGAGGCCTGGCGAAGGAGGCCGGCACGGGGCCGGACTTCTCGTCGGGCAGGACTTGGCGGCAGGCCGGGCGGGTGGAGTCGGCGATGGCGGAGTGGAGGTAGCCCTAGCCGGCGGTGGGAGTGTGGTGATGGCTGCGCAGGCCGCCGCCGGCCGGGATGCGACCGGGCTTCTTTATCGCCGATGTGGATGAGTGCTCCGGAGCCGCTTGTGTTCGTAGCAGTCGCGTGAGCCGGCCGGTGGCGGTGGTCGGCGTCATAACTCGCCGCCTCACCGACGAATCCGCTTCGACGCGGCGAAGCGCCAGAAGCTGCGCCCAACCCCGCTCACGGGATCAGATGCTCACTCGGGCACGACCGCGCCTGACCATGTCGCAGATCGCCTCTGTGACAAGTTCTGGCTCGTCATGGTGAATGTAGTGACCGGCCCGCGCGGCCACGACGTGCTTGGAGTTCGTGGATAGCGTCGCCAGGTCCTCCTGTAGCTTGTACCAGGCCTCGAACGGGACACTCGCCTCAGCGTTACCCGGGGCACGGGTGAGCACTGTGAGGGGGATGGCGCCAAGCGATCGGCTCCGGCGGCTGACTTGCAGGGCGATTGGTGTACGGAGAGCGGCCTCCCACCAAGCGGTGCGCCGCTGCCGATCGTTTAAGTCGAAGGCCACAGCCGCGCGGGCGAATTCGGACGGAACCCGCCCCGCGTCCACTCTGGAGATCCCCAGGTCCCTGAAGAGCCGGCGTATGCCGAACCACTGCGTTCGGCCCAGCACTGCCCACTTGACGGTTCGCCAGTGATAGGCGGGCAGCGTGGTGTGCTGTGCCGGATGACTGGAGTCGACCAGCACGATGCCTGCCACTTCATCCGGATATCCCGCCGCGAACATGCGGACGATGTATCCCCCCATCGAGTGACCGACCAGCACGTACGGTGGGTCGATGCCCGCCTGATGTAGCGCGGCGCGCAGATCGTCGGCCGCGTCAAGCTGAGCCATCGGTTTCCAGACGGCGTCGCTCCAGCCGAGCCCCGCCCGATCGAAGATGACCGTCTTGGTCTCCCGGGCAAGCGACGGGAGTAACGTGGCGAAGTTGATGGACGAGTCGCCACACCCCGGGACCAGCACGACCGCTGGACCGCCTTCGCCTTCGATCCAGAGGTGGACGCGCCGGCCACCGACGTCCATCATGTGGCCGGGCGGCGGAAAGCGACGACGGTCCCGAACCGACCCCCATGTTTGGTACATGGCACTGGCCATGGCCAACGTGGTAGCGGTGATGGCCGCGGCGGTGAGTGATCGCGTGAACATGCGCATGGCCTTCAGACAAGCAGTCACAAGCCCATGCGACACGTCTCCATCCGGTCGCATTCACCTACCGAGCCATGCTCGGAGGGCTAGCGTCATGTTCCTGGGCGCCGTGCGCGAACTGGCCGCCGAGAGAGGCGCGCGCCAGCACCGACGCGAAGGCTCCGGTCCCCGCTACACCAAGCGCCCTGGTATCGCTCGTCGAGGGCCTCCGCCTCCTCATGCGGCGGGCCGTAGACGACGTCGACGTCGATGGGAATGAACCAGCCCAGGCCGATGCCGGGGATGCGCCTAGCCAGTTCGACCTTGTTGAGCGCCCTGACCGTGAGAGCCTCACGCAGCAATTGAGAGGGGACGGGGCGTGATCTAAAGGCCCCGCCTCGTCCAGCCACCCATCCCGAAACAGCGAGGCGGCGACCCGGTCGCCGACCTGGAGCGCGCGAGCCGGGGGCCTGGTCGGCTCGACGTGAGCGGTGACCGCTGGAGTGCGAGCTACTAGACGGCAGTGCCGATGCTCCCCACGGCGGGCGGAAGCTCCTCGCGGACCTTCACCTAGTGAAGGCACGCCATGCCGGGGCCTCCAGGGGCAAGACGTTCTGCTCGCCGCGGAGGGTGAAACGGGTGCTCTTCACCGGTGATGGTCGTCAATGCCGCTCCACTCCGGTGCGAACGCATCGGGCGGATCGACGACGAAGGCGGGCCGAGACGTGACCGTACTCGACCATCGTGAGCAGTGTGCCGCCCCGGCTTGGTCCTCGCGAATCGGGTCGAAGATTGTCGTTGTCTAGGCCTCGACGCAGGGATGTGCCGATCCCGCCGAGGGATGCTCCCATTGATGTCAATCGCCGGGGCCGTGATCGTTCGTGGTGATGACCTGGTAGGGCTCGCGGGCGATGTAGCGCTCGAGGCAGCGGATGATCTCTTCCTTGGACAGGCCGTCTTTGGTGCGTCGTTGCATGTAGGCGCGGGTGCGGAGGTTCCAGCGAATGCGGACCAGCGCGGTGCGGTAGAGGGCGGCGTTGGCTTGGCGGGTCACTGCCGTGGTTGAGACGATGCCGGATGGTCTCGACGGAGGAGGCGGGGATCGGACGACGCGGCAAGCATGGCGAAGGCGGCCTCCGGACTGAGCCGGTCGTGGTTGTCTCCGGCGGTGACCAGGAGCTGGCCGGAGGTGTCGACTCCGAGGCCGTACGCGGCGAGCGGGGCGGGGTTGATGGCGGCCACCGGGGTTCCAGCAGCTCGTCCGGGGCGTTGATCTCCGTGGTGAGCTGCTGGCGGCGGGCCAGGCAGGCCAGTGCGATCGTTGTGGCGGTGGCCGGGTCGCCGACGTGGTCGTGGGTGTGATCGGGGTGCTGGGACGGCGCAGGTCGTGATCAGCTTGCCGGTGGGAACGCCGCGTAGCCCAGAGCGCGGATCGTCGGGAGCGGTGACGATCAGAGCTTTGAGCTGCCGTTGGGTGTCGGCGCGCTGGTTGATGGTCGAGCGGCGGGCGACGCGCGGGTAGCACGGCGCTTCGAGCTGGCCGTCGTGCTGCTTGGAGGTGCCCGTCCGGTCCCCGGATAGGGCGGGCTTGGCGGCGTCGACGGGATCGATAGGGTCGGACTTACCCTGGAAGCGGCGCGTCTCGCGGTCAGGCCGGTCGATCTCGTTCACGTCGATGTACTCGTGCTTGGAGCAGGCGGGTCAGCCCTGCTCCGTAGACGCCGGTGCCTTCGACCCCGATGCGGTTTAGGTATCCAAGGGCGCGCATCCAGGCCAGCGGGGCGGTGTATCCGGCTGGGGTGGCGCGGAACTGCTCGGTTCCCAGGACCCGCCCCACCTCATCGAGCACGGCTGCGGTGTGGGTGTCTTGGTGGGTGTCCACGCCGCCGGTGATGTCGGCGATCGTCGCGGTGTCGGGCGTAATGGAGGTCATCGTCGTCCTGTCGTCTTGACCGGGGGCAGGGCGGCACGCGCCAACCAGGCAGCGGTGGACTAGACGGTGATGGGGCCTCTGGCCAGACTCCTATGAAGGGAAAGGCGCCGCCTCTGGTGAGTGCGCGTGAGCGCTTCCCGGTCAGGGCCGACAGATCCCGTTGAGGACCTGAGGTCAATCAGAGGTTGAGTCAGACCCTGTCGGGAAGCGCTCATCTCCATCATCACTGTCAGTGGTTGACATGTTTCTGGGTGATGATCGTGGTCTCAGCTGGCGACGAGGTCTCGATCGTCTCGTATCGGTAGCTCTCATTCTCACTCCGTGACCAGTCCCTATCTTCGACGCCCGGGATCAGTCAGGTGGCGGCTCGGCTGGTGGGCCGTACTGCTCAGCCATGCGCTGGGCCTGCTCGGTGGTGAGAAACGGCACCGTGACAACGCTGCCCTCGGCGGTGGTGATCTGCACGGAGGTCCCCTCGGAGGTAGTGATCCGCACGAAGGCGTCACGATCTGCCAGATCCATAACACGGACGGTAGAGAGGTGAACGCTGTTCGGCCAGCGAAGGCGCGAAATCCCCTTCGTCATGGGGCAGCGGCGCTCTTGCGCTGCAGGGGGATGATCAGGTCGCCTGGTCGACGGCTTGGACGAATGCCGCCGTGGCCACCGTCCGGCCGTATGCGTAGTCACCGCCGCCAGGGCTCGGCACCGCACCGACACCCGACTACAAGCCCCACTCACCCCGCCCAAGCACCATCCGCCAACCCCGGCCCGCCCCGCCGAAAGCTGTGTGGATCAAGCGTTCGTTCAACGCCCCTACCGGCCACACCGACGCTGGAACACCCTGCCCATCGGTCGCCCTGGCGGCGCCGCCGCCCAGCCGCAACCGCTGCTCCATCACCGAGCTCGTCTGACCCCCACGTATATCCAGCTCGACTTTCGGATGGCGGCTGCCGTGGTGGACCCGCGGCGCGGCGGCCAGGACCGGAGCTGGTGAACGCCATGCCGCACCGGCTATCGTGAAAGAGCTCGATGCGATGCCAAGGGGGCTCACCGAAGCCGCTAACCGTCGGCGAGGCTCTCGCGAGCGCCATCGGCCCATGGCGATGGCGGGCACGCCTGCCGGGGGTTGGTCCCGGTAGCAGCCGCATGACACGCATGCAATACCGGGCGAGCCGTTGCGGCTTGGCCACGTCCATCGCGCCGGTGTTTTCACGGCAGGACGAGCGGGCCGGGGTCGGCCGGTATTGGAGGGTTCCGCCGATCCAGCCGCACTACGCGCAAGTAGGTGCGGGCGCACCACCATCGAAATCGCTCGGAGAGGGTGACATTGGCAACATCACCATCGCGGCCGGAGATCAAATTCGCACCACGAGAGATCTTCGAGCACATCCTCGAGTGGTCAGTCATACCCACCTTTGATCTTATCGTAGAGATGCCAGAAAACGCCGGGATAGTCCTCGTCCGGCGAACTATCGCCCCGTACAAAGACCTCTGGGCTCTACCCGGCTTGCGGATGTTCAAGCCAGAGAGTATCGATGACACACTTACCCGCATCGCAAGAGATGAGCTATCTGTTGAAATCGATGTGAGCCACAAAAGATTTCTTGGCCAGTACGTGGGACGCTTCACAACAGAATGTCAGCGCCAGGACCTTTCTTCAGGCTATACGGTAAAATCCGTAAGCAGGGAGCTGGGGCTCAATTTGTCCCACTTTTCGGACTATCGACTGATCAAGACATGGGAGGAAGTTCCGCGTGATATCGGGTCCATGTATCTCTACTACCTCTCGCTCTATTTTGGCCATCCGACTCGTGGAAACTACGACGCGATAGCATCGCACTAGCGTGATCCGCCTCGGAGTTTCCGATGCAAGTCGTACGCTGATTCTTTGTCGCATCGGGTCCACGGGCTGTCGAGATAGCGCCTCCTCAGGAGGAGCGCATCAACCTATCGCGCCGAGCGGCATGTGGGTCGAACGCCCATCTGGCCGACAGCGCTGTTCATCTTTGGCCAGCGCGGATGATCTCCGGTCCACGATGACTGTCAGCTTGAAGGTGAACACGGCGGACGGCGCGCAAGTCACGTTCCCGGTTCGCGGTTGACCGGCCGGCGGGTCAACCCGACGAACCGGAGCCTGGCTCACGCGGTGCCGGACTAGCATCTCATCAGCGCCTGCACGGACACACGGTGGTCCTGGTCAGGCCAACACCCAGGCCGCGGTCACTCTCAAGCACTGCTCATCACCGTCCCCGACGAGCTACACGCGAGCAGTTGAACGGCCTGTCGAACAGCGCACTGATGGAGCGCCGCGCCGCTCTGCGTCCAGGGCCTGTGACCAACACCGTGGGACTCGCCAAGCACGCCCCGGCGCCTCGGTCCGCCGCTGGCACAGCCTGGATCAGGAGATCGAAGAGCATGACACGCCACCGGAGCGGCTGACCGCCCAGCGGGCTCCCGAGATCGTCAACGCCTTCGGCATTGGCACAGACGCCGGGGTGCTGATCGTCGTCGGCGACAATCCCGACCCTATCGGCCGCCAGGCCGCCCCGGCCAAACTCGCCGGCATCGTCCACCACGGCGGCCACCACCAGCTCAGCGCTGCGCTCTATCGCGCGGCCATCGTCCGTGTGCGCTTCCTGCGGCCCACCATCGACCTTGACGTCCGGCACGCCGCCGACGGCAAGACCGAACAAGATTATCCGCCGGTTCAAGTGCTACCTGGCCCGCGAGATCTTCCAGACCATCAAATCCGTCCACGCCCAACTACGGCAACTCCACGAACCATACACGCGTCAACGTGATGGCCAAGTCGTTCTTCAGCGTCCTCGATAACGACTGGCCGCACCACATCCTCTCCACTACCCGAGCCAACGCAAGACGGCGGATCACCCGCTACATCGAAAGGTTCTACAACCACCGGCGCCCGTATTCGGCGCTTGACTCCTGACCACTGCTCGAAATGCACAACGAGTCCCTTCAGACCCCGGCGGCGGCGTAGGCTTCGCCCACAAGGCGGCTGTCAGGACTCCCCGTCCCCCTTAGACAGAAGCCGGAGATCTCCGCCCAACGTCGACGAGCGCCTCGCACACGATGCGCGCCCCCTCGCCTTCAATCGGCGGCGCTGGTCGCTCGCGGCCGCTCCGGCATGAGTGGCTTCCCTACGCTGAAAGGACATGATGGCTAACACAGTGCTACTCACAGGAGAGCCCAAGATCGGGAAGACCACATGCGTGTGCGGCTATGTGGACAAGTACCCCGGTTGTGGTGGACTCATCAGCGGGGAAATCCGGGCGGGCGGGCGGCGTGTGGGTTTCGGCATGCGAAGCTTGCTCGACGACTCCGAAGCCGTCCTGGCCCACGTCGACTCAACCTCCGACATCAGGGTGGACAAGTACGGAGTCAACCTGGGCGCACTGGACGACTTCGCCACCGCGGCGCTGCGGCGCGCCCTCATCTCGCCGGAGGTCCACACGATCGTCGTCGACGAGATCGGCCCAATGCAGGCTTGCTCGGAAGTCTTCCGAGAGGTGGTGGAGGCTGTTCTCGCA
Source organism: Nonomuraea sp. NPDC004702 (assembly GCF_053601695.1). NCBI lineage: Bacteria > Bacillati > Actinomycetota > Actinomycetes > Streptosporangiales > Streptosporangiaceae > Nonomuraea > Nonomuraea sp. NPDC004702. The sequence goes on from NZ_JBSGCE010000123.1 coordinate 11,318, forward strand.
TCGCCCAAGAGAGTGCTTGGCACGATCGCGCTCGGTAGCCATCCGTGGATCGACCAGATCAAGGGGTTTCGGGACATCAAGTTCGTCAAGGTCACGACGGACAACCGGAACGACATCCCGTGTGACATAGAATCATTTTTCAGCCGGGAGTGAGCGGTGCGGACGCCAAGGACTCAGGACTTGAAGGCCAGCATGTCAACAGGCCCCGTCATGGCGTGAGACCTTGTTGACGATCAAGTCACATGTGATGATAGTGGAGCGAATTCTACGAGCCGGAGAAATCCGCGGCCATGAAGAGGGACACGCGATTGCGACTCTCTGACCTGAGCGTGTTCGAACGCGGCGCTCATCGTGTTGGCTTCACTGACTCTTAATCATCTGCCACCCATCTTTTTAGCCAGACATTTCGACGCCGCCCGCCAGGCGCCCCATGCCTAACCGGATGCTGTCGAGGTCGAGGGAGGGGAATGCTCTCCAATGGGCATCGGTAGGGTGAGGGCGCAGCGGCCCTCCGGCGGTGCGCGAACCGATCTGTTGATCCGGAACGATTTGAGGCAGTCCCTCCATCTTGTTTCCGTGGGTCTGGAGCGCGGCTGGTGGCGAGTAGCCCTGTAGCTGCCGCAAGGGCGCGGCGACCGGCGGCTGAGCCGGGCCTGTGGACGCGATGCCAGTCCTGCTCAAGAGAGCCGAACAGCGCGGTTTAAAACGCTCAGTGATCGCTTACGGTAGGCACATATACGCCGATAAAGGGTTAAAACCAGAATCAAGGCGCCCGAACAATCCGAGCTCCCGACGTGCCGCTTCTCGCGGATATCGAGGCCTGACTGGCGTCAGTCCTCATAGATGGAATGGAGTTGAATCAAGTGCGTGAGCGAGGTGAGGATACAGAGAACGCGATCAGCTGGAACTCGGCATCCGCAAAAGAGACGACGGATGCCGTCATGGACCGAAAACGCCAGAAAGCAGAGAGATACATTAAGGAGCCGTGGCGGTTCAGGGCACGGTCTCTGACTCTCGAGATGGAATCGCGGCACGGCAAACGTCTGATCGAATTCTCGGCAGAATCCAGATGGGAGTGCACTTGCGACTTCTTTGGTGAACGTAATACGTGCAGCCATATCATGGCCGCGGAAACAGTATTCGGGCCATGGTTGGCTGATTGATGGACGTGGGGAACGCGCTATGATCTTTTGCGCCTGACAGCTCGCCAATGTCACGGCAAAGAGGGGACGCGCGTGTACAAGCGTCGACAAAGCGGTGCCGTTATCGCTTTCAGGCATACTGACACCGACGCGCGCTGGTCAGCCGGGAGACTTGTAGGCCCATGCCCGCTAGATAGCCGCCGGTGATCCTCTTCATCGCAAACATCTGCGATCGGCGGACGCGCGCAGCGCGACCGGCCCACCCGGTGGGCAGGTCCGTCGCGCTGATCGCGTCATCGGAAGTGAGGTCGGCGAGCTGATCGAACCACCACAGCCACAGCTGTGCGAGGACTCTTCCCTTGTCAGGAGCGGGAGCGAGCAAGGCGATATCGTTGAGACTGACGCGGTCCGAAACGACCAGGATGAGCTCGGCATGGCGGCGTACACGTCACTGACCCTCGCCGGAATGGATCAGTTCCAGCGAACGAGATTCCTTCGCTTAGCCGATCTCGAACTCGTATGACTGCCAGCGCCCTGCGGCCGCCACGTATTCGCCGTACTCCACCACGCGACCGTCGCCGTCACACATCCAATTCCGGCCTCGCAGGACAGGGGACCCGACAGGAATGCCCAAATCTCGTGCATCCTGCTCAGTGGCGCCGCCGGCGGCACTCTGCTCTCGCGAGGTCTTGATCGCCCGGCCCGTGATCTCCTCCACATAGCCGAACGTGCCTTGCGTGATCCGCTCAGTCCGCAAGAGACGAGGTGCGTCCTCGGCGAGCTGGCCATCGAACCAGGAAGTAGAGGCGGACACAGGTTGATCGCCGCGGTAGGTCACGCGTTGCCGGCGAATGACAGGGGCGCCTTGCGCGAGGCCGAGCGAGTCGGCAACGTGCTCAGGTGCCTGGACCAGGGATGCGGTCAGGATCTTCGCGTGCTCATGGGGGGGATAGATCCGGCCCGTTCGGCGCATGGATTGTGCGCGATCTGTTGGTGTATGGGAGGCGTTGGCCGTGTTGATGACCGTTCCGACACCCGCTACCGCACGTGTGAAGCCTTCCACGCGCAGCGTGGTCAGTACCTGCGTGGCAGTGGCCGACGCTATGTTCCAGTCTCTGCTGAGTTGGCGCGCTGGGGGCATCGGGTCGCCATCCTGGAGCTCGCCTCGTTCAATCTGGTCCTTGATGTGACGGACCACCTGCAGATATGGGGGGCCAGGTTGCTGGGCCTGGGATGCGGCCAAAGCTCCTCCTGATCGCAACGGGTAAGCATGGGGCCAGCTCCAGCGTACTGGCACACCACAGGAAACAGGGAAGTTATCGGGAGTTACAGTAAGGTCTCCTGGCAGGCGAAATGCGGACGAAGCCTGCCGATACTGGCCGGCGCGCCTTACTGTCACGACGCGGTGTATCTCCCGCTCTCTCCAAATGATCCGTCTGTCATCGATAATGTGCGTTTCGCCGGTCAGCAGAAAGTTGGCATCCCAAGGATGGAGCGACACCACACCAGGCGTTTGGGAGAAGTCAAACGGCGGAAACAGACACGGAGCCTCTGGTGGATGAGTTCTCACCCCAAGAATGCTCAACCGAAAGGCTCCGCGTGATGGCGCGTCATGCCACGCTTGACGTCTCTCGCGCACCGGATCACCACATTGCTCGCTCGACGCACGCCGCCGGCTTGACATTCCCGAGGTTAATCGCGCGTCAACCCCGTCCGGACGGACGGTGCGGTCCCCGCGCTGGTTCCCGTCGCAGGGTCCGGTATCCCGAACGTGGATGTGATCAGCGCGGCGCCCAAACCGCGGCCCATCCCTCCAGCGCCGAGGGAATCGCCCCTCTCGCAGGTCAAAGCCCCTCTACACCGAACGCCGAATGCGACCTTGCTGACCGGCGGCCCCATGCGCCCTCGACGGCGTCAGCCCCCTCGATCGCCGCTCCGCTCCCAACCGACTGTTAGCGTCACAAGCATTTCCATGGCCGCCGAGTACTCCAGTAAGGCTCACAGCACGTAGGCGGCGTCCAGGCGCCGCCCACACCTAGGGGCCGGCGACAACGGCTCACCAAGGGCACCCCCGCCGTGCTCTACGACTGCACCACCGTGCCCCGCCCACATCACGGCGCGTCGACAGTGACCTTATTCCACTTTGACGGACACCATCGTTGCGTGTCGGACGGCGTGAGCGGCCTCGAAGTCGACAGGGCTACGGTAGCCCAGGTTGCTGTGCGGTCGACGGAGTTGTACCAGCGCTCGATGAACTCGGAGATAGTGCTACGAGCGGCAGCCCGGATGGGCTAGGGGCGATCGCCAAGGAGCTCACCGAGCGTGGCGAAGAACGACCCCGCCAGCGCGTTGCCCCAGAACTGACCGCTGCGACCGACCGACAATCGCACCCCGAGCCGTTCGGCCAGCTGAGTGTAGGCGGCACCTGGACATCCCTCCAGAGAAGAGCCCCTGATCTCGGATGTCCTTCAAACCGGATCAAGCCCACAGCGGCCACAACAACGCCGGAATCGGGCCTCCACACACCGATCAAACGGCCCAACACCATCCAGGCCCTCACCCTGGGCGGCCGATCCGCAATCTGTCCCGTTCCGCTCCGCTGCGGCCCCGAGGAACACGGACCTGTCCCTGCTCGAAGGCCGCCCACGGCCCCGCCGACACATCACGCTCACCTCAGCGCGATCAGGGAGGCCTTTCACCTTAGGGTGAGCTCGTGGTTCTGCGGGACGGCGATCACCTTGCGTAGCTGTCCTGCCTTGTGCGGGCAAAGGCGGAGCTTGCTGAGAAGGCGCCAGCTCTTGATCCGGGCGTTGACGCGTTCACCCGGTCCCCATTGTGGTGATCAACCGGTCTACCAGAGGTTTCGCCATGTCATCAGGCGAGCGTCAACATCGCGATCACCCTGTGATCAGCAACTCACCGCACGGGGATGAAACGGCTCGGGCTTACACCTCCATCTCCTGCAGACCTGGACCTCCGAGATGGTGATCAACTCGTAGCCTGAGGCCCCTGTCGGAGGCAATGTTTTGGAGTGACGATGGCGCGAGCAGAAATGCGATCGGAGGCATAAATGGCGAATCGTCGGAGGACCTGGGACAGTGAGGCGCGTAAGGTCTTGCTGGTCTGGAGCTGCTTGGTGGTGGGCTGGTTCCTGGCATGGCTGGTCATCGACCTCGCCAGCGAAGGGCCGGCGAGGCTCACGAGGACGTATCTTTTCGCACGGCTGATGGTGTTCGTGGTCGGTTGGTTCGGGGGGACGCTGGTGATTCGTTGGTGGGCACGTCGGGGGTGATCGAGAGCCGGCGCTGCCCCGGGTCGATGCCACGGGTATGAAAAGGCTTCGACGACAGAACAGCATCCAAGCCTCTTTTGGTGACGGCGTTGATTTGGGTGATCGACCCGTATACCAGGGGTTCTTCGCATCTTCAGAACGAACGCAGGGCTCGCGATCACCCTGTGATCAGCAGACGCTCGCGGAGGATGAAGCGGCTCAATGACGTGATCTCAGCCAATTGCCGGTAGGTAGTTGTGCTCGAAATGGGACGGCCTTGCGCACCTGGGCTCTGTGCTCGACGGTCGTTAATCCGCTGCTGCTCTCGGTCACGCTGCACCTCGAAGGCGTT
>NZ_JBSGCE010000124.1:0-15880 GCF_053601695.1 Nonomuraea sp. NPDC004702
ATCAACACGGCAAGGAACTTGCCGGCCTTCATCGAGGGGAACTTGGCCATGGAACGGATGATTCCATAGACCACGCAAGGCTGCGGCTCGGACGGCGTTACGGCTGGGCGAGTTCCACTCTATTCGCCTAGCTCAGCACCATGAGGCTCATCCCACACGGACGTCCCGTACACCACCTGGTAGCGATCCACCGGGATCACGATGTCCGCGGTCTCGATCGGTCGGGAGTCGGCGTAGTACGTCCGTTCGATGGTCAGCACGATCGCTTTGGCGCCGACATCCAACTGCTTCGCTTCGTCGAGGGTGACCGCTCTGGCGGACACCACCTCTGACGAGTGAGTGACTTGCACGCCGATCTGGCGCATCCGTTCAACCACCCCCTTGCCGGCGTGCGGGCCGTCCTCAGGCAGCACGACAGGAGTCCCCCGGGTCAGCCCCAGCGGCTCCCACGCCGTGGACAGCATGACGGGATGGCCGTCGCCGCGGAACACGTAGTGCGTCCGCATGACGTCAGGCTCACCCTCGACGGATTCGGCGAGCGCCAGGCGCTCCCGGATCGCAGCGGGAGCTGTGGCGGTGCGACTGTCATAGTCCCAGGAGCCGAGACGCCCCTGCTCAGCCATGTCGCCGGCGAAGGGCGAGCCGCCTCGGGCGTTCCGGTTCCAACTGCGAACCAAGCGCCGAACCTCGGGCCGTTTGCGCACGAAGGTGCCCGAGCCGGGCCGGGCGCTGGCCAGACCTTCTTGGGTGAGTACGTCGAGCGCGTCGGCGGCGGTGTTCCGCGCTACGCCGTACTCCCTGGTGATCTCCGGGATGGAAGGAAGGCGGTCCCCCACCTTCAACTCCTCCGAGACGATCTTTGCTCGCAAATCATCTGCAATGCGCAGGTACTTGGGTCGCTCGGCGTCCTGATTCACAAAGACAGCTTGACGGGTTACATAGTCAGGTTGCAAGCTACCTATGACAGCTCACAGGTTGACTATTCAGGGCGCAGGTGATCCCCATGCTTCACCAGACGCTGCCAGGAGTCCCCGAGGCAGTAGACGACGCGCGCGCCTGGGTCAGGACCGCCGTCCTAGCCCAGCACCCGAACATCCCTGTCGCCCACGCCGTCCAGGTGGTCGGCGACTTAGTGACAGAAGCCATCAAGCACACCCCTGACGGCAGCGTCGTCGAGGTCAGGCTGATCCCCCGCAACAACGGCCTCGTGATCGAGGTGAAGGACCCCAACTCGCCCCCCTCCCCACACGGCGGGACGTGGGCCGACGTCTCCCGGCTCGTGAAGCACTTCGGCACCAGCACGTCCACCGATGGAGGACACACCGCATGGTGCGAGCTTTCTGAGGTGCCGGCATGAACTCCGGCGGAGATGACGGGCCTCTCCCCTCTGTCGAAGATCTGCGCCAGGACAACCCGAGCCCTGACGACCTTCTGACCCGCACCCGCGCCGAGGACGAGCTGATCCTCTCCGAGGAATGGTGCCGCCTCACCGCGGCCCGGCTCCGCCTCAGCATCGCCCCCTGCACCCCCGCCGCCGACAGCGACAGACAGACGGGAGACCTGTGATGGGCTTCCTGTTCTGTCTGGCATGCGGCGAAACGGTCGAGGAGAACGCCGACGGCGATTGGGAGGGCCGCACAGGTACCGCCTGCCGCAAGCGCGTGGGCGGTCACCTGGTCGAGCAGGTCATCCCGGACCGGGAGGACTAGCCATGACCACGCTCACCGTGCCCTACATCACGGCTTACGACGGAGAAGACGTCGACTACCAGCTCGCCCTCGCCTCACACCCTGAGGCGACCAACGGCATGCGTCTGTCCTACGTGGACGCCGTACCAACAGACTGGATGTTCGGCGTCCTCTGGCACCGGCACGGCCTGTCCCGGGCGGGCAGCCCAGACTGGAAGCGCGTGAACACCCGCCGCCAGCGCCGCTGCATGCTGCACGCCCTATGCCAGGTGTGCGGCAGGTCCGCCATCGACGGAGACGGTCTCATCTGGTGGGTGATGGCCGAGCCGCCAGGGACGACCCCGGCGGGCAAGCCGTTCACCAACGCGCCGCCCACCTGTCCGGCCTGCATCCCGACTGCGATGATTCTCTGCCCGCGATTACGCCGACGCGCGCAGGTCTACACCGCCCGCGACATCGAGCCCTACGGGGTCGTGGCGGAGGTGTTCAAGCCGATCGGCCCCCGCCTCATCGCGGCCGGCAAGGTGAGGGAGATGCCATTGGACGCGTTCCGCGATCTCGACTACGCGGTGGCCAGGCAACTCCTCGTCGCCCTGGACGACCTGCAACCCATCACCCCATAGACCGGTCCCCGCTCGACCATCCATTTTGCTGGGTGGGCCAAACATCGGGCGGGGACCTACAGACCACCCCTGCCCTGGCACTGGAGGGGGCTAGGGCAGGGGTGCTGACGCCGTCCCTGAGGGAGGGCTCGCGCCGCCAGACCACCGCTGGCGCCCGCTGCGGGCCGGGACTTCCCTCAGGGACGGTCACCAATCCCACAAACGAATAAGGACCTCCCGCTCAGGCTGGCACCCGAGCGAGAGGCCCTGCAACCGGACTCCCGTCTCCACCGAGAGGACCGATCGTGAATGAACCTATGACCACATCACCGGATGTGGCTAGAGACATATCGGGCGACCTTCCTTCCCGCCCGTCTCGCTGGCCGTGGCGCTCCCGCGAGGAGCGAGCGGCCGCCAACGCCCGCGCCCTGGCCCTGCGGGAACGCGCCCTCATCGAGGCCCAGCGCGCCCGCGACCAGCGGGAGATGGAAGCGCTCGAAGCCGAACAAGAGAAAGCGCGAGTCCGCGGCCAGCTCGCCGAGCAGGCCAAGCAGCAGCAGGACCAGCAGGCCGAGGAGCGCCGCTCCGTCCGTCAGCGGATCAGCCGGGCCGTGGTGCTCGCGTCCGCCAACGTCGGCGTCAATGCTGTCGCCGTCCTCGGCCAGGTGCTCGCCCTCACCCTCGGCCTGGACTGGCCGTGGTGGGCGGCGATCCCCACCGCGCTGGTGGTGGAGTCCGTCGCCGTCAACGTCGGCTACATCGCCCACGACAAACTCATCAACGGCTACTCCGCCGGCTGGCTACGCGCCCTCTCCTACGGGATCGGCGTCGCGGTCGGCGTGTTCAACTACGACCACAACACCGCCCAAGAGGCGACGCGAGACTTCGCCGGCGTGTTCGGCGCCGCCTCCATCATGTCGCCCGTGCTGTGGCAGATCTACTCCCAGTGGCGGCACTGGCAGCAACTGCGTTCGCAAGGCATGTTGGAGGCGCGGGCGCCGAAGTTCGCCAAGCTCCGCTGGATCATCCCCAGCCTCCGCGGGGAGACGTGGCAGGCGTTCAAACTCGCCATCGCCGAGGGCATCCAGTCGCCCGAGACGGCGATCGGCGAGGTGCGGGCGAGAACCCTCACGGGAACCGCCCGGGAAACGCTCGACGCCGCCCGCGAGGAACTGGTACAGGCTCAGGCGGACGCGCTGCGGCTGGCTCTCGTGCAACTCGCCGCGGTCGCCCACGACCTCGACGGCGAGGACCCGCAGGGAACCGCGGCTCGCGAGAACATCGCCGCGTTCCTGGCCCGCTTCCGGCCGTTCATCCCGGCCGTCGATCTGGCAGGCCCGGTTCCCGACTCACCCGTTCAGCCGGAACCCGCGAGGGAACCGAACGAGGAACGGCGTATGCCCACTGAGCAGGACAATCAGCGGGCCAAGAAGTACGTGATCAACGCGGTGAAGCGCAGCAAGACCGTTCCCACCAAGACCGCTGTAGCCACCCGGTTCGGGTTCTCCGACAGCTGGGGCTACGACCGCGTCGTGGAAGCCAAGCGGGAACTCGAAGACGCCGGCTGGACCTTCGACGGCAAGGGCAACCCGATCGAACCCGGCGGTTCCTTGATCGGTTCCTCGAACGGTTCCCACCCCGTGACCGGAGGCACCCCATGAACACCTTCCTCATGCTCGCGCTCATCGCTCTCGCTCTCCTCTTGGCGACCAGCCGCCGCGAGCTCGGCAACGCCCGCTCTCTGTCTGAGATGTGGGAGCCGGCCCGCGCGAACGGCTGGCGCCGCGGCACCGGGTGCGCGATCGCCGGCCTTGTCGTGTTCCTCCTCCTGGTGATCGCCAGCGTCGGCCTCGTCGCGCTCACCCTGGCGACCAAGGTCGTGCAAGGCGTGGCGTTCCTGGCCAGCATCGTCGTCGAGCACCTGAAGGACCTGCTCAACCCGCCCGTTCCGATCGTTCGGGCGGAGGCGGCATGACCCCCAACTCGCGCCCCGATCTGCGGATTGTCCGGCACAGCGACGACGCCCCCGACCTGCCACCGAAGGAGGAGCACGGCACGGAGGTGGCCCGCCAGGACACCGCCGAGCTGGAGCAGGTGGTCTATGAGGGCGAGATCCTGTTCGACCAGCCGGAACGAAGCCGCCTGCTGCCGTCGGCGGTAGTGGATCGAGTAATGGTCGTCCGGCCGTCGCCCGGAGTGCAGAAGGCGGCCCTCGCTCTCGCCACCCACGGCGCGATCGTCCTCACTGGCTGGCATTCCTACCTGGTCCGCATGTTGGGCGGCCTCACCGACGGGGTCATCCGCGAGCAGATCCGGGCCGCGAAGGCGCTCGGCGACGACGAGAAACTGGCGTTCTGGCTGGACAAGCGGCAGGAGGCAAAGCGTGCCCGCCGCGACCGGCTAAAGGAACTGCCGCTGCTGGCGTTGCGGATAGCCGCGTTCACCGGCATGACAGCGGCGGGCGCCCTGGTGCTGCTGATCGTCGTGGCCACAGTGGTGTGGATGACCGGCGCCGGCGGCTGGACCGACCTGTGGGTGTGGCTCGGCGGGGTGCTGCGCTGGCTGTTCGCCGCCCTGTCTCTGGCCTGGTCGGTTTTCGCCGTCACATGGCCGGCATGGCTCATCCTGGCGGGCCATCGGGCAGGACGCCGCATCGGGACGACACCGGCCTGGCTAGACCGTCCTCGCGGTGTCGGCGGGCCCGGTCACATATCGGAGCCTGTGCTGGTCACTCCATCGATCGTGGTCACGGCGCTGCGGGACATGGGGTACGCGCCGCTGCGACGCGCCATCAAAGACATGGGCGACGCCGGCGCTGCCATGCTGGGGCCCATCAGCATCGCGGGCTGCGGTGTCGAGGTGGATGTGCTACTGCCGTCCGGGAGCAGCACGGATGAGGTGCAGAAGCGGCGCCGCAAGCTGGCGGAAAATCTCGGCCGCCACGAGCACGAGCTGTTCATCACCATCCCTAAACAGGCCCGTACAGTGCGACTGTGGATCGCCGACCCGGGCGCGCTGGACGAGCCGATCGGCCCCTCTCCGCTGGTCGAGGACAAGAAGATCGAGGCCAGCTACAAGAGCGGCCGGGCACCGTGGGGGCAGAACCTGCGCGGCCAGGCCACCGGCATCAGCCTCTACCAGAGGCACCTGCTCATCACCGGCCTGTCTAACCAGGGCAAGACCGCCTCACTGCGAGCGCTCGCCCTGTGGCTGGGCTTTGACCCGACCGTCCGGTTTCGCATCGCCGACCTGAAGGGCATCGGCGACTGGAGCATGTTCCATGGCCTGGCCGAGGTCCTGATCGAAGGCCCCACAGACGATCACGTGGCCGGCGCGACGGAGATGGTCGAGTGGTGCGTCCACGAGATGGAGCGCCGCCTCCTGGCGCCCAAGGGCACCAAGTTCGACCCGCTCATCGCCATCGTCGACGAGGCACAGGTCGCGTTCATGTGCCCCGCCAAGGACGAGGACGGCATCCCCTACGGCGGCACCAAGGCCACATCCAGGTACTTCATCGCCGCCCGCAAGATCCACAACCAGGGGCGGGCCGTTGACGTGCTGCTCTGGCAGGGCACCCAGAACCCCACCGACCAGAACCTGCCCGTCCTGGTCCGTGAGGGCGCCCACATCCGCACGTCGCTGGCGGTCGGCACTGAGTCGCAGTCCCGCATGGCGCTCGGCGACAAGGCCGTCGACGGCGGTGCGGCGCCTCACCTGCTACGGCAGGGCCTCGATAAGGGAACCGTGGTGGTGGCGGGCGACGGTGTAGAGCTTCCGCCGGGCCAGTCGTCGATCACCATTCGCACGCACTTCGTGTCCGACCCCGAAGCCGTGGAGGTCGCCGAGCGGGCCAAGGCCCTGCGCAGCGAAGTCGACACCCTGTCCAGCATCGACACCGACGACCGGACAGACCCGATCCTCGACATCGCCGCCGTCATCGGCAGCGCCCACCGCTTGCACACCCAGAAGGTTCTGCAGGGCCTCGCCGAACGCGACCCGAGCCGGTACCGCGAGTGGACGTTCGCCGACCTGACGCGGGTCCTGGAGGCCGTTGGAGCCGCCCCCTACAAGTCGGACGGGCGCATGGTCGTCAGCCGCGAGAAGGTCCTCCAGGCCGCCGCTACACACGCCGGAAACGAGCCCAAACCGGGCCCCGAAGACGACGACGAACGGCCGTAACCGCTAGGGAGTCGCGCAGGGAGGCAGGGAGAACTCCCTGACCGCCTCCCTCCCACCGAAATGCCGCGCTGACCAGCGAAGCTCCCTGGCATGGAAGCGCAGGGAGGCGCCGAAAACAGGGCCCCTCAACCCCTGTAGAACGCGCCTGGCGAGGCGCCCGCTCCTCCCTCCCTGAGGCTGCCGCCGCGGTGGCTGCGGAGGCTCTCCCGGCTGGTTCGGGAGGGCGTCCGGAGCACCCGCTTCCTCAGTTCTCTGCATTGCCGATCAAGAAAGAAGACATCAATGCGCAGCAAGATGACGCCCGCCCAACTCGACGCTCTCAAGGGCTCGGCCATCAACGCGAACGCCCTCAACCAACTGGCCACTAAGGCCAACGGGCTGGGCGTCTCCCGAGCCGATCGAGACAAGGCCGATCAGGAGCTCACGCGCACAGTCGGCTCCCGCAAGGCAGCTCAGTTAAAGGAGGACGCCTTGCAGCGGGCCGGCGCCCGCCCCAAGGGCCTCCTCCGCTGGATCGGCTGACGACTCCACTCCCCCGAAAGGATCAACGATGCGGGTCAAGCAAGTACTCAAGTGGGTGGGCGGCGCGTTCGTCGTCTTCTTCCTGTTCACCCGTCCTGCCAGCGCTGCCGCCGCTGTGAACGGCGCCTTCAACGGCATCGTCCAGGGCGCCAACCAGTTGGCGGTCTTCGCCACCAACCTGCTCGCCTGAAGGGCTGACGACCATGGGCTTCAAGCAGGCCATCACCGACTACGTCAAAGGCCAGTCCACCAAGGGGACATGCAACGACTGCGGCCACGGCGCCACCTCCGCTCCTGGCTGCTCGTGCATGGCGGCCTGGTGCCCCTGCCACAAGGACTTCTTCGGTCACAGCGCACACGGCTGCTCTGGCCGCCCGGAAGACCACTAGAGGCATCCCCGAGCGGCCGTTGCGGGTGCTCGCCACGACCAGGGGGCGTGGCGGGTGCCCGGAGCAGCCAGCTCCCGCCAGCGAGAGGACAGCACATGGGACTGCCTAAGAACGCCAAGGAAATACTCGGCGAGCTGGGCGCGAAGTGGTCGCCTGACTTCGACGCCTACGCCTCCGGCCGAATCAGCAACCCCCGCTGCGTGCTGTGTACGCACAGCCCGTGCGACTGCCCGGAGTTCGGGACGCCGGAGTACTTGGCGCTGATCGACAAACGGCACGGGAGATAGCCGACATGGACACGAACAGATTCTCCCCCTCAACCGACACCCCGCCATCAGCGACACTCAGCGCTGCAGAGGAGATCACCGTGAGCTCCGACCAGATCCGCGAGACCTGCTGGGACTGCGACGGCAGCAAGGTCAAGGCCGGCATGACCTGCCGGATGTGTAAGGGCACTGGTGAGATCACCACGACGCCGCTCGTCCCCAAGGCGTAACCGCCTGATCCTCGTGAGCCCCGGCCTTCCCACGATGGGGCCGGGGCTCACTCGCGTTCAGACCGCATGTCCGTTTTGCGTAGATTAGACGGGTGGCAAGCTGGCACGGTCCGAACGGCATCCTGGTCGAGATCATCACCCTCGGCCCGAGGCAGCGCATCAAGGTCACCCAGACCGTGAACGGCCGCCGCTACCTCCTCGGCTACTACGGCACCATCGGACAGATCGTCCAGCACGTCGACCTCGCCGACCTGGTCGAAGTCATTCCGCTCCCGGGGGGCGCAGGACGAAGGCGACGGAAGCCACCTCGGCGCCAGCAACCTCCAGCACCCAGAGGTGCAGCCCCGGCTTCAACGCCCCCTCTGCGAGGAGGAGGTTGACAGAGAAGCTGCTGTGGATGTCCACGAGGCGGGCCGGGTCATCTTCTGGCAGGTGTGCTGCCCCGCTCAGCTGCACCTCGCCGGCAAACTGAATGGGCGCGTACTCACCCATCTGCTCCAGTTCGCCTTGCACAGGGTTCCTCTCTCCGTCCAACAACCGGAGGACGAAAGGCCGCGGCTGCTCTAGTTCAGCCCAGGGGATCCTGAGGAACACGGCGAGTGCCATGGAGGGCAGGTCCGGCCCCACCACCGCCCAGTCGCCGCCCAGCATGTGCATCTTGCCTGTTGCTGCATCGCGCTGCGCCGAGTCGCAGAGCATCATGAAGGCCTGCATCAGCGCACCGTCACTACGTCCACAGGCGCGTTGCCCGTGATCGGTCGGTGATGGCCGGAGAGAAGTGCCTCAGCCAGGGCAAGCCCTGCCGAGCGAACTTCCAGTCCAGATGAGGGCGCGATCAGACGAACACTCGCGGCCTTCTTCCTTTCGAAAGCTGCGCGGTGTTCGCCCGCTGGAACCAGGTGCGCGTCCAGCTCGAAGCCCATTTCGTGGAGGTATTCAGCCAGCGTCTCGATCCGGACATTGCCATCGCCTCTGAAGACCTGATTGACCGCCGAGCGCCGATACCCCAGCTTCTTGGCAAGGTCGCTCTGAGTAAGGCCAGAACTTTCCAGCGCCTTGTGGAGCAGCACAAGTACACGCCGCCGCAAGCGAGCAGAAGCCAGGGTGCGTAGTCCGCCAGGCTCGCCCGCGATCCTCTCGTACAGGCCACCTAGCACTTGCGGTCCTCCTCGATCATCCACAGCCCCTTGTTGAGGTGCTTCCTGGGAATCTTGCCCTCAACCGTCTTGCCTATATCCTTCTCAAATCCGTGAGTCAATCGAGCAGTCTGCCCATGCTCAACATCCCGGAATTCGTAGTACGGAAACCTGAGCGCGTACGTCTTGACCTCCCACAGATCCCCTTCCAGGTGCCGTTGCTGCATGGGAATCTCCAGACGGCCCAGTTTTGCCCACTCTTCGAAGAGAAGCGCGGCATCGGCTGCATAGCGTCGCTTTTTCTTCGACCGAGCGCCGACCAAGCCCGCCAAAAACTGTTCCGCCGGCTCCTCACCAGTGTGCGTTCGTGCCGCTTCGACAGTCATCACCGGACCGCTCTCGTAGCAGGATCGTCCACATCTAGGACACTCAGTCTTGCGTACAGTCAAAACTGTACCTCCGGGTGCGGCGGCTGTCTGTAGCGGGTTGGCGCGCCACGCTGACGTAGCGCCCAGCGCACTGTCTCTGGATACCGGGAATCGCACCTGATCCGTTACAGTCCGCCAGCCCGACGCACCTGGCGTAGACGCCTGTCCACATGTGGACATCAACCCTCGGCAACTTCCTACAACCGGCCAGCGTCTCACCTCTGTCACGTTCCATCCCCCTAGCCTCTGGAGCTCCTCAGTGCTCAGACGCCTGCTCGTGTCCGCCGCCCTCGCCGGATCCGCTCTTGTCGTCCCCGCCGTCGCCGCTGTACCCGCCTCGGCGACCACGGTTCACGTGAACGCTTACGCCGCGTCCTGCTACAAGCGCGACGGCAACGTGTGGAGATGCGTAACCCCGGGCGCCTACTGCCCGGCGGCAGCCCACGGCAAGTATGGGTACTCGACGACGAAGGTCCGCTACCGGTGCAGCGAGTACAGCAACCACCAGTGGCGATGGAAGCGCGCCTAGCCGCACAACGCACGAGGCTCGCCCCGCTCGGGGCGGGCCTCTCGCATTTCCAGGCCACTCCTTATTGTGTACACAATGACAACTGTGTACTCTTACGGATGTGAGCGAGAAGGAGATCGGCCTCCGCGAGGGACGCGCCAAGTTCGGGGACCTGGTGAACCGCGCAGAATACGCCGGACAGATCACCTACATCACCCGGCACGGCCGCCGAGTCGCCGCCATCGTCCCCATCCACCTCGTCCCCCAGGAGCAGGCCATGACCGTCACCCTCTACGAGACCAACAGCGACATCCTCGTCATCGCTCGCGGCGACGACGCATGGTCTCTCTACATCGGCGGCGACCACATGGTCGGCCAGTTCGCCGCCGATGCGGAAGCCTGGGTCAACGGCGACTGGGAGCCCAACGAGGGCGACGGCCAGAACCCTACCGACCTCGGCGACGGCCTCAAGGAAGTCGCCACGTGGGACCACGACAACGGCGTCACGCTGCTGGTCCGCGCCGACTCGCTCGGCGGTGCCGCCCGGGACTACCTGCCCTCTCCGGTCTCCAAGGGCGTCACCTTCGAGAGGGACAACGACAACCCGAACTGGGGCACGGACACGATCGTCATCACCGTCAATGGCAACGAGGTGACCGAGGAGTTCACGGTGGACGGTGTCAGCGACAAGGGCATCCGCTCGTTCTCTGGACCGAGCGAGGTCGAGAACTACCTTCACGCTCGGCGTGTTGACCTCACGACCGACGGCTACCGCGAGCAGTAATCACACAACGCGATACAGCCCCTGCCCGATCCGCGAGGACCGGACGGGGGCCTTGTTTCGCCTGATGGCGGTCAGACCTGGCCGTCGACCTCAGGTAGACGCTGGTCGGGACATGCCTCGCCGAGATCAGTCAGGGCCTGCTGTTCGGCGGGATCAATGGACAGAGACCACCGCATTTTGACCGCGGTCCATTCGGCCGCGTACCTGCAGCGGGCCGGCTCGAACGGCGGCTGCCAAGTGGAGGGATCCTGATCGGCCTTCTGCCTGTTGGATCGGGCCGTCACAGCGACCAGATGCCACGGTTCGCGCAGGTCGTTGGCGTAGTCCTGGCGCTGCGCCGGGGTCCAGTCATAGGCGCCCGAATCCCACGCCTCGGCCAGCGGCACGAGATGGTCGACGTCGAGGCCCGTCGCGACATCCACATATTGATCGTCGTAGTAGGAGTACCACCGTCCTCCGGACAGTCGGCAGCCATCGCCGATCTCGGGAGGTTCGATGGCCTCGTCGATCAGGACCTCTGCCCGTGTGGAACAGGAGTCGCGGTCTTCGTCGATCCAGTGGCGGAATTTGGTCCTGACGTAGCCTTCGCGTCGCTCGTCGGCGACGGGGAGTTCGGCTACGGCGTCTGAGAGCAGCGGGCCTAGGCGTTGAGAGCGAGCGGCGGCTGTGGCCGACGTGGCGGGGACGGCTATGGAGGTGGCGAGGAGGACGGCGGCGATCATGGCCATGCGACGCGGGGGGTGTGACATGCCCGTTCCCTTCAGGGGACTACAGAGAGAGACGATCAGTCACTCACTGTAGCGACGAGTGGGCATGCGGTTACTTAGCGCCAAGGTGACAGGCGCCTCCCCATCTCGCTGGGTACTGCCCCGTTCCGCTGGCCGAACGCCGTTCACGGTCCTACCGTCGGAGCATGGGCAAGGACGATGACGAAGAACGAACGATCTGCGGCGCGTGCCTCGGCGAGGGCGGCAACTGGGAAGACGTCAACGGCACCGAAGACAACAAAGGCCGCAAATGGGTCAAATGCCGTGCCTGCAACAAGTCGGGATCCGAGTGACGGACCCCATCACCTGCCCCCAATGCCGGGGCCGCGGCTGGGAATCGTTCGGCGCGCACGATCTGACATGCAGGTGCTGCCAGGGCCGTGGCACGGTCGGCGGGCCAGACGATCCCGTCGAGAACCCGCCACCGCCACCTGCTGAGCCGCCGCCCCTCTGGGAAGATCGCCGCTGGCAGGATTCCGCGTTCGCGCACATCTCCTGCCGCTACTGCCTCGACTCGGGCAAGGTCTCCCATCTCGACCGCGCCGCCGGCACGCTGGCCACCATCCCCTGCGTATGCACGACGAAAGAGCCCCCGCTCGATCCGTGAGGACCAAGCGGGGGCTTCTCGTCTTTACCAGTACATCCACTTGGCGTTGCCTCGATGCCGGATCGGCTCAGGCTCGACACCCTTCAACAGGGCGAGCCGTGCGCGCTGCCGTGCTCGGCGCTCGTAGATGTTGCAGTCCTTGCCAACGCCGGCGTACGTGCCGCCCACGCTGCGCATGAAGACCTTGCCATCCTGCTCCTGTAGGTGACGCGGCATGGTGTTGTCGGTGCGGGACATGCGAACCCTCTCGGGCCCGCCAGTCGGTCTGGCGTGGCCCTAGTAGTCCGCGCCCGAGAACCTTCCACTCATGAGAGGCATCCTCCCAACATCCTCCTAAACGAGGAAGAGGCCGGGCCACCCGTAGGTGACCCGGCCCCGCTACGTCCGCCGCTGTGCCGCTTACGCGGGTGCCACGGTCTCCCATGGCAGAGGCGGGCTCTGCCTCTTTTCGCCAGAAGCACGAGAGCCCCCGCACAGGGCGGAGCTCAAGGCAAGATCCCCGACCGCACTACAACCGCGTGTTGTGGGCTACGGGAACGCCGAGACGCCACCCCGGCTCGGGGACGAATAATGGCGCGGAACCGGGGCGGCTCACCATCCGGAGAACTCCCCGGCCCACTTCCCTCCCCTACTGGAGAGGATATTTCCAGGCTAGTACGGGCGACCGACAGCCTTCGGGCTGGACACCTGCCGCACAAACAGGCTGAGGCCCGTAGCGACGAGCGCCATGATGGACGCCGTCTGCTCCCCCGACAGCGACAGGCCGAACACCAGCGCCAGCGTGATGCCCGCCTGCGAGAAGCCCAGCACAGCCGAGTGCAGCGACGAGCCGCCGTCCGCGGCCCGGGTGACGAACGCCGTCCACACACCGATCGCCGCCGCAGCAATAGCGTTGATCGCACCCACCTGGTCAGAGGTGAGAGGCAGAACGAACGCCGTCAGCAGCTGCAGGGCGGCGGAGACGAACCCGAGGATGACCGCAGGCTCTCTACCGAAGATCTTCATGCCAGCCTCCTACTTGACGGTGTAGCCGCCGTTCCAGTCCCAGCTCTTGCTGTGGACGTCCGTGACACCCGACGTCAGCCACACCGTGTCCGCGTCGTTGTTGAAGACGTGACCCGCGGTGCCGCAGTCGACGTCGCTGTCCGCGAACAGCCGGTACTCGCCGGAGGCCGTCTTGTAGTTGCCGCCCACGCGGGAACCGTTGAACACGGTCACGGTCTCGCCGACGCCGAGAACAGCACCGGACGCCTGCCCCGGCAGGCCCGCGATCTGGTACTTGTTGCACGAGTGCGGGTTCGTGTTGCCGTGCGACCAGTTGTCCTGCACGACCAGGCCCGTGATGTCGACTGGCAGCCGCCCGTTGTTCTTGAAGCGCACGAACTCGCGGTTGCGATTGGCGTAGGTGTCCGCGCCCATGGCGTCGGTGCCGACCTCCACGATCTGCACGGCGCCGATGGGCACGTCAGCAGAGGCAGAGGCAGACGCCGGCACAGCGCCGACCAGGCCGACGGTCAGTGCGGCAGCGGAGAGAATGATCGCGCTCTTGGTGATGCGCATTTTGAGGATGCTCCTCGATGAGGTGAATACGAAGAGAGCGCCACCGCATCGGGCGGGGCGCTCAGGTGAGCCCATGGGCTCGTCGGTTGACGTCTGTTGACAGAAGTTGCCGTCTGTTGACGTCAGTTGGCCTCGTCGACGAGGCCGGACACACGCTCGATCGGCGTGCTCTCCTCCGCGGGCTCGGGATGCCGCGGCAGGACACTCTGGTACGGCCACTGGCGCATGGCCAGGCCGTCGCTCATGCGATCTTCAGCAGCACGGGCCACGTCTGGGGGCCGACGATTCCATCGACCTCGATGCCAGCAGCGTCCTGAAGGCCCTTGACGCCCTGCTCGTGGTAGGCCGTGAACACGGTGTCGTCGATCGCCTCGGTGTCGATGGCGAAGTCACGGGCCACCAGCAGGTAGGTGAGCGTCTTCACGTGCCAGCCGTGGTCGCCCTTACGCAGTGTGGGGAGCTTCTTCACGAGGGCCTCCGTCCAGTTCGGTTCAGGCTTGGGCTTGGCAGGTGTCGGCTCGGCGTAGTCGGGATAGCCGTAGCCGGCGATGTTCGACCGGCGCACCGAGCGAGTGACCCGGTTGGCCACGTTCCCGCCGATGGTGACGATCGAGCCGTCCTTGCGGACCGCTTCGACGATCTCGACATGGTCGACGGCGTCGCCGCCGGGGAAGTTGAAGTAGACGAGGGCGCCGACCTTCGGCGTCTTCCCCCACCGTCCGCGCTGCCTGAACCAGGCCACCGCGTACGGCGTGTAGGCCATACGCGGAAACGCCGACTCCGGGATACTCGCTTCGTTGGCGCACCAGGACAGGAACATCTGGCACCAAGCCCCGGCCGCGAAGCCGGGAGCGGGCTTGGCCCGCTCGTACCACGCGCCGTACTTCGATGTGCCGTCCGCGCGCTCCCTCGTTCCGAGTTCCCGGCGGGCGACGGCGAGGACGTTACTGGCGGTTGTCATCGTCCACCTCACTCTCATAGGCGACATCAGGGCTCTGAGAGACGTCCTGGTTCCCGTCACCCGGGGTGGGCTCGGCACGGTTGAGAGGCGGCGGCTGTACCGGCTCAGGAAGGGGTGCGTCAGTCACGAGCAGCCTCCGGTTTGCATTCATAGGTGGTGGCACCCGCCGAGGTCGGGGTGCACGTGTAGGTGATGGCGCCGAGCGTGTACGTCCACGAGGAGGGCGGCGGGCCGGGCTCGCCCCTCGGGCCCTGGTCGCCCTTGGGGCCAGGAGCGCCGTCCTTGCCGTCTGCTCCGGGCTCTCCCTTGGGCCCCGGAGGGCCGGTGACAGTCGCTCCCGGTTCGCCCTTTGGGCCTGGACTTCCCTGCGGCCCTGGAGGGCCTTGAGCGCCGTCCTTGCCAGCGGCGCCGTCCTTTCCGTCCCGTCCGGGTCTCCCGGACGGCCCCGGAACTCCTTGAGGTCCTTGAGGGCCTTGCGCGCCGACGTCACCCTGAGCTCCGGGCGGTCCAGCAGATGGCGACACAAGCGGCACCCCGCCGAGCCGTTCCACCTGTTCGGAGAGGATCTGCCGGTCGTCCTCAGCCTGGCGGACCCGCTCCCCCAGAGCGTTCACCTGGACCGACACCCACAGGCCAAGGAGCGCGACCACGGCGGCAATGGCGATGAGCAGCCAGTTGCGGCGGGCATGACGTACGTGATCGCCCATCACGACCCGCCCTTCGCGGCGAGCCAGATCTGCACGACGATGCTCACCATCATGAACAGCGCAGGCAGCAGCCCCGCGTACACGGCCTGCCGTACGTTGGTGCCGCGTTTCTCCGTCGCCGCGTCGATGCTGGACTTGAGCGCCTTCAGTTCCTCCGTCAGGGTGCGCCTCAGCTCGGCTACGTCGGCCTCGATCTCGATAAAACGCCGGTCGTCGTAGCGGCGGTCCGCGGTGTACTCGGCGCGCTGGACGAGCTGGCCGAGCGTGGCGGTCACGTGGTCGATCCGGCGCGAGAGTTCGCCCAGGGAAGGCGCATCGGTCACGTCACTCCTCGCCGGTTGCAGGTTGGGGTGCCGTCCCGCCCGCACCCTCGATGGGCGGGACGGCACGAACTGGGTTAGACGATGAGGCCGTTGAGGCGCATCGTCGACAGGAGCGCGTTGAACCTCGACTTGGTCTGGTTCATGAGCGCCTGCTCGAAGCTGCTGTAGGTGGAGCCGGCGTCGCCTGCGGTGACGTCTCCCGGGTCGCCGATCGTGACCGGCG
>NZ_JBSGCE010000125.1:0-14634 GCF_053601695.1 Nonomuraea sp. NPDC004702
CGGTTGTCGCGAGCGGCGGCGCGGTCAGCGTGAGCACGGGCACGCCGGTGGCCAGCAGCGCACGGGCACGGGAGGCGGCGGTGGCGGTGGAGTCGCTGACTTGGCCCAGCCCCTCCATCAGTGCTGCGTGGTCGCCGGACCGGTCGGCAGCGTTGAGCAGGAACGCCAGAGCTTTGGCCAGTTGCCAGGCGATCTCGGCGTACGGGTCGGCCTGGTTCATCGGCTGCGACAGCGTGCCGTACAGCGCTTCGCTCAGGGTACGCAGCTCGGGCAGCGCTGCGCGGAACTCGGTGCCAGGAACAGCGGCTGGGCCGGGCGCGAGGGGCGAGCTGGTCATGACGGCTCCGAGGAGGCGGTGGGGGTGCTGGTGACCGTGCGGGACAGTTGGCCGGCCGTGTAGGGGTACTTCTTACGCAACGCCCCAAACCGGGCCTTGACCTGGGCCGCGGTTACGGCGGC
The DNA here is from genome assembly GCF_053601695.1 of Nonomuraea sp. NPDC004702. Lineage (NCBI taxonomy): Bacteria > Bacillati > Actinomycetota > Actinomycetes > Streptosporangiales > Streptosporangiaceae > Nonomuraea > Nonomuraea sp. NPDC004702. The sequence continues at coordinate 460 of NZ_JBSGCE010000125.1, forward strand.
GGGACGGGCAGGCTGTGGCTCAGCAACTCGGCGATCTGTTCCCAGGTGCGGCCGCGAGCGCGGGCGGCGTGCAACACGATCAGTTCACGCTGCTCGGCGGCGGCGCGGGCGTCGACGACCGCCATGAGGGCCGCGTCCACGTCCGCGTCACTGATCGAGTCGTAGCCGAGCAGGCGGCGGCCGAAGTCCGCTTCCTCCTCCAAGGCCAGGGCCACCAGGGACACCGCGCGCTGGGGGTTCACCCAGTAGTGCGACTGCGTGCGGGCGGCCTGCTCGCGCTCGGCGTCACCCCCCTGGCGTTGGACGAGCCTGCGCAGCGCCTCACGGCGCTCGCCGAGGTTCATGGGACGGCCGGAGCGTCAGTCGTGGCGTCGAGAGGAGCGGCGCTGGCGCGCAGGATGATGTCGGTGGGGTGCCGCTTCTCCAGCTCCGCGTACCGGCGCCGCGCCTGGTCGGGTGTGATGCCCCCGACGGCCGTGCCGGAGGACAGCAGGGCGGCGATCTGCTCCCAAGAGCGACCGTGGACCCGGGCCGTGTGCAGCAGGCACAGTTCGTCGAGCTCGGCAGCGACGCGGGCGTCGACGGCCGCGGTCAGGGCGGCCTCGACGTCCTCGATGGTGACCGGTTCGCCGCCGTCCTGGGCTTCCTTGTACGGGGCCAGGGCCACCGAGGACACCACGCGCTGGGGGTCGATCCAGACGTGCGTGCTCGTACGAGCGGCCTCTTGCTCGTACGGATCGCCGTAGCGCAGGACGAGATCGAGTTGCGCCCTGCGGCGTTCCACGGCGGTCAGGCGTTGTGGCTCTTCTGTCACGTTTGCTCCTGGGGTGGTTACGTGAGGGGGGCGGGGGCCTCGTCACGTTCGGGCGGCCCGTTCGTCGCCTCCGGTGGGGTGGTCACGATGCTGATCCTCCCGGACGGAGGGAATGACGCGCCGACGTTCCCCATCAAGCGCAAACCCACGAGTCCTCGCTCAACCGTCGACCGGGAACGGATGCGCGGGCGCGCCATTGAGCACGTCGGCGGACAGGTGCGGCAGCCCAGCAGGTCGCAGCAGATCGCCGGTTGCCGCTAGTTCTTGCAGCCGCGGCTCGTCCCAGTCGTCGTGATCGTGGCTGGGCGGCTGGAGGGCAGGCAGCGGGTCGGTGCCGGCGGCGACCGCGAAGGCCGCCTAGCTGCTCAGATTGGCGGCCCGCTCGGCGCGGGGCTCTCTGCCTTCGTGTACTGGCCGTTCAGGGTCGTGGGACAGTAGCGTCCAGGATCTACCGCCCAACAACCGACGCTGTATAACGGCTGACATCGCATCTGTGCGGCCGCGTAGACGCTTCCCCCAGGTTGGAGCAGGTGTAATCGCAGCCTGAACGGCACTGCGCAGGTCATTTAGCGGGGCATCCAACCGGTCCAGATTGTGAAACGACGAGGCCACGACCAGCAAGCGCCCGACGGCCGCACTGATTTCGGGACTTGAGTGGCGAAGAAACGGTCCAGCTGCGCGGACAACTCGGTCTAGCGACTCATTCTGCTCTCTCGCGGCAGTCCTTGCGCCGCGCATCTCACTCCAGACGACATGGACGAACGTCCCGCCAGCCACGGCTTCGCACTGCCTCTTGGAACCGCCGACAATCTGTGCACCAGCATACCCAGCACCAGCGATGAAGCAGGCGTGCACTATCCCGAACGTCAACTCGATCAGGTGCCCCCACAGGTAGTGCTTGGCCACCATCCCGGCTCTAAGCTTCGTCACAGCGTTATAAAGCTCGTCGAACTGTGTGTCGAGAGCGACACGTTCGGCCCTAGCCTCCGAGCGCGCATGAGACTTGTCTGCCAACCACCAACCGACTGGAACCGCCACGAGTGTAGAGACGCTTCCCAGAAGCGCATCGAACTCGATCACGACCACAGAATGACTCATGCGTAGGGCGGCAACCAGGCCACCACGCGGCACATGACCGTGATCTACCACAGCGCTGCTTGGCAGTTGGGGAAGCGTTTGGTTGCGAGAAGGTCACCGGGTGGCCTGTGCAGCCCGGATTCAGCCACGGTGGCGCCTTGCTTGTACGCCGCCGAGCCGATCGACGTCGTCGCGCGGAGCGGTGACCCAGCCCGGTCCTGGCGACGGGCGCTGGCACTCTAGCCGGTGATCACCCTCTTGCAGGGCCTCCCCGAGCAGGATCGACGCGCCACTGCCCACGCGGCTCTGACCGAGGTCCTCACCGGTGTCGGGTACGAGGTGACGGCCGACTCTGGGCATAAGGCCGGTGTCTTCGCGCGCCTTGCCGGTGGCTCGTGACAGACCGTGGGGTGTTGAGGATCGATCGATTTCGCACAAGATCAAGTCGCGTCAGGGGAGGCCCACGGGTTGGCGACCCCTCGTTTGGGGCTCATGGCGCGTTTCTTGCCCTTGAAGCATGATTTCCTGGGGCGGCGTACCGCGCAGATCAGCTCCGGACCGGTTTCGCCTCCAGATCGCGAGCTGCTGATGTTCCTCAGTGCGTGGCCAAGGGGGCTGCTACCTCCCGATGGTGGAAACTGTGCGCCGGCTGACGGCTGCGCGCGGGATGGTCGCCTGTCAGCGTGCGGGGTGCAGGCGACGGTGTAGGACGCCGTCCTGGATGTGCTGGAACAGGAACCGGGCGAGGGCGGCCAGCTCATGACCGGGGTCTTGGACGGGTGGTGCGGCGGGGGGCAGGCGGCTGGTGCGGCGACGGGTGGGGGCCGGGCCGCGGCGTTTGAGCGGGATGCCGACGGCGGTGGCGTAGAGCTTGGCGGCTCTGGCGTCGATGACGTGGATCCCGGTCTTGGCGGGCGGGGCCAGCCGCGGCTCGTCCCAGTCGTCATGATCGTGGCTGGGCGGCTGGAGGGCAGGCAGCGGGTCGGTGCCGGCGGCGGCCGCGGCGAAGGCGGCCAGGGCGGCGGCGGTAAAGTCGCGGGCGGCACGGGTGGCGCGCTGGTGAAGGTCGCGGGTGTGATCGGCGGCCAGAGCGGCGCGCTGGCGGGCGGTCTCGACCCATAGGTCGTGCCGGGCGGTGATCTGGTCGGCGACCGGTCCGGGCAGGACATCGTCGATGGCCGGGGGCGGGGCGGCGGCTTCGGTGTCGGCTTGTTGCTGGGCGGTATGAGCGGCCCGCCATGCCCGGCACAGCGCCCGGTAGAGGGTGTCGTGCTCGGCGAGGATGTCGTCGGCCCGCTGGGGCCAGGGTTCGGCGTCGGCGTCATCAGGATGCAGAGCATCGACGTCGGGGTGGGCCGCGGCGTGTGCTGCGTAGTGCTCGCGGTAGAAGTCTCTGCCCCGCTCGGTGATCTCGTATCCGTACCCGGCGCTGGCGTGTTCGGCCAACGGCGGGACGTGCTTATGAGGACCCGCTCGATGGTGGGCGAGTGCCGCCACTCCAGGTGCTCACCGTCCTGGTCGGCGCTCCACAGCAGTGCCAGGACCTCCCAGGCCCGGCGTGACAGCGCGGCCTTGCGGGGCGGTCCCTGCTGCAGGGACAGGCCCGCGCGCGCAGCAGCGCGGCCAGCGCGGGTGAGCGTGACCGTCAGCATCTGGCCGAAGACGGTGGGCCTGGCGCCCTGGGTGATCAGGCCCCGCTCAGCCAGCGCGGCCATCGTGGACCCGTTGCCCTGGTTGTCCCAGCCGGCGACGGCCAGGCGCACCTGCATCGCGGTCCGCCCGAACAGGCGGCGGTCGGCCGGGTCGTGCGCGAACTCCAGCGCCCGCCACTGCGAGGCCGGGCGCGGATCGAAGTCACCGCGCGCTCCACGCTGCTGGTGCTCGTGCTCGGCTGCCTGGTCCAAGCTGTAGATCACGGCCAGGGTGCCTTGTTGCCGGTCGTTGAGCTCGGTCCAGGCGGCCAGGGCTTTGGTCGCGGCCGTGGGCCGGGATGAGGGGTTCGTGCTGGTCATCGCGTGCCTCCGATGACGCCTGCGGTGAGCGCGGTGAGGTGGGTGAGGTCGTGCAGGACGGTGCTGGCGGGGTCGCCGAACAGGGGGCCGGGGATGGCCAGCATGGCGTCGATGGCGGCGGTGCGGGTCTGGGCGCGGGCCACGGTCCGGCCGTCGGGGGTGAATGCCTGCCAGCGCGTGCCGGCGCGGCCGATGGTGGTCCGGCGGACGGTGCCCAGGACGACCTGGTCGCCGTAGTCGTCGACCACGATCAGGTAGCCGCCGTCCTGGCGAGGCGGGTTGAGTGCGGCAGCGGCCAGCTGGGCCTGGGTGTAGGGGCAGATCGGCCGCTCGTTTTTGGAGCGCGCCTTGGCGCGGCGGGCAGTGTGGGCGGCCGCGGGCAGATCGGGCAGCGGTGCCGGCGCGTACAGCGCCGCGAACAGCGCCATGACGGTCTGCACCTTGCTGGTGCTGGCCGACTCCTGGACCGGGCCCTGATGGGTGCAGGCGACATGGCGGCCGACATGGTCCTTTTGCAGCCAGCCGACGCAGCGGCCGCGCACGATGACGTCCTCCCGTCCGCTGACGCGGCCGCGCAGCAGCGACCAGGACGCCAGCGAGGCCGGATCCAGCTCCAGCAGCTGGCCCAGGTGGTCGCGCACGCCCTCGGTGTTCACCGTTGTGCGCAGCGCGTCGGCGAGGGCCTGCGCCAGGTCGCCATCAACTAGCTGGGTAGCCCCCGCGCCGCCGTGGACGCGCCAGGTCGCGCCGTCGTGGTCGGCCCACCCGGCCCGCTGCCCGTCCACGATGATCAGATGCGTGTCACGGTGCAGCCGCTCCAACGTCACTGCCGCGCCGGGCCGTTCACCTGCCAGCAGGGCACGCAACAGCTCGCCGGGCCCGCCGCGATCTGCCGACTGGCCGGTGCCTGCGGTGGCGGCGGGGGACTGGCCTTCGCGTTCAGGCATGCGGGGGAGACGATCGACCAAGCGGTCGGCCACAGCGGTGAGGGCCGGCGCCCTGGTGGGTGCATGCCCGTCGTCGGCCAGCGCCTCCAGCACCGGCCAGGCCGCCCGAGACACCTCGCTCAGATCAACGTCGCTCAGGTCACCGTCGCCGCGCTGCCGCTCCCACACGGTCAGGAACTCCGCGGCCGGTACGGCCAGCGCCGCACCAGGGTTGCCCTGCAGTTCGCTGTCGAGCTCGTCCGCCAGATCGGCCAGGAGGCCGGACAGCGTCTTCCCGCCGCCCTCTTCCTCGTCTGGCTCGGCAGGGTCGGCGGGGTCGACGGGGGTAGCCATAACCCGGGTTGCTCCGGCGGCCCCCGGAGCGGCGCCCGGGGCGGCATCTGCGTTCGGTGTCTCGCGTGCGGCTGCCTGCTTGGCTTCGGTCAGGGTCTTGTGGACCACGCCGACGGAGACGGTGACCGCGGCGGCGATGGCGCGGATGGATTCACCGCGTTCGCGCCGGGCCAAGATGGCGGCGCGCTTGTCGGCGTCGACCACGGGCCGGCGGCCACCGACCCGGCCGCGGCGGCGCGCCGCCTGCAGGCCGTCCTTGGTGTTGCGGGCATGGTTGCGCCGTCGATCCTGTGCCAGGGCCAGAGCCAGATCCAGGAGCAGGGAGCGCTCGGTGTGCTCGCCGGCGGCGACGCCCTCCACCACCTTGACGCCGACGCCGCGCTGGAACAACTCGCCGAGGACGATCAGCCCCTCCAGCAGGTTACGGCCGAGCCGGTCGACCTCCTGGACGGCCAGCAGGTCGCCGTCACGCAGGTGCGACAGCGCAGCGAGCAGCTGCGGCCGGTCGTCGACGGCGAGCTTGCCGCTGGTCGGCTCCTCGACAACTCTCCAGCACACCGGGTCGAGGGCCTCGTGCTGCCGGATGGTGTTCTGACGGTCGGTGCTGACCCGGACCAGGCCGATGAACGCCACGTCGTCCGCCTCATGTTCATCAAAGGAACCTTGTGATGTAGATGAACACTATCGGATGCGCTCGGAGATGAACCTCATCATGACCATCTGAGCCTGACGCGATCGAGTGGCCCACGCACCCCTGTCGCCCTCCCTGGCCCCCGCCCGTTCGTTCATCAAACGGTTGTCGTTGACATCCGAACGCAGGCCGTCGGCGCGGCATCCCGATCGCCGGTCCCTTACTCCCACGGATGCCGGACCGACCAACAACGTCCCCCATGAAATTGTCCGAACCGGCCGCTACGGTGGTCACCGGAGTCAGGACGCGCACGCTCCTCGTCGCTGCCACCGCCCACGCCGGCACCGTGGCGGGTTGGCCCTGGACGCCCGATCTGCCCAGAACGGGCCTGCCCGAGGTCGACGCGAGCCTGGAACGCGCGCACCAGGTGGCGACCATGTCGGCGGCACCATCCAAGAGAGCGATGTCGCGGGCCTCCGCGCGCCGCCCCAGGCTGGGAATGCCTGAACCCGAGCCTGCGGTGGAGCCGGAGGCATCCCGTCTGTCTACCTTCGCGTGGAAGCTGGAGAACCTGGTCGCTGACGGCAAGCTGACGCGGCTGCTGATGCGCAGCACTCGCAAGGAGAGCTAGCTGTCACCTGGTCAACTCGCCCAGCAGCTCCTGGCCAACGAGAAGCGGTGCGAAGGTCACGGACATAGGCATTCAGCTCGGCGGGATGCGTTCGCTCACCAATCGCCCAGCCGGACCAGATGCCGCCGCACCCTTCCACCTTCTCTGGATGCCCGGCCGCACGCCATTCCTCCCGGTCCCTGGCATGGGCCGGTTCCGTGGAACCAGAGCTGGGCTGGCGAAGGGCCAGTCCGACCGCTCGTGGTTGTCCATGAGAGCAAAGCCTTGGTCCCGAGTGCGTCGGGCCCGCCGCCCCCTGACCGGAAGGCGCCGCCACCGACGCACTCCGCTGAAACGCTGAGCGAGCTCTGCGCCTGTTGCCGGTGGCACCGCCCCCCGTTCGGCTAACCGTGTGTCCTGTCCACTAACTGGTGCAACATGACGGCGGTCGTTAGTCCTGCGAGGATTCCGGCAGCGGGCCCGGCACCTAGTCCCATGATCAATCCCGTTCCTGCCGACAGCGCGAGGATCACTAGAGCCCGTGTCGAGAGAAGCTCGGGCTTCGCCTCCGCAGGCTTGTCGGGCGGTCCTGCGGGTGGTCGTTTCTTGAACATTTGATCTGCCCTACTCGATCGTGTGATGAGGCACCACACGGAGCGGGTCGCCGTCTGCAGCCGGGCCGCCCTCCCGCCGGACATGTCTGGCGGGGCCTCACTCTCTATGGTTCGGGCGGAACGCCACGATGGCGAGTAGGCTGGGAGCACGTCCCGACCCGACAGGTCGATAGCTAATTTTCGAGTTGCGAAAGCTGGTCTTAGACGGGTTGAGACGTTCAGTTTGAGAGGTCATGATCGTGCTCAAACTCAACCTGTTCCTTCTCTCCCTCTCTGCGAAGGAGTTGGCAAAGGTTGTCGGCCGTTGCGATCGGCTGCTGGTGACCGAGCCGGCCATCGGGGGCGCAGCGACCGCGCTGATAAGGCTGGGGCGGCCCAGGCCGGTGCGCGTGCGCTCCCGCTTCGTCTACCGGTCTCAGCCCGCTGCAGGGGACCTGTCGGACCGCAGACTGCCGCCACGGCAGGATCGTCCACCGGCGACTCGCGTGCTCAGCGCGAGAGGCATCGCTCTTCGCTTCTACCTGATCGCACTAGTGGCTGCCCAGATGCGGACGGCCAGGGCCGGTGGGCGCCCCGGCAACGATCTGTCCCTGATCGCCGGAGGCGACGACACAGGGTGGATCGACCTGATCGCCGTGCCAGTCGAAGATCAGCGGTCCGGCATGTACAGCGCCAGCCGGTCCAGCAAGAAGCAACGTCAGGTGGTCTCGGCTCTCCGCAGCCTTAGCGAGGCCGACGTTCAGCTGGTCCGTCTCCCCGAGGCTGCGAAGAAGTCGGGCAAGTACCAGAACTTCCAGCTCTGCGACGAGGGAGGAGCCCGCAGCAACGGCGAGGTCCCCGACTACGTCGTGCCCAGGGCGAACGAGGACACCTTCGACCTGCCCGCCGGGCTGTTCACGAACGGCTGGATTCACCTGCTGGAGGACACCGAACTAGCGTTCCTAATGATGATGGCCCACGCATCGCGGCACGCTCCAGGAGGGTGGATCAGAATCCCAGGTGGGAGCCGGCTTCTTCACTACGGCATCGGATGGGACGCCTACGAAGCACACAAGACGCTCCAAGCCTTCGGCCTGCTGAACGTCCACGTCGACGAGAACCGCTTCGAGGACGGCAAGGTGAAGAACTACGGCAAGGGCGGCCAAACCCGGATGCACAAGCTCCGCCTCTGTCACGACGGGTTCGACGAACCAGCGGCAGCGACGATCAAGAAGGCGTTCGGGGTCTCCTGAGACACGACGTCACGCACACTTCAGGCGAGCATGGCTTCGGCTGAGACGGCCAGGTTGACTGCAGCGATGCTCTTGTCCTCGGCCCCCGCGCTGGAGACCGATGGTGATCCGGCTCCGCCGCTCTTGGCTGTCCATACGGGAAGCGTCCGCCCCGAAAATTCGGGCTGCCCAGGCAATCGTGAACCGCGGCGCTCGACGGCATCGGGCCTGAAAGGCGTGCGGCGCTGCGCAGCGCCAGGCACTGGACGCCGCAGCCGAACATCCGGCCCGGCTTGGTCGTCGCCCCGCCTCCGACCCGTGCTGTGTCCGTTGTCCCGGCTCCTGGCCGCCGGCCAAGGCAGGCGGGCCCGCACATCAGGCAGCAGAGCAGCATGGTCTTCCGCGCAGCCACCGTGATGACTAGAGTGCCAGTCGGGCCGGAGTCGCTCGGCCCAAGCCCCCTGCGCGGCCCATGACCGCCAGGGACATGGCAGAGGTGACCGCACCCCGCTGGCCGGGGTGGACCGTGATCATCAACGCGACGCCCAGGAGGCATCCCGGGGAATGTGTGGTTGCGTTGTCAGGCTCTGGATCCTGCGCGCGAGTCATGGGGTCGTAGCGCACCGAAAGGCAGAGCGATGACCAAGAATCACGGCCGCAAACAGCGCGCCCGCAACGCTCAGAAACGCACCGGGGGCGGGCACGCCAGCGCCGCCGCCGGGACCCTGCACCGCCATCACGGCCCTGCCCTGGCGCCGGTCGACGGCGCCCTGTTGGGACGGCCGGGCCCGGTTTCCCTTGACGCCGTCGAGCAGCTGATCGGCGCGGTCTTGCAGGCGTGCCGGCCGTGTCAGGCGGCCCAGGCCGACCGGGTGCTGGACGGCGACCGGGTGGCGGCCGCGACCCTCATCGGGGCGGTGTTGTCGCTGCTGCCCGCTCCTCCCGGCCAGATCTCCAGCCCGGCGACCAGGACCGTGTACGGGCTGGCCGTCGATCTCAGCGATGACGGGTGCGGGCGCTGGTGGCTCACCTGGAGGGCCTGGAGCGCGCGGTGCTGGCCGACGTGCTGGAGGATGTGCTCGACTTCGTGCCGATCCTGTTCGACCGGCCCTCGGTCGCGGCCTCGCAAGAGCAGGCCGCCTCCGGTGCCACGCCGGCGGCCGACCTCGGCGGCGCGGCGCAGCAAGAGCCGGGACCGCCGCAGGACCCGGACACCGCCTCGAGCGTGACCATGGCGCTGGCCGTCTACCACGTTGCAGCCGGCGCGGACGTGCTGATCGGCCAGGAAGGCATCGGCGAGCTGCTGGCGCTGGCCGAAAACAGCCCGGGCGGCGCGCACGCGCTGGAGTGCGTGCTGTGCGACCAGCCGATCGACCTCACCCCCGGGGCCGAGGTCAACCTCGGGCTGGCGATCTCCCAGACCGGTGGCGGGCCAGACCATCCTGGGCTGCTCCTGCCGGCATGGACCCATCCGGATTGCGGGCGTGCACGGGTGTGGGCGCAGGCCCAGCTGAACGCGGCCCGCCTCCAGGCGGGCCTGCCCGTCTGGGGCGACGATCCGGTGCCCCAGAGCACCGATCCCGGGAGGGAGTCTGACTGGTTCACCTCCAGCCGTGTCCGCCACCGCAATACGGTCTTCCCGCTGCTGGTCATCCAGCCAGGCGCGATCCACCCCTACGGCACGCCTGGACATGTGGCCGACATGCTGCGATGGGCCTACGGCCGGTCGACCTGACGCGCGGCGGGATCGATGAGATCACGGGCTGGCAGGTGCGGATGGAACGTGGCCGCGTCACCGAGCTCACCCGCCGTGGTGCGGCAGCGTGGTGGCGTGCCGACACCACTACCGGCGGTGTCGACGTCGAGTGGCGGAAGGCGGCCAAGGCTCGTCGTCAGACGGTCTTGCTGGTGCTCCCGCCAGGCTGGTTCGCCGGCGATCAGGACGACATCACTGGGCAGATGCTGCGCGCCTGCTCCGAGGGTGTGGCGTTCGGCGGGTTGATTCCCGTGCGGGGCACGATCTTCTGACGGAGAGCAGCCGCCCTTTCGGTCGTTGGTGACAGGGGGCGTGCCGCCTGGCTGGGGCCTGGGCGGTGGGGGAGCATGTCGGCGTTACGTAGTCCGCCGATCTCTGCGCGGCGGAAGTCGTGCATGATCGGCGGGGTTGTCTTCGCTTGCACGGCCGGGCGCTCAGGCACGGCACTCGTGACGCTGATCCCTCGAAGCCATGGCGCAGCCGCGAACGATGGGAAACTGAACCTGCGCAAGGTCAGCCGGGTCTTGCTCGACGAGTCGGCGCTCATGCGCCCGCACGCCTTCTGCCCCCTTGTGACGTGTTAGATACGCCCGGGTGTGAAGGCTTGGGTGATGCGCGCACGCCAGTCCCGGCTTCTTCCATTCGGATTCGCCGCCACGGCCATACGTGTCGTGCGCCTTCGACTGAATGGAGATCTCATGTCCCCGGAACGTGTCATCCTTACCGGCCTCGCCGTCATCATGACCGTCAGCATCGCGACCGCTCTCATGCTGGCGGACCGGGCAACCTGGCCCGCTGCTCTCCTCGCCGGACTGGCCGCCGGCGGAGCCACGCTGTGGGGGCTGCTCGGCTGGTTCGGCCGCGCACGTCCCTGATCACGGCGAAGGGCCCAACCCCCCTTCTGCCGGGGTTCGGGCCCTTCCACATGCCGTACAGGGCTACCAGCCGCCCATGTGCCGCATGCCGCCCGTGGAGCGGACGCCGCCGCCCACGCTCGCCGCCCAACCACCCGTGTCGCTGTGTCTCATCATCCGGGCAGCCTGCCAGCACCTTCTGGCCGACCACAAGCCTCGCAGCCTCAGAGCTCATTCTGCATCCAGTACTCCATGGTGTGCTTGCGTCCCTTGAGGTCGAAGATGACCGTGTAGGTCGCGCCCTTCTTGGCTTTGATCTTCAGGTAGTGCTTCCGGCCGTTGCCGCAGGGGTAGGGGCCCGCGCCCTTCACTCGCCAGCCCACGTACGAGTTGATGATCCGGTCCAACCCGACCGAAATCTTGCTTCTGTCGCCGCCGTCCCAGCACCGGAAGACAACCTGCAGTGTCTTGGACCGGGATTTGAACTTCCGCTTGACCGACCAGAACTTGGTAGGGGTATGAGAGTCGTGGCCGATGGTGATCCAGCGCCCCAGGGCCTGGGCCGGCGCAAGCCGACCGGCCGCGGCCGCCGCGTCCACCGAATGGGCGCCCACTGTTGCTTGGGCCGCGCTGGCGGGCGTCGGGAAGGATACGAGACCCGGCGTGAGTGCTGCCGCACAGGCCAGGCCGGTTAACGGGACCTTGATCGCGCGGGTCATGCGCATAGCCGCTCTCCTCAGTGGATCGAAGGTGTAACGCGTCGAACGTCGCACCGAGTCTGAGACCCACCATGTTGAGGATTCGTTGAGGGCTCGTTGATCGGGCAGACGTGCGCCGCGTTCACAGCGGCACCACACGCGGAGCCTCCTCTGCGAGCGTGGGCACCTCGAGCGTGTCGCCGCCCTCCAGCCTGGCGAGACGCGTCTCCAACTCGGCCACCCGCCTCTCCAGCGGCTCGACCCAACCGAACGGGCAGGCGGGACGACGCCTGATCCCCTCGTCGCGTTCGATCAGGTTGACCGGCTCGACGGAGGCAGGCCAGGGGTGCGTCTGCGTGAACAGGCCCGTCAACGAGCGCCCGGCCGGATGCCGCCGCATCGACGCCTCACGATGATCTTCGGTCAGCGGCCGCTCCTTTCGCCCGGCGAACAGCGGCCGACGCGCCACCGCCCCGCGCGCGGCAGATCTGGCACCTGGCCGGCCGGGACCGACACCACTGTCTCGCGCTCGGCCGGCTCGCACTCCTCCCGCCGGTGGGTGGCCATCGAGCGCGCCACCCCGCTCGCCGCTGTGATCCGTCGTCCGCGCCAGATCTCGACGGCCTCGTCGACGCGAGGCCAGGAGCTACCCGCCGGACGGCATGTACTTGCAGCTGCCGTCATGTTCCTCAGGGCGCAATGGCCTTAGGTTTCCGGCAACAGGTGATCAAGCAGTGGACTCATCGAGAGGCTCTCCTCCTACGATCAGTCGCACCGACCTGGGGGGATGCGTGCGGCAAGTGAAGTCCGAAGACCTGGTGAGGGCAGCGCGAGCGGCTGGAGCCGCGGACGCCGCGGGTCTGTGTCACATGCCCAGTGACATGGGATCGGTGGCGGTGAAGCTCGGCATCATCGACTACGAGACCTATTCGATCATGGACGCCTGTCACAGAGCTTACGAGCGGGCCCGGACCGACGCGGACAGATGGCACGCCGGGAAACTGAATCGGTCCGTACTCAAGCGGAAAATGGCCGCTCTAGGTCATCAGGACTTCCTCGACGGCCGGCCGGTCCGGCAGGAACGGGAGTTGGCCGAACACTTCGACCTGATGGATCGTTGCACGCTCAGCGAAATGACGGACTACCACGGCGCCTACCTGACGGGCTTCAACGACGCACTTCAACGAGCTGGCTGATCACGTCACGACGTCGTGCTCTTCCACCACAGCTGCTGGGTCAAGATCAGTGCGAGGCCGCTGGTACCGGACGGCGTGCCGGTGTCGGTGACAGTCCTGAGCCGTGTCCACCAGGACCTCCACCACCAACGTCGGCTGGACCTGGGTATAGGCGATGGGGTCACGCTGGCCGTACGGGCTGGACACCCAGCCGGGCGGCAGTGTCCGAGGCCACGGGTGGCCAGCCGCGGCCGGTGTGAGCAGCGGCGCGACCTCGGCCGCGGCTTGCTTGGACAGCTGGGTGGTGCGGCCGACGACGCGGAGCCGTCCGCCGGCGTCGTACCGGCCCAGCAGCAACCGGCTTGGCCGCCGCGGTGAGCCGACGTAGCCGCCCACGACGGCGTCCGCGCTTGTCCTGCGTTTGACCTTCCCCCACCCTCGGACGCCGCCGTCGTAGGTGGAACGGGAGGGCTTGCAGACCAGCCCCTCCACTCCAGCCACGTGCAAGGTCTCGTACCAGGTCCGCGCCTCGGCCTCGTCGGTGGTGTGCATGCCGAGGGCGAGCACGCCGGCGGCCGGGATGGGCGCGAACAGCTCCTCCAGCAGAGCTCGACGCTCGCGCAGCGGCAGTCCCGTCACGTCCCGGCCACGCATGCAAAGTATGTCGAAGGCGGCGAAGTGACAGGGTTCGGTGATGGCCAGGGAGGCTGCGCGGCGGCGCCCGGCGATGTTCCTGCGGTGCAGCGCCGTGAAGTCGAGCCGACCGGACGTCGCCCATCGGACGATCTCACCATCCAGCACCGTACCGGCGGGGAGGTGATCGAATGCCGACCAGACGATTTCGGGGAACGTCTCGTTGAGACGGGCGCCGCGCCGGGAGTGCAGCTGCACGCCACGGTCGCCGTCGACCAGGACAAGGCCGCGAAAACCATCCAGCTTGGGCTCATACGTCCAGGTGCCGGCGGGCCCTGAGGGGATGTGGTCCATGGCCTTGGCCAGCATCGGCTGGATCGGGGCCCGCACCGGCGAGTGGGCGCGTTCGTGCTGGTCGGGGAGGGTGGCCACGTCCGGTTTCTATCGGCCCCTTAAGCCGGACAAAACCCCTATTCGGTAGAAAATGAGTCAAAAGTGCTTATGGTGGTTTCCGTCCGGCAATGGTGTCACCGGATAGCGAACGAGCTGGCGTCGAGCCGGTTCAGGTCCTCCATGGCACGCCGGATCGTCGCCGGACGCTCCTTCGCGGTGGCCACCGGCACGCCGAGCAGCGTCCCGATCTCATCCCATGACCGCCCATTCCCGCGCGCAGCCTCGATCAGCGCCAGCTCGTCCCGCAGCAGTTGCGCCCGCGCGCCGGGGCCGACGTACTTGGCGGGCACGATGAAGATCGGCAGCAGCACCAGCGCGACCAGCGTGACCTGCCACGACAGCGCCAGCATCGCGCCC
>NZ_JBSGCE010000126.1:0-14355 GCF_053601695.1 Nonomuraea sp. NPDC004702
GCTGGTGTTCAGCTCCGGCGCGCTGGGCCTTTCGGGAGGAGCCGCCGAAGGCCGGGAAACAAGCGTGGAGCCCCCGGTGAAAGAGCTCTCAACCAGCCGGAAGGCTCCACGTGATTGCTCATCGTGCCACGCTCGACGTCTCCCGCGCACTCGTTCGGTACGTCGCCCGCCTCCCGCACGAAGAACGCCGCCCGCGTGGCACCCCGAAAGACAGCCGGGTCTTGAGCCCGTTCCGGCATGCGGTCATGGTGGTGCGCTGGTTCCGCGGTGAGCACGACATCCCCAAGCTCGGCCGCGATCACCGCGTCTCCCGAGCCACCGCCTACCGCCACATCCACGAGGGAATCGAGGTTCTCGCGGCTCAAGCCCCAGATCCCTCCGAAGCTCTGGACCGCGCCCACACCGAAGGACTGGCGTTCGTCATCCTGGACGGCACCCTGATCCCCATCGACCGCCGCGCCGAGCGGACCACCAGCCTCAAGGGCGAATCCATCGACGTCTGGTACTCCGGCAAAGCCCGCCAGCACGCCGGCAACCCGCGAGTACTCTCCTCACCAGGCGGGCTGCCGTTGTGGATCGCCGAGGCCGAACCCGGCTCCGTTCACGACCTCAGCGCCGCCCGAGCCCAGGTGCTGGCCGCGCTGTACGCCGCAGCCACACGTGGCCTGCCCGCCCTCGCCGACAGCGACTATGACGGCGCCGGAGTCGGCATCCACACGCCGAGCAGGCGGCCCGAAGGAAACCAGATCCTCAGCCCGGACAACCACACCTATAACCGGCTCCTACGAAGCCTGCGCAGTCTCGGCGCGGGACGCGCTGCACGGAGTCCATCGGGCCGTGGCCGCTCTCGGCTTCGTGGACCCGCCGCCCGCGCCCGTCCACAGCCCCGGCCCGTTCGCGATCGAAGGGACCTCAACCGCCTGGGTGGAATGGGTCGAGCGCTGGTATGCGACCTCTCCGTTGACGCCGAAGGTCCGCGCCTTGGCCATGAACGTGAGAACGAGCACCATTTCGTCATGGCCTTGAGCGCCAGTGACTGATTGTTGGGGTGCGTCGTATTCACGCGTTTGAGCACCACTTCTTGATCTTGCTCTGGCTGGGGCTCGTAGAGCACCGGCTTAGAGGTGGTGCCAGGAATGGTTGCATCCGTTGATGCAATGAGCTTTTTTCATCCTCCCTCCCCAGCTCTCCTGAGCAGGACTGATGGCGCATCTACCGATCCGGCTCGGCTGCCGGAGGCCTGGGCCTGGGCGCAGACCACAGGGTCCATCTTCGCCGGCCAGCCCTCCTGACCTGCGGAAATTGAATGAAAGCTCAAGGTACTCGTCCCCTACACAGGCCGTGACAAGCCGCAGTCCCAGAAGACAGCCATCTCCGCCTACGCCAGGCTCGGCGCACCCGGCGAACGTGCGAATGCCGTCCTGAAGAACTGGCGCGTCCCGCGCGAGCTCCGCTGCTGCCCGTTACGTGCAGGTCAACTCGTCAAATCACTCTTTGTCCTGCATACGCGCGAGACACGGTGAAATACCTTTTGATGTCGAACGCTTTTTGCATAGTGCCGGCGTACTCGCCGGCTCTGCCCATATGCCACTGCGAGATCTCCGGGGCGTCCACGTCATCGCACACCTTCACCAGAGGTCAGCCTCAAATTTAACGCTAAATCAATGGCATTCTCTTGCGCCCAGCCGCCGTGATAGAGCGTCTGCATATCCGAAATGACCAGTACCGCCTTCTCAACTGCAGGAATCCTCTCAAGCTTCAGTTGCAGCGAGTAAGTCTCGAGCAAATGCCGGTCTACCGACAGCTCTCGTAGCGTGAGCATTAATCCACCGTTCGCCGTCCGCTTTCACGTTGACTTCGATGAAGCCTGCTCGCGTCAGCATCTCACTTATTTGAGGAATGGAATAGAACTGGAACCAGCGCCCATCTCTCCACTCATGCCCCACACCTTGTTGGACGGACAGGAAGATCGCCCCTCCGGGAACGAGTGTGCGGAGGACACCGCGCAATACCTGCTCGGCTTCACCCGCAGGAACGTGAAGGAGAGACGCGCACGCCCATACGCCTCCGAAGCGGGCGTCTTTGAACGGCAGTGCACGGTAGTCGCCACGGATAAGTGGTGCTTCGGTGCCCTGACGAGCCTCCCGGAGGAGACCCGCCGACAAGTCGATGCCGATCACGGTTGCCTGAAAAAGGGCTAGGTCGCGGCCAGGGCCGCACCCTAGGTCTAGTATCAGCCGAGAATCGTCAGGCATGAGATCGAGCAGCGTTTGCCTGCCGTCTCTCAGATCTACATCTGCGTATCGCGCCGCGTATTCTGCGGCGTTGGCGTCATAGTAGCTGATCGTAGTTGGCAGCGTTTGATCCGAGTTGTCCATTGTAGATGCCAGCATATCCCCGCTATCGCCGAAATGCTACTCCCGTAGAGTCATTCTCATAACTGATGTTCAAAGCGCCACGCCCCTTGTGTCGGCGTGGACACGCAATGCGTGGCACCTATTGATCCATGCTAGTTCAGCCCGACATCAAGATGGGGGTCGAACTGGTCAACCATATGGCCGTTGCGGATAATGCCGGCGACCCTCCAAGCCTTGTCGGCACCATGCGGGCTGCCCCATGGATCGCCGAGACCGAACCCAGCTCCGTCCATAACCCGACTACCGCCGCCACACATGTGCCTGTGCCGGGCGCGCTGCACGCCTCAGCCGCACGCGGTGCCACTCTGGCCGACAGCGGCTACGACTGCGGCGAAATTAGCGTTAACGCGCCGATCAAGCAGCCCAACGACAACCTGGTCCTCAGCCCGGACAACCAGGCTCACCGGCTCCTACGCGCCCCGAGATGTCCGGCGAACGTGGATTCCCCCTGCTCGAAGGCCACTGGCACACCCCAGCACGTCACCGTCAGCTCCAGCGAAATCGGCGGTCTCGCCCGCCCAGCGCTCGTCCTCAATCATTTCGAGCGCGACTACCTGCTCGCATTTCGCTGAGATCACCTCAGTTAGCCGTTTCAACAACGGCCCCGCTTCCCGCATGGCCTACTCGTCGAGAAACACGTAGCCGGTGGCGTCAAGGCGCTGCTGCGCCCCCGAGATGACCATGCGAGCGTGAGCGAGATCGGCGGGGGAAGGCACCCGGCTGATCGCGGCGATATTGGCCTGGATCTGGGCGGGGTTGGTGAAGCCGGCCAAGACGACGGCGTTGCGGGTGCGGTTGAGGCAGGACCACAAGGCGAGGGCGAGTAGATCTTGCCGCTCAGGCGCGATGGTGCGCTGGAGATCCGCCAGCGCACCATCCAGGACGGCCAGGGCGGGCGCGGTGAACCACCGCTTGCGGGCCCGGTGGTCGCCGTCGGCGAAGCGGGGCGGCTGTCCGGGCCGGTAGGAGCGGGTCAGGAGCCCCTGGCCGAGAGGCTTGTTGATGAGAACGCCGCAGCCGTGCTGGTCGGCGAAGGAGAAGATGCCCGCGGAGCTGGCAGCTGGGGTCAGCAGGTTGTCGCGCACGGCGAGGACATCGGGCTGGACCTGGTCGAACAGGGCCCGGAAGCGGGCGATCTTGTCTCCGCGCAGCCCTGGCGGGGTGGACAGCCGGTCGGGGGCGAAGCGATGCGGGCCGCGCAGGCCAATCGCGCGAATGAGGCCTTCGGCCTTGAAGGCATGCATCGCTTCGATCGCGGGCTGCAGCCACCGGTCACCCTCGCCGAAGTCGTGGTGGTGCAGCCCGTAGATGTCCAGGTGGTCGGTGCCGAGGTTGTCGAGGCTTTGCCCGAGCTGGCGGCGCATGTGGGCGGGGTCGAAGCCGTGGGCGGCGGTGCCGGCGAAGTAGCCGACCTTGGAGGACACGACGATCTGCTCGCGGGGGACCTGGGCGAGCAACTGTCCGAGCCGTCGTTCGGACAGGCCGTGGCCGTAGACGTCGGCGGTGTCGAACAGCCGGGCGCCCAGTTCCCATGCCGTCTCCAGGCCGGCGATGGCGGCCGCCTGGTCGGCACCGGTAGCCCAGCCCATCGGCATGCCGAGGTTGTGGTCGGGGCCGCCGATCGCCCAGCAGCCGACGCCGAGGGCGGGGACGGTGATGCCGGTGCGGCCGAGAGTGCGGCCTGGCAGCGGGTGCGAGGTCATCGGCAATGCCTCTCGAGCGACAGCGGGGCGAGGAGTCTCCATCATGCGCGCGGCGGGTCGTGACGCGAGGGTGGTTGCCCCAATCCGAGTCCGGGCGGCGAGTTCACGCCGGGCGGCTGTCGCGGAGGATGGCTTGCCACTCCTCGGTGATGAAGTCGTACAGCTGCCCGGGTCGTTCGCACACGAAGACGGGGACGCTGGCGGCCCGGGTGCGGGCGTGGCTGTAGAGGCCGAGCACGGCGGTGTCGTCGAGCCGGTAGAAGGAGAACATGCGATCGCCGGGCCGGTAGCAGATCTCGATGGTCGCCCCGCTCCGGCTGCGCAGCGCGGCGTAGTCGGCCGCGGTGGCGACGATGCGCCGCTGGAGTTCCTCGGTGGACAGGTCGAAACGGTCGGTCAGCACCGCGACGGTGAGCGGGTCGTCGGGGTCGGCCAGCACCACGCGGATGTGGGCGCCGGGCCGGGCGGCCAGGCGGGCCAGGTCGCGGGCGTGCATCCGGGCCCAGGTCTGCCCGTAGGCCATGTAGACGTCCAGCTCACGCGCGTCGGCGAACAGCGCGCTCCACTGCATGTCGGTGAGATAGGTCGTGCCGATGCGGGTCAGGCCGGCGGCCCGGACATCGGCCAGGATGTCCTGGCTCAGCGGCCGGTGTTCCGGTGTCGCGGCGGCGAGCGTGGCTAGCCGGTTCCAGGCCACAAGCCAGCGTGGGTCCTGCCCGGGGTTGATCCCGCAGGCACGCAAGAAGGTGAGCATCAGCTGCTGGCGGGGCAGGCGCCGGCCGCTGAGCATGTCGCCGGAGGTGCTGCGGGGAAGGCTGCGCCCCTGGCGGCGTGCGCGCTGTTCCAGCTCCCGCAGGGACGGGTTACCCGCCAGCAGTCGCGCGCGGCGCAGGCATGCCGCGAGGTCGGCCGCGGTGTGCGCCTGGGTGGGGTCGAGATCGTCTAGAGGCGACACGAGTTCCTCATCGAGGGTGTGCATCTGTCCGAGACTGTCCGAGCAGTGTAGCGAGGTGATCGCCCGGTGGCGGGCCGTTCCAGGCAGGTGGGGTTGGACTGGTGTCGATGAGTCCGGGTCCGTCCGCGCCTCTTGGCGGTCTCCGTGTGACGGCGTGTGCTGGCCTGCGGGAGTCCGATTGAGGACAGGAGCGAGCTGATGACCACGACCATCGCCCACCTGCGCACGGCCATCGTCGACGAGGCCTGGGGCGGCAGGCTGATCACCGCGGTGGAGCACGCCTACGGTCGGCGGCTGAGTCGAAACCAGCGCGAAGGGCTGCTGCGCATCCCGGCCGCCCGGCCGAACGAGCTGCGCGACGCCCTCACCGCGATCGTGCCGGGGAAGGTCAGTGTGACCGGGACCCTCGACCAGCGGCTGCTGATCGCCGAGCGCGCGCCGGACCTGGGGGGCTGGACGTTCGCCGACCTGGAGGGCCGTCCTCACACCGAACGCGACTGGCCCGCCTGGACGGCCGGGCGACTCGTGATCAACCAGCCGGAGGCGTGGCTGTCCGGCGGACATCTCAGCGTGGAGGGCGCCGAGCGGCTGCGGCGGCCGCGCGTGTTGCTGGCCTCGCTGTATCACCCGGAGTGGTTCCCGCTGCCGCGCTTCCCGCTGGCGATCTCCGATCTGGCGCGGGCGGCCCGCCGCACGCTGCTCGGCCAGATCACCCTGGTGGACATGCAGCTGAAGGTGAGCTTCGCGGACCTGCTCGCGGCGATCGCCGCCACCGAGCCCGACATCGTCGGGGTGTCGGCGACGTTCGGCCAGCATGACCTGATGATCGCTTTGCTCGACCACCTGTACGCCTTACCGCGGCCGCCGCTGGTGCTGGCCGGGGGCAGCCTCACCGTCCGCAACGAAGCGCTCCTGCTCGAAAGGTACCCCCGGTTGCTGATCGCCCGCGGCGCCGGTGAGACGACGATCGCCGACACCCTTGGCCATTATCACGGCGATCTGACGCTGGCCGAGATCCCGGGTCTAGGCTTTAGCGGCGCCGCGCGCGGCGGTGCCCTGGCTGTGCGATCACGGCGGCGCACCGCCAAGGTGCCCAACGCCCACCTGCTCGATTTCCTGCCCGAACTCGACCTGCTGGAGCGCACCCTGGAGTGCCACGGGGTCGCCCAGGCGGAGGCCTCTCGTGGCTGTACCTCGGCGTGCAGCTTCTGCCCGCGCAGCCACAAGGGGCTGTGGGCCGCGGGCTCGGCCCAGCAGCTCGCCGTCGTGCTGCCCGAGCTCACCCGCACCTTCGACCGCCACCCGGACACCTCCAAGACCCTCTACCTGGTCGATGAGGAGTTCTTCGGCCGCGACTGCGACGCGGTGGCCCGCGGCCTGGAGCTGGCTGGTCTGCTGCACGGCGCGGGCTTCGCCTGGGAGTCCTCCTGCCGCATCGATCAAGTCATCCGCCCGGAGGAGGAGCGCGACTGGCACGTGGAGCGGGCCCGGATGTGGCGGCGCCTGAACGAACTGGGGCTGCGCCGGATGCTGTTCGGTGTGGAATCCGGCGTCGACTCCATCCTGGCCCGGTTCAACAAGGACACCACCGGCGAGCAGAACGCACTGGCGATCCGCACCCTGAGCGCGCTCGGCGTCCCGACCCGCTTCACCTACATCACCTTCGACCAGCTGATGAACCTGGAGGAGCTGCGCGCCACCCACGCCTTCCAGGGCCGGACCGACCTGCTGCTGGCCCCGCAGCCACATCTGAGCGTGGAGGAAATCGTCGACGGGGTCCGCGACCCGGCCTGGGTAGCCGCGCACACGACTGGCCGGCCCTTCCACACCGGCATCTCCTACATGCTGGTCACGATGGAGTGCCTGATCGGCGCGGCCTACACCCACTCGGCGACCGCGCACGGGCTGACTGGGGCGATCGACCCCAGCATGGGCCGGGTCGAGGCGCGCTTCGCCGACCAGCGCATCGGCGCCTGCTCCATCCACGCCCAGATGTGGGTGGATCGCACCTTCGCCCTCGACTACACCCTCAAAAGCCTGGAGAAGATCGTGGACGGGCCGCAACGGGCCGTCCTGCACGCTGCCCGGGTCACCATCCGCGCAGCCGCCTACACGCTGCTCACCGCCATGCTCGACCTCATTGACCACGCCGGCCCCGGCCTGGAGCTGAGCGAGCAGGCGCTACGCGCGCTGATGGACGACCAACTTGACCGCCTCCAAAGCGCTCTCACCTTCCCCATCGGCCAGGCCTTGGCGCTGCTGTCGCCCAGCAACGCCGGCCTCCTGCGCGCCGAGCACCGGCGCTGGCTCGCCGAGGTCGGGTGGCGGCTCATCAACGCCGCCGACGCCTGCGGCACCTGACCGGGATCGGTCACAACGCACGAAAGCCCGGACGAACTTAGCGGCACGAGGCGAAGATCGAGCCAGCACCACGCACACTCACCGGAAGGGGACCAGAGCACCATGGCAGAACGGCGGGAGCGGCCGGGGCGGCTGATCGTTTTAGAGGGCCCAGACGGGATCGGCAAGACGACCCTGGCCCAGAACCTCGCCGATGTCACCTATGAGAACACCGTCAACCTGAGCGCTGTCGACCAGGTCGCCGGAACCGTACCGGTGGCCGCGGCAGGCGCGCGGCTGGTGTTCGTGCCGCGCCGACAGATCAGCCAGACCTCCTCCTACGCCCGCGCCCTGATGACCCAGCTGGCCACCATGCTGTGGCATTCCGGCGACGCCCCCGACCTGCCCGACGGGTTCTGGGTCACCTTGCAGGCTTCCTGGTACACCGCGCTGCGCACCGCTGTGGTGGACCCCGTCCTCGCCGCCGGCCACGACGTGATCATGGATGGCTGGTGGTTCAAGTTCTTCTCTAAGCTCCTGCTGCAGGGCTGGACCCAGCCCGACCTCGACGTGATCTTCGGACGGATCACGGGCCCGGACGCGGTGATCGTGCTCACCGCCGACCTCGGCGCCTTGTTCGACCGGCGCGGCGCCTTCCAACCCCGCGAAATGGGCATGCACGCCGGCGTGAGCGACTACGGCCGCCAGGCATTCATCATCTACCAGCATGACGGGCTGAAGAACCTGCTCGCCTACGCCGACCAACACGACTGGCCGGTCCTGGACCTGGATGCGGCCGCGCCCGTCGCCGACACCGTCGACCTGCTGCGGCCCCTGATCGCCCCACTGCGACGAAGAGAAGGAGAGCCTCTGTGACCATGAACGCGCTGGCCGCGTACGGCGGTCCCCCGACCCTGCGAACGCCCAAGCCGCACTATCAGTGGCCCATCATCGACGCATCCCTGGAGAAGGCGATCCTCGACCAAGCCCACCGCTCCTTGTCCGACCGCGACGCCAGCGGCGTCATCGGCGAGTACGAGCGGGCCTTCGCCGCCTTCCTCGGCGTCGAGGCCGATCAGGTCGTGTCGATGGCTTCCGGGACCGCCGCCATCCACGCCACGAGCCGCGTTCTCGGCCTGCGCCCCGGCGACGCGATCCTCGCCCCCGCCTACACCTTCCTGGCCACCGCCAGCCCATACGCGTTCGACGGCATCGAGGTCATCTTCTGCGACGCCGATCCCGCCACCGGGAACGTGACCGTCCCTAGCCTGGCCGAGCGGACGCGCCCTAACGTGAAAGCCGTGATCGTCACCCACATGTGGGGCATCCCGTGCCCGATGGACGAGATCGCCGCCTTCTGCGCCGCGCACGACCTGGCCCTGCTGGAAGATTGCTCCCACGCCCACTTCGCCCGCTGGGACGACCGTCCCGTCGGCACCTGGGGCGACCTGGCCGTCTTCTCCACCAACCAAAAGGCCATCACCACCGGAGAAGGCGGCCTCCTCGTGGCCCGCGACCCGCGCATGCGCGAGCTGGCCGTCCTGTACGCCCATTACAACAAGCGCTCCCGCGCCGAGATCGATCCCGGCGCCGCCCACTACCCGTTCGCCTTCACCGGCATGGGCCTCAAAGAACGGATGACCACGCTCGGTGCCGCCATCGGCGTCCATCAACTCGGCCGCGCCGCCCACATCGAGGCCCACCGCCGCCACAACCTCGACACCCTCACCAAGACCCTGGCCGGCAACCCCGTCATCTCCCCCATTGTGGCGCCTGAGCGCGGCGCCCACGGCCTGTACGTCCTCGGGCTGCGCTTCCACCCCGGCCAAGCCAGCGTGACCCGCGATGAGTTCGTCCGATTGTGCGTCGCCGAAGGCGCCCTGGAGGTCGACGCGCCCGGCTCCACCCGCGACATCTCCGCCGAACCGCTGTTCGCCCGACGCGACCCCTACGCCCCCTGGACACCGGCCCCCATCGACCTCATCGAGCTGCCCGGCGTCACCGCCTTCCAAGACACCTTCATCAAGATCCCCGCCTGGGGGTACCCCGGCGATGAGGAACTGCTGGACGGCTACCTCACCGCGTTGGCCAAGGTCAGCGAGCACGTGACCCGATGACCGCCTATCCCGGCACCAACGCCGGCCTCGGCGCCGGCGCTGGCCCCGGCGCTGGCCCCGGCGCTGGCACCGCCGCGGACGCCGCCGGGAGCCGGCCACCGGTGGTCGAGGCAGCCGAGGTGGTCGACGCCGACTTCACCCCCGCCCGCATACTCGCCGAACTCCCCCGCACCGGCCACCCGGCAGCCCCGGAACCGGTCGCCGGGCTCGCCGAAGCGGCACTGGCCGACCAGTGGTGGCAAATTGGCCCCAACGCACCAACCATGCCCCACGACACCATGCCCGACACGCTGCCCAGCGCACCACCAGGCAGCGCGGCTGCCACGGCAGGCGCTAGCAACACGCCCACCGCGGCGGCCCCGGTCCGCGACCGCGACGCGGAGCTGCTGCACCGCTTCGAGACCTCCCCGCTGTGGCGGCCACCAATCGAATCCCGCTCCCGCGCCCTAACCCCGGCCGGGGCCAAGGCGTGGCTGCTGCTCGCCCGCCACTGGCTCGGCGTCAGCGCCGCAAGCGGCGACCTCCGATTCCTCAACGCGGCCTGCAAGCTCCTGGGCACCGTCTGGACGCGCCACCGCGCTGACCAGTGGAGCACACCGGATCTCCTGCCGGACATCCGGGCCGTCGCCGCCCTGGTGGACGATGCCTGCGCCGAGCTGGCCAATCGCCTCTCCCATCGCGTCCTGCCGCCCACGCCGGCACCGGCCCCATCCGAGCCTCCCCTGTCAGAACCGGCCGGCGAGCTCCTCGGGACTTCCGCCTCCGGCCGGCTGACGACCGTAATCCTGGCCGGAGCCGGATCCAGCAGCCCACCGGCGCTCTTCACCCACCTGCGAGACCTTGGCGTCGAGGCCTCAGCGGTCTGCTGGTACGGCTCACCGCCCGAGCAGGCGGCGCCCTCCGCCTACGACAGCGCCTGGTACCCGCCCACTCCCCCACATCCGCCTGGCCCAGCGCCCGATGTTCCAGCCCCCCAGGCGCACGTCACCAGCTGGCCGGATGCCGCGGCCGCCCTGACCCGGTGGCAGCCAGACCTGCTCATCCTGCTCGGCATGCCGATCGTCCCCGCCGAGATCCTGGCCATCCCGACGATCGGTACCCTCAACGCGCACAACGGGGCACTGCCCACTTACCGCGGCATGGACGCCGTCGCCTGGGCCCTGCTCAACAACGACCCGATCATCTGCACCATCCACCAGGTGAATGCCGGCGTCGACACCGGCCCTGTTCTGCTCACCCGGCCCGTCCCCCTCGCGCCCCCGCCGACCCTGCGCCAGCGGGTGAAGGACACCCAACTCACTCTCCTGGCCGCCGTCACCGCCCACATCGTCACGAAGGGCCGCCTCCCCGATGGCCACCCCCAGCCCCCGCACCTGGCCAGGCAGTTCTATCGCCTGCACCCCCACCTCAAGCGCATCATGAACGCATCCCCCTACGGAACGGGAGACCAGCGATGATCACCACCACGCCCCCCGCCTTCCGCGACCTGGCCAGCCTCGACTGGAACGACACCGGCGCCATCCTGAACGGCTGCCAGCCCGTCTACGACACCATCACCACCCAACCCGGCCTGCTCGCCGCCCTGCTGGACGCGATCCCCAACGACCCCACCCTGGCCGACATGTGCGAACGCTACGACTTTCTCGACAAACTCGTCCTGTACGCCGACGGCGACATCCGCATCCGGCTGCACCTGTACCGCGGCGGCTACTACGACCGGCCCCATCATCACCGCTGGTCGTTCTTCTCCGGCATCTACCGCGGCCAATATCTGCACCGCGTCTTCGGCGCCGACACCAACTTCGGCCCGAACACCGACCCCCGCACCCTTACCCCGATCCTGGTCCGCCACGAACGCCCCGGATCCAGCTACGCCCTAGACCACACCACCGTCCACACCGTCCAAGCCGACGCCGACACCATCTCCATCCTCGTGCGCGGCCCCGCCACCCGCGACCGCTTCCTCATCCTCGACACCGAGACAGGCACCAGCTTCTGGGTCTACGGCGCGGCCAACGAAACATCGTGGGAGCGGTCGGCCAAGCGGATGAACCCCGCCCAGCTCGCCGACACCATCCGCCGCGTCAAGCACCTGACCGGCCTCACCGAGACCCAGGAGCGGTAAATGCCCGACAACGTCATCCAAGGGGCGCTGTTCGGCGGCATCGACGCCGAACCCGACGCCCCCCCGCCAGCACCGGGCGAGCTGCGTGTGTGCGCCCTCAACGTCAACAACCCCAGCGCGCAGCGCGCCCAGCGGACGCTCGCCTGGCTGCTGGCAGGACGCGGCAACGTGCTGGTCCTGACCGAGCTCAAGGTCTCCGACGGCGCCAAGCTGATCATCAGCGGGCTGACCGCCGAAGGCTTCGAGGTCTGCCTCCCGCCGGGCTGGGCCGGCGGCTCCTACTTCACCGTGGTCGCCACCCGCGGCCTGCCTCAGACACCCGTCGACGGGCCGGGCGACCCCCGCGCCGTCACCGTCGACATCGAACACGACGGCCAGCGGATCCGCATCGTCGGCCTCTACGGGCCCACCAACGGCATGACCACCGACAGCAGCGACCGGCGCCGCGCCTTCCAAAAGACGTTCCTCGAATACCTCCAGACCGCCCTTCGCCCGCGGCTCCTGCTCACCGGTGACCTCAACGTCGTCGAACCCAGCCACCAGCCGCCCCTGGCTTCCTTCGAAGAACACGACTACGCCTTCTACACCGAGCTACAGCACCTCGGCCTGACCGACGCCTTCCGCCAAGCCCATCCCGACGCCCGTGACCACAGCTGGATCAGCGACCGCTACGGCGCCCAGCGCCTGGACCACCTGTTCGCCACCCCCGCCACCGGCACCCTCCTGACCTGCTCCTACGACCACACCCCCCGTACCAGGCGCTTCACCGACCACGCCGCCCTGCTCGCCACCTTCACCCTGGGCCACCCCGCGTGAACCCCGCTGCGGTGCACTGCTTCAGCTACCTGGCCGCCACCCACACCTTGCACGTCGAGGACTACCCGAAGCTCGACTATGGGGTCGAGGTCCAAGCCACCGACCGGTTCATGGCCGGCGACGGGCCGCTGATCGCGGGCATGCTCACCGCGCTCGGCCATCCGGCCGCCCTGTTCAGCAACCCGGTCGCCAACGACCCCGACGGCTACGCCATTACCGCGCGTCTCCACAGCTGGGGTGTGCGCCACCACCCCGCGCCCGGCACCGCCGCGCGCACCCGGGTCAACACCGTCATCGCCGACCAAGCTGGGAACCGGACGTGGTTTTCCGGGCTCAAGGGCATCACCGATGAGCTCGACGGCATCGACCCGCGCGCCTTCGCCGCCGCGCCGACCGTCTACCTCGACTGCTACGAGGTCCTGGGCGACACACCCCGCCGCCTGCTGGACGCCGCCCTACGCGCCCGACAGCGCGTCGTGGTGAACCTCGGCGGATCACCCGCCCCGCCCTGGCTCCAAGCGGCCGTCCAGCCGCACGGACGCGTCGGCGTCCTGCAGACTAACGCCGATGAGCGCCACCCGGCCCAAGCCGAGCAGACGCTGGACGAGCTGGCCGAGCTCGGCGTCGCCGACCTCGCCGTCGTCACCGTGGGTCGCAACGGCGCGATCGGCCGCACCCACGCCAGCGAAGCCTTCGCCGTCCCGGCCCCGCCGGTGGCCGTCCCTCAAGTGCAAGGAGCCGGATCGGCGTTCAGCGCCGCTCTGATCCACGCGCTGAGCCAAGAAGTGGCCGCCGAACAGGCCGCCGCGTTTGCGTGCAGAGCGGGCAGTCTCTGGTGCGGCCGGACCCCGCACGGGCCGCTGCCAACCCTCGCCGACCTCCAGCCGCACCAGCTCGGCTAGTGGACGGCAACCATCTCCAGCGCGCTGGTGAGCTTGGCCATGAAGCGATGCATCTGCGGATCGAAGTCCCCAGCCCACCCTGTCGCGCTGTCGAGAGGGAACCAACGGCACGCCGAGAACTCCACTGGATCAGGAACGATCTCCGCCGTCTGGCTGGCCGAGAAGACGAACCACAGCGTCACATCGGTGTGGACGTGCGGCGGACGCGTCTCGGTCACCGTCAGAAAGAACGGATCCGCGCCGAACCGCGGGTGGAACGGCGGGGCGATGCTCAATTCCTCCTCCAGCTCCCGGACCACCGTGACCCGTGGGTTCTCGTCGAGATCCACGTGACCGCCGGGCATCAACCATGCCTTGGCCTTGGCATGATCCACCAGCATCAGCGAGCTGGCCGCCTCGTCCACGAGCGCCGCGTAGACCGCGAGATGCCGATGCGGAGTCGCCGGTTTAGCGGTCCGAAACAGCGGATGCCCGCCATCGATCCAATCGAGCATCCACCTCTGATCGGCCGACTCACGCTCGTCATACGGCGCGACGGCCTGCACGAGGTCACGAACGACGAGTCGCGGGTCAAGCTGCCTGCCAGGCATCGGACACCTTCCGCTGATGGACGAACTGGTGAACCTCCAGTCCCTCCACGCTCACCAGTGCAGGCACCCTACCGACGACAGGCCACCGCACGCCCGGGTATCACCAGGACTCGTCCACCGGCGAGTCGGTGCCGCGTGAACCGGACCGCAGAGCAGCGGCGTTCAGCTGGAGCCGCGTCCCGCCTGCCAACTGGCGGGAACCGCCCAAGGAGCAGCGGCATCTCGTCACATCCGGCAGATCGGCAAACCACAGCCACGATCACGCGCACGCCATCGCCACCCGGGCGAGAAGGGACGCCGACGGCGAACGGAAGAACCGAGAGAACGGAGCCTCGTCCGTGACGGTAAGGTCCGAATCTGATCCTCCCCCTGCCGAGCACACCGGGCAGC
>NZ_JBSGCE010000127.1:0-14275 GCF_053601695.1 Nonomuraea sp. NPDC004702
GGCCTGTCCGCCTGGCGAAAGCGGCGAAAGGCGGCATAGCCCGAAAAAGGTGGAACCGGGCTTCCGGGCCTTCGGGGCCCGTGGGCGGACCGGTCGGCGGCGCGGTGGGCGGGGTGGCGGGCGGGGTGGCGGGCGGAGTCTCAGGCGTCGTCTCGGACGACTCCGCGGCGGGCCCGGTCGGCGGTGCCTCGGGCGGCGTGGCGGGTTGCGTGGCGGACGTCGTCGTCTGGGCGAGCAGGCGCTCCAGCCGCGCGCCCGTCAGCCGCAGGAACTTGCGGTGCTCGCGGTTGCGGTCGAGCACCGCGACCTCCAGCTGGGTGACCGGCGGCCGCTCGCCGCCCGGCTCGGTGAGCGCGGCCAGCGCCACCTCAAGGGCGTCGGCCAGCGACATCGACTCGCGGTAGCGCTCCTTCAGCCGCCCGGCCACGGCGTCGGCCTGGCCGCCCATGGCCGCGAAGCCGTGCTCGTCGAACACCGAGCCGTCGAAGGTCAGCCGGTAGATGGCGTCGCCGTCGGGCGTGTCGCCGACCTCGGCGACGACGACCTCCACCTCCAGCGACTTGATCGACTCGGTGAAGATGCGGCCCAGGTTGGAGGCGTAGAGGTTGGCCAGCCCGCGGCCGGTCACGTCGGAGCGGTCGTAGGTGTAGCCGTTGATGTCGGCGTAGCGGATGCCGCCGAGGCGCAGCTCCTCGAACTCGTTGTAGCGGCCGACGGCGGCGAACCCGATGCGGTCGTAGATCTCGCTGATCTTGTGCAGCGCCCGCGACGGGTTGGGCGCCACGAACAGGATGCCGTCGACGTACTGCAACACGACGACCGACCGGCCCCGCGCGATGCCCTTGCGCGCGTAGTCGGCCTTGTCCCGCATGATCTGCTCAGGGGACGCATATCCAAAAGGCATGGACACGGGCAGTGGTCCTTTCTAGCGCAGCGGGGCGATGGGGCCGTCGGGCGAGATCATCCGGGCCTCCAGCATCTGTTCGACCTTGGCGGCCACCTGCTGGTCGGTCAGCCTGCGGAAGCCGTCGGCGTCGATCACCGACACGATCGGCCAGATCTTCCTCGACACGTCGGGCCCGCCGGTCGCCGAGTCGTCGTCGGCCGCGTCGTAGAGGGCCTGGATCACCGTCATCACCATGTCGTCGGCCGAGGCGCCGTCGCGGTAGAGCTTCTTCAGCGAGCCGCGGGCGAAGATCGAGCCGGAGCCGATGGCGTCGTAGCGGTCGCGCTCGTAGGGGCCGCCCGCCACGTCGTAGCTGAAGATGCGGCCCTCGTCGCGGTCGGGGTCGTAGGCCGCGAACAGCGGCACCACCACCAGGCCCTGCATCGCCATGCCGAGGTTGCCGCGGATCATGGTGGCCAGGCGGTTGGCCTTGCCCGCCACCGAGAGCGTGCGGCCCTCCATCTTCTCGTAGTGCTCCAGCTCCACGCGGTAGAGGCGGGCCATCTCGATGCCGGTGCTGGCCGTGCCCGCGATGCCCATGCACGAGTAGTCGTCGGAGCGGAACACCTTCTCGATGTCACGCTGCGAGATGATGTTCCCCGACGTGGCCCGCCGGTCGCCCGCCATCACCACGCCGCCGGCGAAGGTGGCGGCCACGATCGTGGTCGCGTGCGGGACCTGGTCGCCGATCGGAGTGGCCAGCGCCTGGTGACGCTGCGGCAGCAACTCGGGCGCGTAAGAGCCGACGAACTCGGTGAACGAGGAGTTCCCTGAGTTTCGGAAAAGCTGGTCCACCAGGCCGACGGGCAGATCCCTGTTCGGTGCCACGCGACTCCCTCCCAACATCAGTGTCTCTAGGCCGACCCTACTCATGTTGCGTTGCTGTCTGCACTTCCCACGATCAGCTCACGGCGAACCGTTCATCAGATCGTTTCTTTACGCCCGCCACACCCCGTGCGATTGTCGGTATGTCTGCACGTCCTGAACAGGAGGCCGACTTGCGACTTCCCAGCCGGCCCGCGCTCGTCGCGGCCGCAGCCGTCCTGGCCCTCACCTCCTGCGGCTCCGGCACCCAGTCCGGGGGCAGCATCACCCTCACCATCACCGCCAACTCCATCGAGGGCGGCAAGAACTCCGAGTCCGCCGTCTGGATCAAGAAGTGGGTCATCCCCGAGTTCGAGAAGACCCACCAGAACGTCAAGGTGCTCTTCCAGGGCAACGGCGTGGACGACGAGCAGTACAAGACCAAGATCGCGCTCGACCTCAAGTCCAGGACCGGGGCCGACGTCATCGACCTCGACGGCATCTGGGTCGGCGAGTTCGCCCAGGCCGGATACATCAAGCCGCTCACCGAGGTCGGCGGCGCCGGCGTCGAGCAGTGGGAGGGCTGGTCGCAGATCCCGCAGGCCGTCCAGGGCCTCGGCATCTTCGACGGCAAGAAGTACGGCTTGCCCCAGGGCACCGACGGCCGCGTGCTGTTCTACAACAAGGCGCTGTTCAGGAAGGCCGGGCTGCCAGAGACCTGGCAGCCGACCAGCTGGCAGCAGATCATCGACGCCGGCGTCAAGCTCAAGGCCGCGGGGGTGCCCACGCCCCTCCAGATCGACGCCGGCACCGCCATGGGCGAGGCCACCACCATGCAGGGCGTGCTGCCGCTGTTGGCCGGCGCCGGGGCGGAGATCTACGCCTCGGGCAAGTGGACCGGCGCCTCCCAGGCCGTCAAGGACGTCCTCGGCTTCTACCAGCAGGTCTACGGCGGCAGCGGGCTCGGCGACCCCAAGCTCCAGCAGGAGGCCAAGGGCCGCGACAAGTCCTTCGCGCAGTTCGCTGCCGGCAAGATCGCCATCCTGGCCGAGAGCGACTACTTCTGGCGCTCGGTCATCGAGCCCAAGGCCGGGGTCGCCCCCATGCCCGACCGCGACCAGGTCGTGGGCTACGCCAAGATCCCGGCCAGGCAGCCCGGCGGCGGCATCCGCGGCCAGGACTTCGTCAGCATGTCCGGCGGGGCGGTCCGCGTGCTCAACCCCTTCTCCAAGAACCCCAAGGCGGCCTGGGAGCTGCTGGCCTTCATGCACTCGGCCGCCGCGACCAAGTCGCAGCTGGCCGGGCAGGCCCGCGTCAGCGCCCGCACCGACGTCAACGAAGAGGTGCTGAGCGCCGACCCCATGCTCAAGTTCGTCGCCGACGAGGTGCTGCCCATCACCGCCTACCGGCCGGGCCTGGCCGTCTACCCGCAGGTCTCCACCGCCCTGCAGGAGGCCACCGCGGCCGTGGTGGCCGGGAAGAGCGCCGACGAGGCGGCCGCGGCGTACCGGAGCAAGCTGGAGGGACTGGTCGGTGGCGCGGCCAACGTCGGCGGCTGACGCCGCCGGGCTGGGCCGGGGCAGGGCGGTCGCGTTCGTCCTGCCCGCCCTGGTCCTGATCGGCGTCTTCCTGCTCTTCCCGGCCCTGTGGACCATCTACCTCGGCCTGACCGACTACCGGCTGACCGGCCTGGCCGCCGCCGACCCCCAGGTCGTCGGACTGGACAACTACACCGCCGCGCTCGCCGACCCGCGGTTCCTGTCCTCGCTGTGGCTCACCCTGCTGTACGTCGGCGGCTCGGCCGTCGTCGGGCAGGCCGGGCTGGGCTTCGCCCTGGCCTGGATCCTGCGCTCGCGCACCGGCCCGCTGCGCCGGGTCGTCGAGGGCGCGGTGCTGCTGTCGTGGATCCTGCCCAGCACCGTGGTCGGCATGTTGTGGTTCGCGCTGCTCGACCGCGACGACGGCACGCTCAACGCCCTGCTGCACACGCCGGGGTTCGCCTGGCTGCTGGACTACCCGCTGCTGTCGATCATCGTCTTCAACGTGTGGCGCGGCACCGCGTTCTCGATGATGCTCTACTCGGCCGCCCTGGAGAACGTGCCGCCCTCGCACCTGGAGACCGCCCGGCTGGCCGGCGCGAGCGTGCCGCAGCAGCTGCGCGACGTGGTGCTGCCCGCCATCAGGCGGCACGTCCTGACGAACCTGCTGCTGATCAGCCTGTGGACGTTCAACGACTTCACGCCGTTCGTGCTGACCGGCGGCGGGCCCGAGGGCCGCTCGGAGATCCTGCCCGTGTACGTCTACCGCGTCGCCCTCCAGGACGGGCAGCTCGGCGTCGGCGCCGCCATCTCCTTCCTCATCCTGCTGATCAACCTCGTCTTCGCCCTGGCCTACCTGCGGTTGCTGCGCGGACGTCGCCGCACGCGGGAGGTCGCCGCCGCCGGAGGACCGCCCGCATGATCCGCCACACGCTCGGACGGCTGGCCGCCACCGTGTTCGTCGCCGTCGTCCTGGCCTTCTTCGCGCTGCCCATGCTCTGGCTGGCCAGCGCGCCCTTCGACGACACGCCGACGATCACCACGTCGATCCCCGAGTTCACGTTGCGCAACTTCGCCGCCGTCCTGGACAACCCGTACGCGCTGGGCTCGATCCGCAACTCACTCATCCAGGGGGGCGGGGCGGCGGTGCTGGTCGTCGTCCTGTCGGCGCTGGCCGCCTACGCACTGTCGCGGGTGCGGCTGCCCGGCCGCGACGTGCTGCTCTACCTGCTCCTGCTGCTGTCGTCCGTGGTCACCGGCACCGCGGCGATGGTGCCGATCTTCGAGCTGGCCACCCGGCTCGGCCTCATCGACACCCATCTCGGCGTCGTCCTCGTGGTCTCGGCCGGTCTGCTGCCCGCCGCGATCTTCATCCTGAAGGACTTCATGGACGAGACGCCCACCTCCTACGAGGAGTCGGCCCGGGTCTTCGGCGCCTCGTCGCTGCAGATCCTGCGGCACATCGTGGTCCCGCTCGTCCGGCCGGGGCTGGCCACCATCGCCGTGTGGGCGCTGGCCAGCGTGTGGGGCGGCTTCCTGTTCCAGTTCATCCTGCTGCGCGACCCCGAGAAGGCGCCCGGCTCGATCATCCTCTACACGCTCTACACCGAGGGCGGCGCGCCCCGGCTCGACCTCATCTCCGCCTTCTCGCTGCTGTACTCCCTGCCGGTGGTGCTGATGTACCTGTTCGTCTCCCAGCGGTACGGTTTCCGCTTCCACGGAGGAATCAAGCGTTGATCTCCCTGCACGGCCTGACCAAGGTGTTCCCCGGGGGCGTGCGCGCGCTCGACGACCTCGCCCTCACCGTCGAGGACGGCGAGTTCTTCGCCCTGCTCGGCCCCTCCGGCTGCGGCAAGACCACCCTCCTGCGCAGCATCGCCGGCCTGGAGACCCCCACCTCCGGGACCGTCGCCATCAACGGCAAGGACGTCACCGCGCTGCCGCCGGGCGAGCGCGACGTCGCCATGGTCTTCCAGGACTACGCGATCTTCCCCCACATGGACGTCACCGCCAACATCGCCTACCCGCTGCGCATCAGGAAGGTCCCCCGCGCCCGCCGGACGGAGAAGGCGGCCGAGGTCGCGGCCCGGCTCAGCCTCACCGAGCTGCTGCTGCGGCGTCCGTCCGAGCTGTCCGGCGGCCAGCAGCAGCGGGTGGCGCTGGCCCGCGCGATCGCCTGCCACCCGGCCGCGTTCCTGTTCGACGAGCCGCTGTCCAACCTCGACGCCCGCCTGCGCCTGGAGGCGCGCACCTTCCTCAAGCGGCTGCAGCGGGAGCTGGCCGTCACCACCGTGTTCGTCACCCACGACCAGGCCGAGGCGCTCGCGCTGGCCGACCGTATCGCCGTCATGTCCAGGGGCTCGATGATCCAGGTCGGCACCCCGGCGGAGATCTTCCACCGGCCGGCCACCACGTTCGTGGCCTCCTTCATCGGCTCCACCCCGATGAACCTGCTGCCCGCCCAGGTCACCGGCTCCGGGCTCAAGGTGGCCGGCGCCCTGCGCCCCCTGCCCGACGGCCTGCCCTCGGACGACGACGCCCCCGTGACGTACGGCGTGCGCCCGGAGTACATGGACCTGTCCGCCGCCGAGCGCCCCGACGCCTTCCCCGGCGTCGTCTCCGTCCTGGAGAACATGGGCACCCACACCCTCATCACCCTGGAGTCGCCGGACGCGCTCATCCAGGCCGTCGTGCCGGAGGGCGAGGAGCCGCCGCTCGGCGCCGCCCGCTGGGCCGTGCCGCGCCGCGCCCTGGTCTACCGCGACGACCGGCTGCTGTGACCCCGGGGCGCCCCGCCTCGCATACTGGACTCATGGCCAGGTCCTGGATCCTGCACGTCGACCTCGACCAGTTCATCGCCGCCGTCGAGCTGCTGCGCCATCCCGAGCTGCGCGGCAGGCCCGTCGTCGTGGGCGGTTCCGGCGACCCCGCCCAGCCGCGCACGGTCGCCGCGACCGCCACCTACGAGGCCCGCGCGCACGGCGTGCACTCCGGCATGCCGCTGCGCACCGCGCTGCGGCGCTGCCCCGACGCCGTCTTCCTGCCCAGCGACCCGCCCGCCTACGAGGCCGCCTCCGAGCGCGTCATGGCCGCCCTGCGCGAGCTGCCGGTGCTGGTGGAGGTCTGGGGCTGGGACGAGGCGTTCGTCGGCGCCACGACCGACGACCCCGAGGCGCTGGCGGCCGACCTGCGGCGGGTCGTGCTGGACCGCACCACGCTGAGCTGCTCGGTCGGCATCGGCGACAACAAGCACCAGGCCAAGCTCGCCTCGGCCTTCGCCAAACCGGCCGGCGTCTACCGCCTGACCGGCGAGAACTGGGCCGAGGTGATGAACGACCGGCCGACCGACGCGCTGTGGGGCATCGGCGCCCGGACGGCGAAGAAACTCGCCGGGCTCGGCCTGCGCACGGTCGCCGACCTGGCCGCCGCCGACCCCGCCGAGCTGGCCCGCGCCTTCGGTCCGGTGAACGGCCCCTGGTACCACTACCTGGCTCTCGGCAGGGGCGAGGCCGAGGTGGACACCACTCCCTGGGTGGCCCGCGGTCACAGCCGCGAGATCACCTTTCCCCGTGACCTCACCGATCGGGAGGCCGTCGCCGGCCAGGTGGCCGATCTCGCCGGGCAGGTCGCCCGCGACGCCGTGGCGGCGGGGCGTCTCTGCGCGCGGGTGACGGTCAAGGTGCGCTTCACCCCGTTCCTGACCCGTACCCGGCAGTGCACGCTCCCGGGGCCCACGGCCGACGCCGGCGCGCTGACGGAGGCGGCGCTCGCCGCGCTGGGCCGCTTCGACCTGGACCGCCCGGTCCGGCTGCTCGGCGTGGCGGTCGACTACACGGCGCCCGACCGAACTCCTGGCTGAGTGCCAGAGGAGTGAGCCCCGGCCGCATCGGCCGGGGCTCATCCTTCCCCATGGTCAGAGCGGTGAGGACAAGGCCCTACTGGCCCTACTCGCCACCCTTTTGCACATAGGAACGCACGAATTCCTCTGCGTTCTCTTCGAGTACTTCGTCGATTTCGTCCAGGATCGCGTCGACATCGTCAGTGAGCTTCTCCTGTCGCTCCTGCACGTCCGGCGCCGCCGAGGCCTCGGTCTCCTCAACTTCGGCCTCACGCCGGCCGGTCTGCTTCTGCCCGCCGGTGTCCTTGGTTGCCATGTCCTACCTCCGCTTGGGGGACTGCCTCTAAGGCATATCTTCCCCGAACCGGACGACATTTCGCGTCGAACGCCCTGCGATCTTGGCAGCTTGACTGGATAGCACTCCTATCCAATAATGGATCCACCTCTACACAAGGAGATCCCGACATGTCGCCTTCGTCGCTGCACACCGCAGGTGTGCTCCTCATCACAGTCCCCGGCGTCGCGTTCGGCGGTGTGACGCTGCTGCGTTTCCTCATGCGCAACGAGCCGGGCTATCTGGACAACCCCGTCCGCAGGGGCCTGTGGCGGGCCGGGCACGCGCACGCGGGCGTCCTGGTGCTGTTCAGCCTGGTCGCGATGGTGTACGTGGACCAGGCGAGCCTGTCCGAAGGCGTGAAGGCGCTGACGCGCACGCTCATCGTGGCCGCGCCCATCCTGATGCCGCTGGGCTTCTTCCTGTCGGTGCTGCGTCCGCGCGACACCAAGCCGAACCGGCTGATCTGGCTGACCGCGGTGGGCGGCGCCTCGCTGGCCGCGGGCACGCTGACGCTCGGCATCGGCCTGCTGTGAGCCCCGGGACGCCCCGGGGCCCCGGCTACTCCCCGGTGCCGGTCAGCGCCGCGACCAGCTCGGCCGCGGTGCGGCAGCGGTCGAAGAGCTCGCCGACGTGGGCCTTGGTGCCGCGCAGCGGTTCGAGCGTGGGCACGCGCTGCAGGGACTCCCGGCCGGGGATGTCGAAGATCACCGAGTCCCAGGAGGCGGCGGCCACCGACTCGCTGTACTGGCTCAGGCAGCGCCCGCGGAAGTAGGCGCGGGTGTCGGTCGGCGGCAGCTCGATCGCGCGCTCGACCTCCTCCTCGCTGATCAGGCGCTGCATGCGCCCG
Organism: Nonomuraea sp. NPDC004702; assembly: GCF_053601695.1. Taxonomy (NCBI): domain Bacteria; kingdom Bacillati; phylum Actinomycetota; class Actinomycetes; order Streptosporangiales; family Streptosporangiaceae; genus Nonomuraea; species Nonomuraea sp. NPDC004702. Next base: position 8,311 of record NZ_JBSGCE010000127.1, read on the forward strand.
CGCGCCACGAGCCGGTTGTACAGGCCGCGGTCGGGGCGGATGTCGGAGTACTGGAGGTCGACGAGCTGCAGCCGCGGGTGGGACCAGGGCAGGCTGTCGCGGGTGCGGTAGCCCTCCAGCAGCTCCAGCTTGGCGACCCAGTCGAGCTCGCGCGAGAGCTGCATCGGGTCCTCGGCCAGGCGCGTGAGCACGGACTCCCAGCGGTCGAGGACGTCCTTGTTCATCTCGTCCTGGGCGGTGCCGCGTTCCTCGACGTACTTGCGGGCCTGCTCCAGGTACTCCATCTGGAGCTGCACGGCGGTGAGCCTGCGGCCGTCGCGCATCGGGATCTCGTAGCGGCAGGTCGGGTCGTGGCTGACCGCCCGCAGCGACTGGACGGGGTTCTCCACGGCCAGGTCGCGGGTCAGGAAGCCCTCTTCGATCATGGCCAGGACGAGCGCGGTGGAGCCGAGCTTGAGATAGGTGGAGATCTCCGACATGTTGGCGTCGCCGATGATCACGTGCAGCCGGCGGTACTTCTCGGGGTCGGCGTGCGGCTCGTCGCGGGTGTTGATGATGGGCCGCTTGAGCGTGGTCTCCAGGCCCACCTCGACCTCGAAGAAGTCGGCGCGCTGGCTGATCTGGAAGCCCTCGCCGCGGGAGTCCTGGCCGATGCCGACCTTGCCCGCGCCGGTGACGACCTGCCGCGAGACGAAGAACGGCGTCAGGTGCCGGACGATGTCGGCGAACGGCGTGGCGCGCCGCATCAGGTAGTTCTCGTGGCAGCCGTAGGAGGCGCCCTTGGCGTCGGTGTTGTTCTTGTAGAGCTGGATCGGGGCGTTGGACGGGATCGCCGAGGCGCGGGTGGCCGCGTCGTACATCACGCGCTCGCCGGCCTTGTCCCAGATGACCGCGGCCCGCGGGTTGGTGCACTCCGGCGAGGAGTACTCCGGGTGGGCGTGGTCGACGTAGAGCCTGGCCCCGTTGGTGAGGATGACGTTGGCCAGCCCGAGGTCCTCGTCGGTGAGCTGGCTGGGATCGGCGACCTCCCGGGCCAGGTCGAAGCCGCGCGCGTCGCGCAGCGGGTTCTCCTCCTCGAAGTCCCATCGCGCTCTGCGCGCGCGGGCCGCCGAGGCGGCCAGGTAGGCGTTCACGACCTGGGAGGAGGTCACCATCGCATTGGCGCCTGGCTGACCTGGTACGGAGATGCCGTATTCGGTCTCGATGCCCATCACCCGACGCACCGTCATGCAACACCCTCTGTTCGTCCGGATCTGCCTATCCGCCGTTTATATGCCCGAGCCTATGCCCTTCACAGTGCCCCGAGGCCACAGAGTTATGGCACCGACGCCTTCTGAATCTGTACGGCGGAGCTTGTTGTGGTTTGCGGTGATCTGCGGGGCTTGAGGAGTCGCTGGATCGGCCGTTCGGCAAAGGAGTAGATCAGATACGACAGCACGACGGCGGCCAGCGTCGTGACCAGGGCCACCGCCCAGGGGGGCAGGTCGCCGGTGAGCAGCGGGATGAGCGCCGCCGCGGTGACCCCATGGAAGAGGTAAAGCGGGTAAGTGGTGGCGCCCAGCGCGGTGAGCGTCCTGGAGGGTTTGAGGCGGATCAGGCCGAGGGCGACCAGGGCCATGGCGGCGAAGATCAGGGTGAGGGTGACGATCACGCTGGTGTCGGTGACGGGCATGTTCTTGAACCCGGCGGCGTCGATGCGGCGGTGCACGCGGCCCAGCGCGGCGGGAATGGCCATGGCGTATCCGGCGGCGACGTACAGCCACGGGAGCAGGGCCTTGCGGTTCTGGTGGATGAGATAGAGGGCCATGCCGGCGACGAAGTAGGGGGCGTAGTCGGGCATGACGATCTCCTTCAGCAGATCGTTCTCCACGAACCTGGCGGCCAGCGCGGCGGCCAGCCAGACGCCCGAGAAGACCAGCACGCGCCCGTACGTGACGCCGGCGATCACCAGGATCGCGATCAGCAGGTAGAAGCGCAGCTCGGCCCAGAGCGACCAGTAGACGCCGCTGGCGTCGGCCACCTTGAACAGCCGCTGGAACATGGTGGCGTTCACCAGGTACTGGCCTGGTGAAAGTTTTGGATCCAGCGCGGTGGCGCCGGTCAGCCCGTACAGGGCCGCCACCGCGCCCAGGCTCAGCCAGTACGCCGGGTAGAGCCGCACCAGCCGCGACCGGGCGAACGCCCCGAGCCCCCTCCCCCACACCGTCATGAGGATGACGAACCCGCTGATGACGAAGAACAGCTCGACGCCGAGGATGCCCAGCCCGGCGAAGGGCGCCAGCGCGGGGAACAGCGCGGCGGGCCTGGCCCCCCAGACCGAGGCGAAGGCCACCAGGTAGTGGAAGGCGACGACCGCCAGGGCGGCGAGGAAACGCAGCAGGTCGAGCTCGGCCAACCGGCCGTCTCCCCGAGCATGCTTTGGCCGGTTAGCTTGATGCACGCCCTTTTGACGACCCGCTGATCACTTTGGTTCCATGGGTCCCTCTGTTCCCACCAGCAACACCCGTGCGGCCGGGCCGAGCGCGATCGCCTCGCGGGTGCCCGGGTCGAGGGCGAGCAGCCCGGCGGCCCCCGCCGCGCCGCACTCCGACAACGCCACCCCGTGCTCGGCCAGCAGCGCGGCGGCCTCGGCGGCCTGCTCGTCGGCCACGGTGACGAACAGGTCGGCCTGGCGGCTCAGCAGGTCGAAGGCGATCAGGGACGGCTCCAGGCAGTCGAGCCTGCCCAGGCGCGTGGGCGAACCGGTCGCGTGCACCGGCCGTCCCGCGCGGGCGCTCTCCAGCAGGCAGGGCGCGCCGTCGGGCTCGACCACGACGATCCTGGGCTGCTCGCCCCAGCGGTCGCGCGTGTACCCGCCCGCGGCGGCGGCCAGCCCGCCCACCCCGGCCTGCACGAACACGTGGGTGGGCGGGATCTCGATCTCGTCGAACAGGACGGTGTAGCCGCGCATCACGTCCAGGGGGATGTCGTCGTAGCCCTCCCAGGAGGTGTCGGCGACCAGGCGCCAGCCGTGCTCCTGGGAGGCGTGCAGGGCGGCGGCCAGGCTGGCGTCGTAGTCGCCGCCCTCGCGGCGGACCTCGGCGTCCAGGGCGCGCAGCCGGTGCGCGAACGGCTCGGGCACCTGCTCGCTGAGGTAGACGACGCAGTGCGCGCCGAGCTCCCTGGCCCCGGCCGCGACCGAGATGCCGTGGTTGCCGGCGCTGGCGCAGACGTACGTGGTGCCGCCGCCGTCCCGTTCGGACAGCCGGTGCACGGCGTAGGCCCCGCCCAGCGCCTTGAAGCTGCCCAGGCCCATGCGGCCGCTCTCGTCCTTGACGTGCACGGTGCCCGCCCCGGCCAGATCGGTCAGGGTGTGCACGGGCGTGGGCCGGTAGGCCGGGTGCCGGGCGAAATGGGCGCGGGCGAGCCGGGCGTGCTCCACACCGATCAGCTCACGGTCGCGTTCGGCGTAGGGCGTGCGGCCGGGGTTGAAGAAATGCATGATCGCCATGCTAGGACGGGCCGGGCGGCGTTCCCCGGCACCTGGCGGGCGCGCCCGGCCGCATGTCACGCGGACCGGTCACGGGCGGCGGCCACGGCGGCCTGGCCGAGGCTGAGGCCGCCGTCGCCGGGCGGCACCCGGGTGTGGGTGAGCACCCGGAACCCGGCCCCGCGCAGGCGCTCGACGGCCCGTTCGAGCAGCAGCGCGTTCTGCAGCACCGAGCCCGACAGCGCCACGGTGTTCAGGCCGGTGCCGTCCCTGAGCATGACGCAGCAGCGCACGACGGCGTCGGCCACGCCGTTGTGGAAGCGGCCCGCGATCGAGCCGGTGGCCACCCCGGCCGCGACGTCGGCGGCGGCGGCCCGGACGAGGTCGGCGGCGTGCACGACGAGCAGGTCGCCCTCGGTGATGGTCGCCGGGTACGAGCCGCTCTCGGCCGGGTCGGCGCGCTGTTCGAGCTCGGCGGCCGCCTGCCCCTCGTAGGTGACGGCGTCCCGGATGCCGAGCAGCGCCGAGACGGCGTCGAACAGCGGCCCGGCGCTGGAGGTCATGGGCGCGCCCAGCCCGGTGCGGGTCCGGGCCAGCACGTCGGGCCAGTGGGCGGCGTTGCGGCGGACGACGTCCAGGCCGGGGTGCTCGTCGCGCAGGTAGGCGGCGGCCATGCGCCACGGCTGGCGGGCCGCGGCGGCGCCGCCGGGCATCGGGACCAGGGCCAGGTGGCCGAGCCGGTGGCAGGAGGTCAGGTCGGCGCGCAGGAACTCGCCGCCCCACAGCGTGCCGTCGAGGCCGTGGCCGGGGCCGTCGAGGGCCACGCCGATCACCGGGCCCGTCTCGCCGTTGTCGGCCAGGCAGGAGGCGATGTGGGCGTGGTGGTGCTGGACGCCGACCAGCTCGACGCCGGTCAGCTCCAGGGCGTGCCTGGTGGACAGGTAGCCGGGGTCGAGGTCGTGGGCGACGACCTCGGGGCGGATGTCGAACAGGCCGCAGAAGTGGTCGATGCCCTCGACGAAGGAGCGCAGGGTCTCCTGGTCGTCCAGGTCGCCGATGTGCTGGGACAGGAACGCGCGCCGGCCGCGTACCAGGCAGAAGGTGCTGCGCAGCTCGGCGCCGCAGGCCAGCACCGGGCGGGGCGCGGGACGGCGCAGCGTGAGCGGCTCGGGCGCGTGGCCGCGGGCGCGGCGCAGCACGGTGTGCCCGCCGGACCAGGGGCGCAGCACCGAGTCGTCGGCGGGGACGTGGATGGCCCGGTCGTGGACCAGGAAGGCGTCGGCGATGCCGCCGAGCCGGGTGACCGCGTCGGCGTCCTCGTAGGCGATGGGTTCGTCGCCGACGCTGCCGCTGGTCAGGACCATGGGCTCGGCCAGCTCGGCGAGCAGCAGGTGGTGCAGCGGCGTGCAGGGCAGCATCAGGCCGAGGTCGCGGCTGCCGGGCGCGACGGCGTCGGCGACGGGCGCGCCGGGCAGCCGGGGCAGCAGCACGATCGGGCGCGCGCGGCCGGTGAGCAGCGCCGCGCCCTGCCCGTCGACCGCGCACAGCCGGCGGGCCTGGTCGAGGTCGGCGACCATGACGGCGAACGGCTTCTCCGCGCGGTGCTTGCGGGCCCGCAGCGCCGCGGCGGCCTCCTGGTGGGCGGCGGACACGGCCAGGTGGAACCCGCCCAGCCCCTTGACGGCGACGACGCGGCCGGCCCGCAGCAGGGTCGCGCAGGCGCTGACCGGGTCGCCGCACAGTTCGGCGCCGCGGGCGTCCAGCAGGCGCAGGGACGGGCCGCAGGCCGGGCAGCAGGTGGACTCGGCGCGGAAGTGGCGGTCGCCGGGGTCGTGGTACTCGGCCGCGCAGCCGGCGCACATCGCGAACCCGGCCATGGTGGTCAGCAGCCGGTCGTAGGGCACGCCGCGCACGACGGTGAAGCGCGGCCCGCAGTTGGCGCAGGCGATGAACGGGTAGCGGTGGCGCCGTCCGGCCGGGTCGGCCAGCTCGCGCAGGCAGTCGTCGCAGGTGGCCAGGTCGGCCGGGACGAGGGCGCGGCGCGGGCCGGCCGGGTCGCCGGCGGCGATGCTGAAGCCCCGGTGGCCCGCGGGCGCGCCGCTGACGACGGTGACGCTCTCGATCTCCGACAGGGCGGGCGCGTCGCGCTCCAGCGCGGTCAGGAACTCCTCGACCCCGGCCAGGGCGCCCTCGACCTCGATGAACACCCCCTCGACGTCGTTGCGCACGCGGCCGGCCAGGCCGAGCCTGCTGGCCAGCGAATACACGAAGGGGCGGAACCCCACGCCCTGGACGACGCCTTCGACGCGGACGTCCACCCGTTTACGGACGGTCACAGGCCCCAGTGTGCGCCTCGCCGGGGCGGCTTGTACGCCGGATGACGCGTGTCGCGGCCTTCCTCTCAGGAAGTCAAGGTGCCCATCTCCCCCGGTGGGCATGGAAAGGGCCGCGCGGACGGCCGCGCGGCCCGTTACAGACGTTGCCAAAATGTAATTG
>NZ_JBSGCE010000128.1:0-14012 GCF_053601695.1 Nonomuraea sp. NPDC004702
GCCAACAGCGCCGAGTGCAACAGCACCAAGGCCGCCTGGAGCGCCGTCAGCGTCGCCGCCGCCTCCGGCGAGCCCGCCTGCGGCACCGCCGGCCCGGACTTCTCGCTGTCGCTCAACCCGTCCTCGGGCAGCGCCCAGCCCGGCGCCACCGCCACGGCCACGGTCAACACCCAGACGACCTCGGGCAGCGCCCAGACCGTCAACCTGACCGCCTCCGGGCTGCCCAGCGGCACCACCGCCAGCTTCAACCCGGCCTCGGTGACCTCGGGCAACTCCTCCACGCTGACCCTGTCGGTCGGCGCCTCCACAGCCCAGGGCACCTACCAGGTGACGGTCACGGGCACCGGCTCGACCACGCACACCGCGACCTACACCCTCACGGTCGGCACCGGCGGCCCCGGCGGCCAGGACCCGCCTGACGTCAGCGTCGCCAACGTTAAGACGCACCTGGCGCAGTTCCAGAGCATCGCCACCGCGAACGGCGGCAACCGCAGGTCCACCGGCCAGGGCTACCTGCAGTCGGTCTCCTACGTCGAGCAGAAGCTCCAGGCGGCCGGGTACACCGTGACCCGCCAGACCTGCAGCGTCTCCTACTGCACCAGCGGCGCCGGCCCCAACCTGATCGCCGACTGGCCCGGCGGTGACGCCAACCAGGTCATCATGTCCGGCGCCCACCTGGACAGCGTGTCCGCGGGACCGGGCATCAACGACAACGGCTCCGGCTCGGCCACCCTCCTGGAGGTCGCGCTGACCCTGGCCCAGCAGAACCCCACGCTCACCAAGCACGTGCGGTTCGGCTGGTGGACCGACGAGGAGCAGGGCCTGAACGGCTCCGAGGCCTACGTCGCCTCGCTCAGCTCGGCCGACCGGTCGAAGATCAAGGTCTACTACAACTACGACATGGTCGGCTCGCCCAACGGCGGCTACTTCATCAACAACATCACCACCACCGGCGCGTCCTACCTGAAGGAGTTCTACGACAAGCTGAACCTGCAGCCTGAGGAGAACACCGAGGGCGCCAACCGGTCCGACGACGCCTCCTTCCGCAACGCCGGCATCGCCAGCTCGGGCGTGGCGGCGGGCGCGAGCGCCACCAAGACGTCGGCGCAGGCGACCAAGTGGGGCGGCACGGCCAACCGGGCCTACGACTCCTGCTACCACTCCTCCTGCGACACCACCTCCAACATCAACGACACCGTCCTCGACCGGGCGGCGGACGCCGCGGCGTACGCGGTCTGGAAGCAGGCGGTCGGCGGCACCACCCAGCCGCGTGACTTCTCGCTCTCCGCCAACCCCGGCTCGGGCACGGTGCAGGCCGGCTCCACCGCCACGACGACGATCGGCTCGACCACCACGAACGGGACCGCCCAGACGGTGAACCTGTCCGCGAGCGGCCTGCCGACCGGCGCCACGGCCTCGTTCAACCCGGCCAGCATCACGTCGGGCGGCTCGTCCAGCCTGTCGATCGCGACCTCGCCCACCACCCCGGCGGGCAGCTACACGATCACCGTGACCGGCACCGGCGAGACGGCGACGCACACCACGTCGTACGCGCTGACCGTCCAGGGCACCTCGGGTGGCCGGACGTTCACCAACGACACCGACTACCAGATCAGGGACTACTCCAACACCCAGAGCTCGATCACGTCCACCGCGACGGGCACCGCGGCCTCCCCGGTCAAGGTGTCCATCACGATCAGCCACACCTGCGCCGAGGACCTCGACATCTGGCTCCGCGGCCCGAGCGGCACCTGGTACGTGGTCGACGCCTACGGCGGCACCACCTGCACGCAGTACGGCACCAGGACCTTCTCGATCCCGGTCAGCCAGCAGGCCGCCGGCACCTGGACGCTCGACATCGAGGACGTCTACGCCGGTGACACCGGCTTCCTGGACTCCTGGAGCATCACGGTCTAACCGTCGGAATCAGGGTTGAGGAGCCCCGGCCGGTCATCCGGCCGGGGCTCCTTCACGTCGTTGCGGGTGCGCACGCCGAGCTTCTGCAGCACCCGCGCGACGTGCGTGTCCACCGTCCGCCGGGACAGGAACAGCACCTCGGCGATCTCCCTGTTCGTCCGGCCCAGCGCGACCAACCTGGCCACCTCGGCCTCCCGCGGCGACAACACCCCGCTGCGGCCCTTCCTGCCCCGGCGCGGCGCGCTGCCCGGCCCGATCTCGCGCAGCAGGTGGCGGCAGCGGGCGGCGTCGTGGGTCGCGCCCAGGCCGGCGTACCGCTCGCAGGCGTCCGCGATCAGGTCGGCGGCCCGTGCCCGGTCGCCGGTCGCCAGCCGGGCCGCCGCCTCGGACTCGGCCGTCCTGGCCACGGTGTAGGGCCTCGGCATCGCCTCGTACGCGGCCCGCGCCCTGGCGAAGCACCTGGCCGCCTCCTCGTACGCGCCCCGGTCCAGGGCCAGCGCGCCGGCCGCCGCGTCGAGGCCGGCGTGCGCGGAGGGCGCGTCGCGGCCCTCGATGCCCGCCGCGAACTCGGCCACCAAGTCCTCGGCCTGCTCCGCCCGTCCGGCCCTCAGCAGCGCCGTCACGGCCGGGGGCACGAGCTGGTCGCCCCACACCCACATGCCCTTGCGCCGCAGCCTGGCCACCGCCCGCTCGGCCTCGGCCAGCGCCTCGTGCGGGCAGTCGCGGGTCAGGTGCAGCTCGATCAGGCCGCCCGAGGCCACGGCGGCGACCGGCAGGAACCCCGACTCCACGTCGTTGACCCCCGCCGCCACCAGGTGCTCGGCGGCCTCCTCCCACTCGCCCCTGGCCAGGGCCAGCATGCCCAGCACGAGCCGGGCGTCCACGGCCAGCAGCGGCGCCTCGGCCGTCATCTCGACCGCCGCGACCGCCCGTTCCCGCAGGCCCTCCCAGCGCCCGGTGAGCAGGGCGAGCCGGATCGAGGACATCTCCACCAGGAACACCGGGTACTGCGCGCCCGTCTCCTCGGAGATGCGCCTGCTCTGGTCGGCGAAGCGCTCGGCCGCCGCGTAGTGGCCGAGCGCGATGGCCGCGTCGAACAGGTTGGCGTAGCCGCGCGCCACCTGCCTGCGCACCGCCGCCGACGGGTCGTTCGCGGGCAGGGCCGCGGCCAGGTCGAAGGCGTCCGGCGAGCCCAGCATCATGGCCAGGCTGATCTTGTTGGCGTGCACGGCGGCGGTCAGCTCCGGATCCTGGTCCTCGACCGTGGCCAGCAGCTTCTCCGCCCGGTTCATCCACTCCTCGTGGACGGCCAGCGGCTCGTCGCCCCAGGCGGGCATCGCCAGCAGCGCCAGCCCGCGCGCGGCCAGGCTCGGCCGGTCGTGCAGGTCGGGCAGGGCGAGCAGGATCTCCTGTCGGCCGGCGGCGACCACGCCCGCCTGGTTGGACAGCAGCACGCCCAGGTTGAGCCGGGCCTCGCCGCGTACGTGCCGGGACAGGAAGTCCTCGGCCAGCAGGTGGCGCAGCGGGCGAACCACGCGCCGGTAGGACAGCCCGATCGCGGCCACCCGGCTGAGCCGCAGCGCGAGCGGGCCGCGCGCGTCGTGCGGCAGCTTCGGGTCGGCCAGCATGCCGGCCAGCACCTCGACGGCGAGCGGGATGTCGCCGATGGCGGCGGCGTGGTCGGCCGCCGCCGGGCCGTGCCGCTGCCAGGACTCGAAGTCGCCCGCGCGCCTGGCGTGGTAGGCGAGCTGGACGAGCGGCGGCGGTTCGAGGGCGGACAGCGCGGTCACCGCCCGCTGGTGGGTGAGCCGCCGGTCGGGGCCGGGGATCGCGTCGTAGACGGCCTGCTGGGCGAGGGCGTGGCGGAAGCCGTACTGGCCGTCGTGCTGTTCGAGCAGCACGCCGGCCTTCAGCGCCTGGCTGAGCCCGTCGCCGAGGGGGTGGCCGGAGACGGCGGCGATGAGGTGCTCGTCGGCGGGCAGCCCGAGCACGGCGGCGGCGTGCACGGCGTGCAGCGCGGCCGGCGAGAGCCCGGTGAGCTGCTCGGTCATCGCCTCGCGCAGCAGCAGCGGCACCGCCATGCGCTCCAGGACCTCCGGCTCCTCCTCGCCGCCGAGTAACTGGCCCTCGTCGTCGAGCAAGGAGCGCACCACCTCCTCGATCACGAACGGCACCCCCGCCGTGCGGTCGCGCAGTTTCGTGACGAAGTCGGAGGTCAGCGTCGAACGGCCGAGCAGCGCCCCGGTCAGGCGGCGCACCCCCTCGACGTCCAGCGGCGTCAGCGAGATCACCTCGCTGCGCACCCCCGGCGGACGCCGGTACGCCCGCCCGAACGGCAGCCCCGGCACCGGCAGCCCCTCCCGGCGGAACGTCACCACCAGCGCGAGCCCCGCCGGCGGCTGGTCGGTGAGGAAGCGCAGCAGGTCACGGGTGCCGTCGTCGGCCCAGTGCAGGTCCTCGATCACCAGCACCGCCGGGGCCGCGGCGGCCAGCAGCGCGTGCACCGCGCGGAACAGGCGGTGGCGCTCGGCGCGCGGGTCGTCCAGCGGGGGCGGCGACGGCACCGGCGGCAGGTGCCCGGCCAGCTCCGGCAGGTAGCCGCGCAGGGCGCCGGTGACCGGGTTGAGCGTGCCCGTCTCCGGCAGCGCGCACCCGACGTGCCGCAGCGCGTCGAACACCGGGCCGTACGGGAACGGCTCGCGGATCTGGTGGCAATGGCCGATCAGGACGGTGCGTTCGCCGTCGGGCAACAGGTCGAGCGCGGCCCTGACCAGCCGGGTCTTCCCGATGCCCGCCTCGCCCTGCACGAGGATGACGGCCGGAGGGCCGGTGATGGCGTCGACGAGTGAGCGTAACTGGGCGTCACGCCCGATCAACCCAGGAGAAGCCAGGCTTGTCATCGGGGTCTCCGTAACAGTGCAGGTTTACTCCCCCTGTCGGAATACTGTTATCCATCACGGGTCAGCGCGGGTCAACCCTCTGTTTTCCGGTCAAATGCCGTGCCCTTGGTGGCGCCGGTGATCCCGGCGCCCTCGGCCGCCCCGTCCCGCGCGGGCGGCGCCTCAGGAGGCGACGGGGGTCCTGCCGTCCCCCGCCGGGGCGGGTTCGGCCAGGTCCACGCTGTCGCGGAGCTTGGCCGGCTTGAGGAACAGGGTGGCGATCACGCCGATCACGGCGATGCCCGCCGAGATCAGGAAGATGTGCCCGGTGGCGTCGCCGTACGCGGCCCTGACGATGCCCTTGAACGGCTCCGGCAGCGCCGCGATGTTGAGCGTGCTCCTGCCGCCCGCGGCCGCCTTGGCCGGGTCGATGCCCACCTTGGCCAGCCCTTCGGCGATGCCGGTCGCGACCTGGTTGGCCAGCACCGCGCCGAGCACCGACACGCCCACCGTGCCGCCCAGCGAGCGGAAGAACGTCACGGCCCCGCTGGCCGCGCCCAGCTCGCGCAGCGGCACGGTGTTCTGGATCGCGAGGACGAGGTTCTGCATCGACATGCCGACGCCCGCGCCGACCAGCACCATCGCGCCGGCGATGAGCACGAGCGAGGTCTGGTGGTCCATCGTGGACAGCACCAGGAACCCGACGGTCAGCACGACCGCCCCGGTGACGATGTACGGCTTGACGTTCCCGCTCCTCGACACCATGCGCCCGGAGATCGCCGAGGACAGCAGCACGCCGAGCATCATCGGGATCGTCAGCAGCCCCGCCTCGGTCGGGCTGTAGCCGCGGCCGATCTGGAAGTACTGGCCGAGGAAGACCGAGCCGCCGAACATCGCCATGCCCACCGCGAGGCTCGCCAGGATGGCCAGCGCCGGGGTACGGCGGCGGATGACGTGCAGCGGCACGACCGGCTCCTTGACCACGGTCTCCACCCAGGTCGCGACCGCCAGGACGGCGACGCCGCCGAGCACCATCGCGGCGGTCTGCCAGGACAGCCAGTCGAAGGAGTTGCCGACGAAGGTCACCCAGATGAGCAGCACGCTCACGCCGACCGCGATCAGCGTGGCGCCGACGTAGTCCACCTTGACGCCCTCGCGGCGCACGTGGGTCACCCGCAGGGTCTTCTGCAGCAGGAAGAAGGCGACCACGGTGAACGGCGCCGCCACGAAGAAGCACCAGCGCCAGCCGAGCCAGGAGGTGTCCGCGATCAGGCCGCCGAGCAGCGGCCCGGCCACGGTCGCGACGGCCATGACGCCGCCGAGGTAGCCGTTGTACTTGCCTCGGTCCTTGGGGCTGATCATCGCCGCGATGATCACCTGGACCAGGACCTGCAGCGCGCCCATGCCGAGGCCCTGGAGGGCGCGGAAGGCGATGAGCTGGGCGGTGTCCTGGGCGAAGCCGCAGGCCACCGAGCTGACCATGAAGATCACGATAGAGATCTGCAACAGCAGCTTCTTGCTGAACAGGTCGGCCAGCTTGCCCCAGATCGGGGTGGAGGCCGTGGACGCCAGCAACGAGGCGGTGATCACCCAGGTGTACTGCGACTGCGTGCCGTTCAGCGCGCCGATGATCTGCGGCAGCGCGACCGACACGATCGTGCCGCTGATCATCGCCACGAACAGGACGAGCAGCAGCCCGCTCAGGGCCTCCATGATCTGCCGATGGCTCATCTGACCCGGCGGCGCGGCCGGGACGGTCGGTGCGCTCATGCGCGGCCTCCTCCTACGTAAAACAATGCCCAATGGGAAAGTTTGCCCGCTGAGCATATATTCCCGGACGGTAGGCTTGGCGCATCATGGACAGCACCGGCGGGCTGCGCGAACGCAAGAAGGCCGAGACGCGGCAGGCCGTGCACGAGGCGGCCATGCGGCTGGTCGGGGAGCACGGCCTCGACGCCGTCACGGTCGAGACCATCGCCGACGCCGCGAACATCTCGCGCCGAACGTTCTCCAACTACTTCGCCGGCAAGGAGGACGCCGTCCTCTACGGCGAGGAGCAGCGCATCCGCGACCTGGTCGAGAAGGTGGGCGCCCAGCCGGCCGGCCGGACCGCCTGGCAGGCGCTCTGCGGGGCGATCGACGACGTGTTCGAGGAGGTGGGCGAGCCGGCGCGGGAGTGGGCCGTGCGCGCCCGTCTGGCCAAGCGGCACCCGTCGCTGCTGGCCCGGCAGCTCGCCAACCACGCGGGGCTGGAGCGCGACCTGGCCCAGGCGATCTCCGGGCGGGAGAGCCCGGTGCGTCCGCAGGTGATGGCGGCGGGGTTCCTCACGGCGTTGCGGCTCGGGTCGCACCTGTGGGTCGAGGAGCGTCAGTCGCGCTCGTTGCGGGAGGTCATGGCCGAGATGCTCGACGAGATGTCCCGCCCGTTCAGCTGACCGCCCGCGTCCCGATGGGGGAACGCGGGCGGGAGTGGGAGCAGGGAACGGGTGGCGGCGTCAGGGGCAGGTGGTGTTCGCGGGGGTGGCGGGGTCCGGAACAGGGGGTTCGCGGGGGTGGCGGATCAGGAGCAGGTGGTGTTCGCGGGGGTGGCGGCCGTGCCGTTGGCGGTGAAGCCGATCGCCACCGACGCCCCCGGCGCCAGGTTCCGCGCCCAGTCGGGCCCCTTGGCGGTCCACGTGGTGCCCGAGACCGTCACCACCGCGTTCCAGGCGTTGTTCAGGGTGACGCCCGAGGGCAGCGTCCAGGTCGCGGTCCAGGCGTTGATCGGGGACGTCCCGGTGTTCTTCACCGTCACCTCGCCCTGAAAGCCGCCCTGCCAGGCGTTGGTCTGCTTGTAGCCGACCGTGCACTGCCCCGGCGGGTTCGCCGTCGGCGACGTCGTGGGGTCGCCCCCGCCCCCGGCCGGCGGGATCAGGTACGGCTGCAGGATGTCCTGCTTGGCCTGGTTGATCGTGGTCCAGTCGTCATTGGCGATGCCGCCGGTGTCGCCCGAGTTCGGGTTCCACGACCAGTACGTGAACGACATGCCGTTCACCCCGGTGCCGGTGTACTTCATGAGCTCCTGGAGCCAGACCTTGTCGACGTTCGAGGCCAGCGTGGTGCCGAACTCGCCCATCATGATCGGCGCGATGTTCTGCCTGTACAGGTAGCCCCAGTACTTGTCCCAGATGGCGGGCATGTTGGCGGGGTAGTCGGGGGCGTCGAACCAGGTCTGGTGGTAGACCGAGGTGGCGTACTCGTGCGGTGAGTAGACCAGGCGGTTCGCGACGTTGAGCCGTACCGGGTACTGGCCGGCCTTCGACAGGTTGCCGCCCCACCAGCCGCAGTCCTCGTCATTGCCGGGGTCGTTGTCCCAGACGTTCGACAGGCCGCCGCTCGGGCAGCTCACGCCCTCGACGAAGATCAACCAGTTGGGGTTCACGCCCAAGACGGCGTTGCCCGCCCGTTCGGCCGCCAGGCGCCAGTCGCGGGCCTGGTCGCCGCAGCCCCAGCAGGCGCCGGTCGCGTTGGGGTTGGTGCCCTCGGCGTGCGGCTCGTTGTGCAGGTCGGCGCCGATGACCGTGGGGTTGTTCGCGTAGTGTTGGGCCAGGGTCTTCCAGTCATTGATCCAGGTGCTCTCGGGGGTGGCGCTGACGTACCAGAGCGGGGACTGGCCGGCCGCGGTCGGGCGGTGGCGGTCGAGGATGATCCGCATGCCCTTGACGCCCGCGTAGTCCACGACCTTGTCGAGGATCTGCATGGGGGACAGGCCGACCAGGTCGGGGTTGACGTAGTCGTTGATCCCGGTGGCGGTGGCCCCGGGCTTGAGCGCGTCGTTGGAGTACGGCACCCGCAGCGTGTTGTAGCCCAGCGAGGCCATCTTGTCGATCTGGCTCTTCCAGGGGTTGCTCGACCACAGACCGTGGAAGGTCTTGTTGTCGGTCTCCATGCCGAACCAGTTGATCCCGGTCAGCCGGACGGTCGCCCCGGTGCTGTCGAGGATCTTGTTGCCGCTGGTGTGCAGGTAGCCGGTCCCTGTTCCGGTCGCCGCGCCCGCCGGGGTGGTGGTCAGCGCGACGGCGACAGCCGCTCCGGCCACCACCGTGGCCAGGGCGCTCAGTGCCGCCTTCGAGGTCTGCATGGGGTGCCCTTTCCGCGAGGGGGAACGCGGCGTCATGCTCGGCCGCCGCGTTCGGGCACGTCAATGCGAGGACGCCCGTCAACCCATCTGACCTGCGGGAACGCCTGAAACTTTCATGCCCTGGTAGTGCCAGGTGGAGTACGGGTCCTCGCGGCCGCGCCAATGTGCCCGGACGCGTCCGTCACTTGAATGGCGGGCATGACGATCACGCGCATGACGATCCCCGGGCGCTGGGTGGAGGGCGCCGGGCTGGTGCTCGGACCGGCGCTGCTGCTCGCCGGAGTCCTCGTCCGCCTCGGCGCCGACGACTTCTTCCCCGGCCAGCTCGCCGCCTACGCCGCCGACCCGGGCCGCATGGCCCTGTCCTACAGCCTGTACGCCGCGGGCGCCGTGCTGCTGTGGCCGGCGGTGACCGCGCTCGGCAGGGTGATCGCCGTCACCCATCCGGCTCTGGCCAGGTGGGGGGTGACGCTGGCGGTGCTGGGGCTGTTCGGCAGGGTGTTCCACGCCGGGGTGAGCCATCTGGCGTTCCAGCTGGTGGACGCGCTCGGCCCGGAGGCGGCCGAGCGGGTGGTCGCGGGCACGTACGGGGCCTTCCACGTGTTCAAGGCGGTCAACGTCTGCATCATGGGCGGCTGGGTCGTGCTGGCCGTGGGCGCCTTCCGTGCCGGGGCCCTCGGGGCCGGGCCGGCCGGCGTGGTCAGGTGCGTCGCCCTGGCGCTGGCGGCCGGGCTGCCGCTCGGCGTGCTCAAGGGCAGCAGCGACCCGATCGCGCTGGCCGCGCTGGCCGGGCTCGTCGTCGCGCTGGCGCCCATGGGCGTCGCGGTGCTCCGGACGGGCCCCGCGCCCCGCTGGTGGGCGATCGCGCTCACGCTCGCGCTGGTCCCGGCGGCGTTCCTCGTGGGGATGGCGGGCTGACTCCTCTATAGTTGACATCAACTAGCCGACGATGGATAGTTGATATCAACTAAAGGGGACTCCGATGGAGAAGCGCCGCAAGGTGGCCAACCCGCTCGCGCTGGCGGTGCTGGCGTTCCTGCTGGTCGAGCCCATGCATCCGTACGAGCTGGGCCGTCGTCTGCAGGAGACCGACAAGGACAAGAGCTTCAAGTACAACCGCGGCTCGCTCTACATGGTCGTCAAGCAGCTCGCCAAGGCGGGGTTCATCGTCGAGCGGGAGACCGTCCGCGACACCGAGCGGCCCGAGCGCACGCTCTACGAGCTCACCGGCGAGGGCCGCGCGGAGCTCTACGACTGGCTGCGCGAGCTGGTCTCGACGCCGCAGGAGGACTATCCGCACTTCGGCGTCGCGTTGTCGCTGATCAGCGTGCTCGACCCGGCCGAGGCCGTCGGGCTGCTGGAGCGGCGCGCGGCGGCGATGACCGCCCAGCGGGCCGAGCTGGCCCGGACCGCCGATGCCGCCCGCGCGGGCGGCGTGGCCTGGGTGTTCCTCGTGGAGGACGACTACCGCCTCGCGGTGCTCGACGCCGAGCTGGCCTTCGTCGCCCGCCTCATCGAGTCCCTCAGCGCACCTGACTACGCCAGGACCTGGCACGAGATGTTCGGGAGTCGGCAATGACAGCAGTGAGCACGGCATTGGTGATCGGCGGGGGCATCGCCGGCCCCGTCACCGCGATGGCGCTGCGCCGCGCGGGGATCGAGGCGACCCTGTACGAGGCGTACGACCGGGGAGCGGAGGGCGTCGGCGGCACGCTCACGATCGCCCCGAACGGGCTCGCGGCGCTGCGGGCCGTCGGCGCGGAGGAGGCCGTCCGGGCGGTCGGCCAGCCGGTGGCGCACACGATTGTCCGCGACGGCGCGGGCAGGCGCATGGGCGAGCTGGCCGGCCTGCCCGACCTGCCGCCCAGCCAGGCGATGTGGCGCTCGCAGCTCTACGGCGCGGTCCGCGACCGGGCCCTGGCCGCCGGCATCCGCACGGAGTACGGCCGCCGCCTGGTCGGCGTCGAGGAGCACCCCGGCGGCGTCACCGCGCGCTTCGCCGACGGCGGCAGCGCGAGCGCCGACATCCTGGTCGGGGCCGACGGCATCCGTTCCGTGGTCCGGTCCCTGATCGACCCGGCCGCGCCGGGGCCGCGCCATGTGCCCCTGCTGAACTTCGGCGGCCTGGCCGACGTCGCCGTGCCGGCCGGGGAGCAGGCGTCCTGCTTCGTGTTCGGGCGGCGGGCGTTCCTCGGCTACTGGGTGCAGCCCGACGGGCGCACGGCCTGGTTCTGCAACGTGC
Organism: Nonomuraea sp. NPDC004702; assembly: GCF_053601695.1. Classification (NCBI taxonomy): domain Bacteria; kingdom Bacillati; phylum Actinomycetota; class Actinomycetes; order Streptosporangiales; family Streptosporangiaceae; genus Nonomuraea; species Nonomuraea sp. NPDC004702. The sequence goes on from NZ_JBSGCE010000128.1 coordinate 11,159, forward strand.
CGCACGCCGAGCCGACGACCTCCGCGCAGGCGCGCCGGGTGCCGGCCGGGGAGTGGCTGCGCCGCCTGGGCGAGCTCTTCGCGGGCGAGGAGCCGGGGGAGGAGCTGGTGCGGCACACGTCCCCCGAGAACCTGGTGGCGCTCGGCACGGTGGAGATCATGCCGAGCGTCCCGCACTGGCACCGCGGCAGGATGGTGCTGGTGGGCGACTCGGTGCACGCGCCCTCGCCCAGCTCGGGGCAGGGGGCGTCGCTGGCCGCCGAGAGCGCCGTCCAGCTCGCCCGCTGCCTGCGCGACCTGCCCGCCGTGCCCGCCGCGTTCGACGCCTACGTACGGCTGCGCCGCGACCGCGTCGAGCGGGTCGCCGCCCGCGCCTCCCGGACGAACAGCAGCAAGACCCTCGGGCCCTTCGCCGTCACGATGATGCGGCTGATGATGCCGCTGGCCACCCGGACGTTCCTCGCCCCCGAACGCGCCCTCGGCCCCGAGCAGCGCCACCACCTCGACTGGGACGAGCCGGTGACCGCCTAGGCGGTCAGCAGCTTGACGATCGCCACCACCCCGATGCAGACGACCGCACCGCGCAACACCGGCGCGGGCAGCCTGCGTCCCACCCGCGCCCCCAGGAACCCGCCGACCGTCGAGCCCAGCGCGACCAGCAGCACGGCCCACCAGTCGACGTCGGCCACCAGCGTGTACAGGACGGCGGCCGTGGCGTTGACCACGAGCGACAACACGTTCTTGGCGGCGTTGACGCGCTGCAGCTCCTCGTCGAGGAAGATGCCGAGCAGCCCGATGAGCAGCACGCCCTGCGCCGCGCCGAAGTAGCCGCCGTACGCCCCGGCGGCCAGCACGCCCAGCCACAACCAGGGTCCGCCGTGCGCCTGCCGCGGACGGCTGGCCAGCAGCCGGCTGATCCTGGGCTGGGCCAGCACCAGCACGCAGGACAACCCGATCAGCACCGTCACGACCGCCGTGAACGTGCGCTCCGGCAGGTTGAGCAGCAGCAGCCCGCCGATCAGCGAGCCCAGCGCGGAGGCCGAGGCCAGCCGGAGCAGGCGGCCGCGCTGACCCTTGAGCTCGGCGCGGTAGCCGAGGACGCCGGTCACGCCGCCGGGCACCAGGCCGATGTTGTTCGAGACGTTGGCGGTGACCGGCGGCAGGCCGACGGCCAGCAGCGTCGGGAACGTGATCAGCGACCCGGAACCGACGACGGCGTTGATGCCTCCCGCTCCGACGCCCGCCGCGAAGACCGCGGCCATCTCCCAAGGTGTCATGGCGGGTGACTCTAGTGCGTGGCCCTGGTGCGCTCGCTGGTCAGGTGGGGGTCAGCGGGTGAGGGTGCCCGCCCGGACCAGCCAGTCGACCGCCTCCGCGACCGCCTCCAGCGAGGTGTGCCGGGGGCGGTGGCCGAGCAGCCGTCCGGCCTTCTCCATGCTGCAGTGGGGGCTGTGCGCGATGTGGTCGTAGGTGACGCGGGCGTGGTGCTCCGGCACGGTCTCCCGCCACTGCTCCCACGGCAGGTACGACAGCCGCGCCTCCCGGCCGGACCAGCCCGCCACCGCCTCGGCGTAGCCGCGCAGCGTCAGCGCGGTCACGGCGACCGAGTGGAAGCTCTCGCCCCTGGCGGCGGCCGGGTTGTTCATGGCGTCCACGAACAGCCGGGCGACGTCGTCGGCATGGACGTGCTGCACGGTCTCCATGCCCAGGTTGGGCAGCCGCACCTCCGCACCGTCGGCCAGCGCCTGGAACACGGCCGGGTCGAGGTTGCCGGCCGGATTGACCGGGATCCAGCCCGGGCCGGTGATGTGCCCGGGATGGACGACCGTGGCCGGGAACCCCTCCCGCGCGGCCAGGTCGAGCAGGTACGCCTCGATCGCGGCCTTCTGCCGGCCGTACTCGCCGATGGGGCGCTTCGGGCGGTCTTCTGTCGTCGGGACGCGGGTGCTCGGGCCGTGCACCCAGATCGTGCCGCAGTGCAGGAACTGCCGGACCCGGCCGGCCAGCGCCCCGGCCAGATGGCGGGCGCTCGCCTCGGTGAAGCAGATGAGGTCGATGACCACGTCGGCCTCCAGCTCGGCGATCCGCCGCCCGAACGTGCCCGCGGCCTCCTCGGCCTCCCGGTCGGCGACCACGGTGGCGACCCGCTCCCACGCGCCATGCGGCGTGTACGGCTCCCGCTTGCCCCGGCTCACCGCGACCACGTCGTGGCCCGCGTCCACCAGGCGCGGGACCAGATAGGTGCCGATGTGCCCACTCGCCCCGATCACCACTACGCGCATGCACCCACCCTAGTACTACAGCAAGGCTTTGTGATGTAGTCTGGAGGCATGCTCGATGAGTTAACCGCTGATGATCTCCGATCGTGGGTGTCAGGACTGGACGCGCTGTTCGGGCGAGTAGCGGGCCGGTTCGGGCGAGTGGAACCGCGTAGGCAGGCGCGAGCTTATGTGATGGGATTGCTGGCGCCGATCGAGCGGAAGAACAGCTGGCAGCTGGCCGAGGCGGCCGGGGATACGGCCCCGGATCGCATGCAGCGCCTGTTGAACAGCGCCCGCTGGAATCCCCGCGAGGTGCGAGCCGACCTGCGCGGATACGTGATGGACCATCTCGGCCACCGCGATGGCGTGCTCATCGTGGATGAGACCGGGTTCCTGAAGAAGGGCGACAAGTCGGCCGGCGTTCAGCGCCAGTACTCCGGCACCGCGGGCCGGGTGGAGAACTGCCAGCTGGGCGTGTTCCTGGCCTACGCCTCCCCGCTGGGGCGGGCGCTGATCGACGCCGAACTGTATCTGCCCAAGTCCTGGACCGATGATCGCGCGCGGTGCGCGGCGGCGGGCATCGGCGAAGACGTG
>NZ_JBSGCE010000129.1:0-13976 GCF_053601695.1 Nonomuraea sp. NPDC004702
TCGAAGGGAGGCCGCCCACCCGCCTTCGACCCCACGATCTACCGGCTGCGCCATGCCGTGGAATGCGGCATCAACCTGCTCAAAGGCAACCGCGGTATGGCGACCCGCTACGACAAACTCGCCGTACGCTACGAAGCCGTCGTCATCATCGCCGCGATCAACCAGTGGCTCAATGCCTTATGAAACACGGCCTAGTCGTCGGCGCCGGGCGGTCGTCGCCGAATTGATCGGCGCCGGCGCGTCGAGCAAGCGCGCGATGATCGCCGAACGTTGTCACTTCGGCGACCTACCTCTCACCGTCGTCACTCGCAGCCTCACCCCCGTCGGGGCCTACGGCACCCACAACGAGCCGGACTTCGTACGCCGATGGATGACAGTGTGGATGCCCCTTCAGCGGGATTTGGCAACCCTCTCCAACAACAGCCGGCACATCGTCACGACCAGAGCTGGTCACAACGTCCACCTGGACGAACCCGACGTCATCGTCGCCGTGATCAAGGAGATGTATAACGCTGCCGGCCAGAGCACGTCTCGCTGACGCGCGGCCACGCCGACGATCTTCCACCCGGGACAGCCCATCGCCAGGGCGTCTGCGATTCGCGATGCCCACTCGCCGGTTGATCCCGCCGATGGTCGCCGATCGGTCGCCTGAGCCGTCTACCGGCGGGCGAGCGTGAGGTGGAGGCCCGCTCGGCGACGGCGGGCGAGTCGTCCACGCGCGGCAGGCGCAGCGCATGGTGAGGGCGCGAATCCAAACGGCGGATGAGCGTTCGGCGAGCAGAATGACGATGATTCGCCCGCTGCGGCGGACGGGAGAAGCTGGTGAGCCGCTAGGGCGCCCGGCTGGCCGACCTGTGCTGGCGTGACCTGATGGTCAGGTCGCGAGCAGTCCACGTGGTGGTGCGGGCAGGCGAGACGGGCTGGCCCCCGCTGGCCGCTCTGCCTGTCCCCGCGCGCGATCACTGCCCGGTGGCGCATGAGAACGAGCCACCGGGGTCTCCTGGGCAACGCGCGGATCTGGCCGGCCCGGCCGCGTCGCGGAGGCCAGATGGCGTTCAACGAGCGTGCGCCGCGCTGGAGACACGAGCCGGGGTCGCCCTTGAGATAGCCGGCGCCACACCCACCCACGCCGCGCTGACGGCTCAGAGCGTCGCCAAGGCACTACTCCTGTATCGCTGATGTCTTCGAACCCCGAAGCCTGGATCGGGCTGGGACTGGCGGGAGATTCGCGGACGTCGCTTCAGGTGGCGCGCCCGCAACTGGTCCTGGCACTACGCTCCGCTCCGCCACGCCGTGACGTAGAGCCACCTGGGACTTGAGGAACTGGCCGAGTGGCTCGGCTCACGCGCCGTGGGCCGCGATCGCGTCAGATGCTGAGCAGGTCGATGTCGCAGTTGGCCCTGACGCCGTTCTCCATGTCGGCCGTGGCCGGGTGTTCCGCGCCGTGGACCTCGTGGAACAACCGCAGCGTCTTGCTTCGCGGTTCTTTGGCCTCGTTGGTCAGGCCGAGGCTCTGCATGTCCAGGCATAGGTTGGCCATGACGGCCAGGGTCGCGGGGTGCTTGTTCCCTCGCGCGCGGGTGCTGAGCTCCAGGACCCGCGTGTCGATGTGGTAGGCATCCTGGAAGCGGCCCATCGCGAAATGGTCGCTGGCCAGGTTGGTCCTGGCCAGCGACGTGCGGGGATGGTCGGGCTTCAGGACCGCGCTGAGCCCGTCGACGGCCGTGCTGTTCAGCTCGAACGCCTCGTCGAGCCGGTCGAGCAGCCGCAGCGTCACGGCGAGGTTCGTCTGGGTGGCGAACGTGTGGGGGTGCCGGGGGCCGAGCATCGCGCCGCATCGCTCCATCGTCTCCCTGCCGAGCTCCGCCGCCCCTGGCAGGTCGCCGGTCTGGCGCAGGTCGGTGGCATGGTTCAGGGCCGCCCTGACCGTGTCGAGTGACCTGTCTCCCCGCACCTGCCGCAGGAGTTCGAGCGCTTGGAGTGAGAGCTCGAACGCGCCTTGGTGGTCGCCCGTCTGGCGTCGTGTCACCGAGAGCTCGCGGGTGACCCAGATGGTCAGTGAGTGGTCTTCGCCTAGCAGCCGCACGGCCCGGTCACGCAGCTTCTCCTGTCCTTCCAGCGCAGCCCGCAAGCGGCCGAGCTCCCGCTGGTCGATGTGGAGGGAGTGCAGGCTGTTGAGCGTCTGCCGGTGATCGTCGCCGAGCACCTCGGCCAGCCGCTGGTGGGTGTCCTCGTCCAGCCGGTAGGCCTCCTCGAAGTCACCGGCCAGACGCAGGCTGACGGCGTAGTTGTGGGCCGCCTGCAGGGTGCTGGGGTCATCGGCGTCGAACTCGCGCAGCGTGGTCTCGTAGGCGGCCTGGTCGAGCTCGCGGGCCCGGTAGATGTCACCGCGCAGGCGCAGGAGGATCGCCAGCACGCTCAGCGCGCGTTGGGTGTTCTCGTTGCGCTCGCCCAGCACCCGGCGGCAGCGCTCGACCAGTTCCGACTGGAGCGTGTAGGCGTCGCTGTGGCGGCCTTGCCAGCGCAGCGCCTCGGCGCGCGCCTGATCCATTTCAATCACGTGCTCGTGGTCGCCGCCGAGCGCCCGTCGCCAGATCCGGGCGGCCTCCTCGGCGAGTTCGAGCGCCTCGGCGTAGTCGCCGCGGGCCAGCAGGAAGCGGGCCTCGTTGAGGACGAGCTGGCGGGCCCAGGGATCCCCACACTCCACCATGGTGGTGGCCCGCACGTGCGGTAGTAGCGCTGCGTACCGAGCCCATTCGCGCGGCCGCTGCGGGTTCCTGGGGTCGGCGTTGGCCAGGATCTCGTGGGCGCGGTGACGCGTCTCCGCGCGTTCCCGCGGGTTCATCTGTTCGATGAGCGCGCGCTGGACCAGGGGGTGTACCTGGATGGTGGAGTCGCGATGGTCGATGTGGGCCAGGGCGTAGCGGCCGATCTCGCGAACGGCCCGGGAGAGCTTGATCGGGTCGTCGAGCGCGGCCCGCAACGCCGGCGGAGCGCTGATCCCGCGGACCGCCGAGAAGAAGTCGCAGTCGATCGGCTCGGGCGCGAAGAACGCGCAGCACCGCAGCAGTTGCAGCGCCGCCGGATAGTCTTCCCGCAGCCGGTCGAGGGAGATATTACAGGCCGCCACCGCCGGCAGGTCGCGGTCCACTGGCGGGGCCGCCTCCAGCAGCTCGGCGCGTTTGATCTCGAAGAGTTCCAGATATTGGCGCGCGGACAGCCCCGTCTCGGCCAGCCACGCGGCGGCCTGTTCGACGGCGAGCGGAAGATCTCCCAGGGCCTCTGCCAAACTGTCGGCCGCCTCGTGCGGAATCCGCGGGCTGCGCCGCTTGATAAGCGAGATGCTCTCCGGTCGGGAGAAAACATCAACCTCAAGAGAGCTGGCCCTAGTAGACCATTGAGAGTTACGAGAGGTTACCATCACACGCCCAGGTCCGTCGTTGAGAAAGAATTTCCTAACCTCGCCCGGATTCCTGGCGCGGTCGGAGAGCGGAAGCCAGTTGGACTAAGGCCGCTCTACCCGCGAGGTCTCTAGCGCCGTAGGAACGGCACCGCGGGCGGCCCCCGCCCACGGCTCCATCTGGTCACCGAGCTCGATTAGGGACTGTAGCATCGAGTTAGTCTGTTCTGCGGCGATCCGTCAGATGGATGATACTTTTTGCTGTTTCTGTATACGTATCCGATGGAGATTCGGGGCGGCCACACCCGATATTACGCAGCGCCTCGGGCGGGGCCGGTGTGGTCGCCTCACTCGCGAGCCGGCGCCCTAATTCGTTGAGCGACTCTTCCGGCCGGTGAAGTCGCGATCGCGCGGAGGGAGATGTGAGCCAAGCCGCCGCGGGCCTTCGTGAAATGCTTCGTGATTGACTGGCGACGCAATCTCGGATAAACCAGACACAAGACCTCCCAAGGAAGGCAGAGGTAGGTCTTCACGATCGGACAAAGAAGAGCTAGGGCCAAGAGTATCTGAACTATCACCTATTGTCGCCATGGCGGGTTCGCCATTTATCCGGCGCCCGCTCCCCACGTACCGGCTCCTCGGCCAGAAGCGCGCGGGTGGGTGGCGCGGGCCACGCATAGGCCAAACAGCCCCGGCGGAGCCGTCCAGGGCGACCGGATGAAGGGCGGGGTCTCGCCCGATGGCGAGAGGACCGGGGAGTCCGCTCGCCACGCTACAGGGGCCGCCCCACTGGCGATCAACGCCTTCAGGCGCGGCCCCTTGGCGCCGTCGCCGCGGGGCGGCGCTTCCATGCCCGCGGCGGGGCCCGCGTGGGTGGCGACCTCAGGCTGATCTTGAGGAAGCGGCAGCGTTAACGCGGCGTTCCGGCGCCGCCGCCGCGCGGCCGAGAGTTCGAGATCAAGCCACCGCTGGCGAGAAACGCTGGCGCGAAGGAGAGAACGATACGCCTGTCGAAGTACGGGGACGTACGACCAGATCAGGCGTCCTTACGCGGACAGGCCGGCCAACCGTCGAGGCTGAAGGGGCGGCCGTGGCGGTAGGCGTCGATGCCGGCGCGGATATAGGTGACCAGGTCGCTGGGCGGGCTATCGAGGGGAAACCAATCGATCTTGTCGCATTTGCCGGGTTCGGCGTTAACGGGCTCCCCGGCCCAGCGGATGGCGGCGAAGAAGACGCCAACGCGAGCCTGGCCGTCGGGATCAGCGTGGTGACAAAGATGAGCGAAGGCCAGGTCGGCGGGGTCGATGACAATGCCGAGTTCTTCACGAGCCTCGCGGGCCGCGCCTTGGGGCAGGGATTCCCCCGCCTCCAGGCGGCCACCGGGCAGCGACCAGGAGCCGTCGGCGAAGCCGGTATTCGCGCGAAGCGACAACAACACGTCGCCGTCGTGAATGAGGATCAGGTGCGCCCCGACATGAGGGCGGAAGGTCTCGGCTGGTGGGACCATGGCCGTACTCCCCGCGGTGACGATGCGCTCGGTGCCCCCCGCGCGACGCTGAGGGTCAGATCACGCTATCGCAGTGCTCGGGGGAGCGAGGGGCGCTCCGCTATACCGCCACGGAGTGCCCGGGCCCTCAAGTGTGGGCCAGCGCCCTCTGTCCCTGGCTCTGCCCTGGCCCGTACACACGGACATGCGTAGGCGGCGTGATCGGGTTCCGTGGTGGTAGCGCCGCTCCTTCGCTCCGGGCACGCTCGACTCGGCCGGATCAGTCGCAGTCGCGGCCACAGCGGCGGCCGTGGCCCGGCCAGGCATGCCTCCGAGGCGACAGGCGCCTCCGCTCATCAGTCTCCAACGAGCTGATCGAGGCCTCACCGCCCGAGCGCCTACCGGCGTCCCGCCAGCCCTGGTCCGCGTACCACCGATCGCGAGCTTGGTGGCGATGCGGTCGCCGGCCTGGTCGTCGCGGGGATCGCGGCGCCGCGCGCGCCAGATCGCGGCCAGGTGGCCGGTGGTCACGCGCGGACGTGGGGCACAGCCTGACCGCTTCGGCGCGCGTGGAGAACATCTGGCGCCGGGGGCGGTCGCTGTGGCATCTCGCCTCCCGGAAGGTCTAGCCCGGCTCTGATCGTCCGAACATCGATGGTGAGCTGGCAGCCATCCTCCTGAAGCTGTAGTCCGCTCGCGGACAGCGAACGTGGCGTCGCGTTCCTCGTCCACCTCGCGGCGCCAGCCCTCGCCCGGCGGTCCAGCGCCCATGCGCCCGCGCGACCCGATGCCAAGGCGGAGCCGCGACATACTCAGGGGCACCCGTGAGACGTTCGCCCCGCGGACGTCCTCGCCGCCGGCCGCGCCTTCCACCACATAGCCGCCCGAGCTCGTCGGCGAACATCGCCACACGGCCTCAGCTCCCACGGCCAACGCCCGCGCTTCCCATCGGAGGGCGGCTCGAACGAAGGCGCCTCGCTCCGCCAGCCGGCCTCACTGATCGGCGCCGCGTTGCCGCTGAGCGTTGCCGCCACGCCTGGTAGCCGTTCCAGTCGTCCCAGTCCGCCTCGTGGCGGTCCTCGCCACAGGCCCACGGAATCCGGAGCGACAGCGGGGCGGCCGTGGCGTGGCTCTGGGGGATCCGAGCGCCGGGCAGCGAACGCGGCACCAGCGGAGGAACGCGGCCAGCCACGAGTCGTCCCGCACTTCGCGGCTCGATCGAGGTCGGTGTCCAGCCCTCGACCCGTCGCTCGCGCCACGCGCGCCGGGTCCTGCCAATCATCCAGCGGCGCCAAGATCCGGCATGAGATCACGGCGCCGCTGAGGGGCCTGACACCGATCCCACTGACCGCGGCACACGCCAGAGACGACCTCACCACCAGACACTAGAGCCACTCGGGCGTCGTGGAATCCATCCTTCGCCACCCCCGAGGGCCGTTCGGGGCCGCGGTTGGCGTTCAGGCGGGCCTGGCGAGAACCCAGCACACGGCAGCTGGCCGCGCGTTCGAGCGCCGCGCCCGGTTCACCCGTGACAGGGCTGGGCGGGGACCATGGCGACGACCAGCGACAGGCCAGGCGCTATCCCTGGCCGGAGCCGCGTGCCTGGACCTTCGGCGGCCTCGTCGCCTCTGGCGCCAAGCCGGGCTCCGGGCCGGCCAGGTCATCCAGCCAGCGCCCGAAACAGCTCAAGCTGCCCTGTCGGCTCTCGCTCAGGCCAGTCGGGGATCGTCTCCGGCCAAGCACGGCCGTCCCTCAGCGGTCGCGGCATCACCGGCTCCACCCTCTCAGCCATGCCCGCGTCGTCGTAGGCGTCCTCCAGCCCGTGATCAGCTGGCGCCGACGGCCACGGCGCGTCCCGCCCGTACGTCACGTCGACCGGCCTGGCGGTCGGCGATGACGGCTGTCGCCATGAGTCGATCAGCTCATGCCAGGCGCGTCGATGCTCCCGATACCGTCGCCGCCGGTCGGCCAGGGCGACATCCGCTCCCAGCTCCGCCGCCACCTCCGAGAGCGAGCGCCGGCCGCGTACCCAGCCGTGGCGTTCGCGCACCGCCAGCCCGTAGCCGCCCAGCAGGCGCAGCCCCTCGAGCGTGGCCGATCTCGACAGCGACGCCGCCCGGGCCACCTCACTCGAGCCTGTCTCCCAGGACGACAGCGCCTCGAATACCAGCGCGGCCACAGGGCCAAGTTCATGAAACGCCGGGTGCAAGACGTCGATATGCCCGCTTCGCCATCGAATCCAGCGGGCCTGCGCCCGATACGCGGCTGGCACGATGAGCCTGTATCGGTCGGCTTCCTTGCCTCGGCCAGGCTTCTCCAGCGTGATCAGCGGATCATCCTCCTGCCGCAGCAGGCGCAGGTGTCGGGCGATCGTCGTGTAGTCCAGGCCGACCAGCTCCGACAGCGACCTCACTCCGAAGGCGGGCGTTGACGAGCCGCTCATGCGGGCCGCGACGATCATGCCACGCAGCAGCAAGCGGATCGCCGGTGCCGCCCGCCCCCAACGGGCGGCACGCTCAGGATCTCGCTCCGCCACCCACACGCAGGTCCGCCAACGCAAGATCTCCTGCCAGCAGTCGAGCACACGATCGTCGGCCTCCTGGGGGGTGAGCCTCGTCGTCAGCCCCCACACGTTCAGGTTGTGCCGGCCGGCGACCGTGACGAACGAGCCTTCTTGCTGGGAGAGAGCGGTCGGCTCCATCGCGTCCCAGCCACCGGCGTCGCCCGGCGGCGGCGCTGGGCGGGCCGGGGGAGGGGCGGGGGTTGTGGAAGGGTTTCTCGGGCTTGTGTCGCAGTTGCGGGCATGTCGATGAAAGGCCGTGCCGACGACGGCTTTCCACCAGTCCCAGCGCAACCGGCGCGCCCGCCGGGCGACGCCGCGAGATCCCAGCAGCCGCTCCAGCCCGGGCCATTGGCCCGCGCGCATCTTGGAGACCAGGTCGCGGTGGCGCAGGCCGGCCGCGGCGATCGAGTTGAGCAGTCCGAGGCGGCACTCCGAAGCCGAGGGGCTGCCCAGGCGCTCCCAATCACCGCGACGGGCCAGCGCCTCCATGGCCGGAGACAGGGGACGGGGTCCTCGGGGGCGGGGCAGCCACGGGTGGCCGTCGTCATCGAGCGGCACGCCGACTTCGCGGTCGCATCGCGGGCAGGTGCGGCCACTGGTGCCAGGTGTGCCGGGCATATCGGTGGCGTCGCCATGGCCGGCCGCGCCACCGCGGGTGGCAGAGCTGCCGAGCGCGGTGAGCGCGGTGAGCTCCGCGGTGAGCTCCTGATGGACTCGTGCCCACACGCTGGGCCCGCAGGGACGGCGCAAGATCCGCTCGGCCTCGTCGACGGGCATGGTCAGCAGCATGTAGCCGGTGATCTCGCCGGCCACGGTCTTGTGCAGCGCGCCCGGGGGCCGGATCTGTCCCGACAGGCACATCGGCTTGATGTCCAAGGTGGTGAAGCGCAGCTGGAGCGCCCGCGTCAGCAGGCCCAAGTCACCTCGTGGCATCAGTCGTTGCCAGCGCACCCACACGTGGCGGCCGCCGCTGGGGGAGCGCACGGTGACAGCTCGGCCGCCACACCGTTCGATGAGCGCGACAAGCGCGACCGCCTCACGCGCGACCAGCGCGACCGCCTCTCGCCGGGGAAGGCCCTGGCTGAGAGCGGCCGAGACGTCGAAGTCCGCCGCGAGCACGCGGCTCTCGCCTTCGTCGGTGTACAAGGCGATCGTGGACGGCGTGGAGGGCTGCCGGGGCCGACGCGCGGTCAGCGGACGCGAATGCCTGCCATCAGGAAAGGATTTACCTCCGTCGGGCGACAACCGAACGCGTAGTCCTTGGGCGAGCAAAGGCACGATTCGCGCGTATGTCTCGACCGCGAGCGCGTGGTCCGACACGGCTTCGACCAGGCCTTCGTGCCCGTTGTGAGGAATACGGGCCGCGTGGGCGGGTATGAAGTTGTCCGAACTGGCGCAGCCGGAATTGCCCAAATGCGACACGCCGATCGCGGGCACAGGTGGCGGCGCCAGGGGGCCATCGTCTATCGTGGCTCCTAGCTTCTGGACACCGGCACGACGAAGGCGCCAGGGTCACGGGGCCTGTGAACGAGCAAAGCGCTCGTGAAACGGGACCTCAGGACCGGCAACGCTCAAGCCGGGCCGGAATGTCTCTCGGGTCCTAGAGCCGCAACCGCCAAGTAGTTGCTCTAGGGCCCGCATCATTTTCCGCGGGTTTCGCACCGCTGCCCTTACATCAGGGCACTCCTTCCGATCTTTCGATCTTCGCCAGCCGAAGAATCACGCGGCGACCGCGCTCGTCTGGCTCGGGGGTGCGGTCTCGTCCATGGTGAACGGCAAGGGCTCCTGCGATGAGGCAGGCGGCGGCGCCGTCAGGTCGTAGCCCTCGAACCGGGCCGCCATGCGCACGAGATACTCGTTCATCGACATTCCATGCGCCTTGGCGCGATCGGCGACCAGATCGCGCAGGTCGTCCGGCAGGCGCAGGGGAAACGACCTCTTCCCCAGGGCAACGCCCAGCTTGGGCTCGGGTCCACGTCTGCTTCCGCTCATGGTCGCCAGTTATATCGAATCCCTGAATCACTAATCCAGCATTCTCGCGGCGCGGCGTGGAACATTCTCCAAGCGTCACCCGAGCCTCGTCCGTCACACCCGCCTCAGCTGGCCGCTCGTGGCCCGTCCAGGTAGGCCGCGAGCGCGTCACATCGGCGCGGGTGCGCGACCGGCTGGCCGCGCACGGTCCTCGACTCGCCGGCCCCACCTGGACCATGGGTAGCGTCAGCGGGCCCGTCATACTCCGTGCGAGCCTGCCCGCTCCCGGCGACGGATCTGTTCGTATCCTGGACGGGATGACCACCGCTGGCCCGCCTAGCCTCCTGTCGTGACGGCCGACGGCGCGGCCACGTCGTTCACCGCGGCCGCCGCCCTTGGCGCCCGCCGGCTCGCCTGTGAGCGGACAGGGCTGAACGGGTCGGGCGCCTGGCCGCTGGGCCCCGTCGGTGATAACGCCGTCTTTCGGTTGCCGTTCGAGCGCGTGGTCGCCCGGGTGACGTGGGGCATGGACGCGCTGCCCATCCTCCAGCGGGAACTCCAGGTGGCGGCGTAGCTCGCCGAGCACGGCCTGCCGGCGATCCGGCCATCGACCGTGATCGCCGTCCAACCGGGGATGTCGCACGGCCGGCCGATCACCTTCTGGGAGGAGATCCTCAGTCCGGGGCAGGGACGACCGGCCGGCATGGGTGCGCTGCCGCGGCACCCGCACGCGCTTCCCAACCCACCCGGCGGGACGCTTCCCGCGTTCGACCCGTTCGACCCGTTCGACCCGTTCGAACGGCGGAAGGCTCACATCGGCCAGGCGACCGGCCTCCACGAGCGCGACCGGCGTCTCCCGCGGGAACTCGTGGAGCGGTCGCGGACCGCGTACGCCCGTTTGCCCTTCGCGGGCGCGCCGCGCGCCATCCATGGCGACCCACACAGGAAGAACCTCATCCGAGCCCGCGGCCACGGCACCGTCACGCTGGACCTCGAACGGTTCTCCATCGGCCCCGTCGAGTGGGACCTGGTCGTCGTCGCGAACTACCACCTCGTGGGCTGGTACACCGCCAAGGAGTACGCCTCCTTCGCGCACGCCTATGGCGTCGACGTCATGCGGTGGGAGGGGTTGGCCGAGCTGGCCCGCCCGCGGCGGCCGCGGATGACGACCTGGCTTGCCAGCCGCACCGGCCGCGAGCCGCACCTGATCCCTGAAGTTCATCTTCGCATCTCCACCTCGCGCGATCTGAGCACCGCCAGGGCATGGACCCCAGGAACGTGACCCGAGCCGTCAGCCCGCGCACCGTCGCAGTAGGTCATGCCACTGGCCGCGGAAATCGGTCACGGCCTTGGTCTTGTTCTCGTACGGCGTCAAACGGTGGTTGAACCGGGTGACGTAGGCACGTACTCGCGCTGACTTGATCCGGCTGGCGCGGTCGAGCACGGCGCCGGCGACCTGGCAGGCTTGCTCCACATCCCGTTGGAGTGGCTTGCCATCCAGGTGGGCGCCGGCGAGCGTCAGCTGCGCGAACACCCGGGAGCGGGGGAAGCGGTCGGTGGATTCGCGCAGCGCCAGCTGAGCGAATTCGATGGCGTCGGTCTTGTCACCCAAGGCGGCGAAGGTGTGGGCGAACTCGTCGTGGAGTTCGGCTCGGTCGAAGTAGGCGATCCAGGCCGGCTCGGCGTCGGGCCGGCCCATGTCATGGAGGCGCTCGGCTTCCCGCAGCGCGGCGACGGCGTTGCGCCGGTCGCCGATACTGGCCAGCGCGCGGGCCTCCATCGCGCAGAACATGGCCTGCACGGTGGGGGTGGCGGCGCCCTGCGCGCCGAGCTTGGCCGCGCGGGCGAAGGCGACCGCGTCGGCGTACTCGCCGAGGAAGTTGGCCTGGTGGCTGAGCAGAGCCCACACTTTGCCGGCCAGGGGACGATCACCGGCGACGTGCGCCAGGTTCAAGGCCTGGATGAAGTAACGGCGCGCCAACCCATGCAGGCCTGAGTCGTAGGCCATGGCGCCGACCTTGTACGTCATCACGGCGGAGGCGGCGAACAGCTCCCGTCCCACCGCCGCGACGTACTGGCCGTGCAGCAGCTCGCCGACCTCGCCATGCAGGTACTGCACGGCCGTCTGACGGCGGTACTCGCCTCCGAAACGGTGGTCGAGGTCATCGAACATGTGCGTGGTCAAGCGCACCCGTTCCACATCGGCCTCGGCGACCTTGCGGGCGCGTCCGCTGCGCCGCGGCGGCTTGGCGGGTGCCGCGATCAACCACAGCCCCATCGAAGACAGGAGAGTCTTGGCCGGGACGTCGTTCAAGCGCAGCAGCCGCTCGCGCGTCAGATCCGCCTCCCACAGCTTCCGGGCCGTGCGCAAGATCGTCTGCGGGGTGGTGGCGAAGTCCAGGCCGAACCCGGGAGGCAGGTGCGCCGTGCTGGTGGGCATGCCGATGTCGTCCAAGGTGACGACCCGCCCGAGTTCACGGCCTAACACCGACGCGATGAGGTGCGGCGTCTCTCCTCGCGGACGCATGCCCTCCAGCCAGCGAGCGACGTACACGTGCGTGTACGAGCCCGGCAGGCCACGCGACACCGCGAGGTCGCGCAGTCTCCCGGCGAGCCTCTTATTGGACATGCCGGCCTCGGCCATCAGGCTGGCCAACTCCCTATTCGCGGCCGCGTCCATACCGTGTTCCTCCGCGACGTACCCGGCTTCGATCCTTCACAGAGCGTAAGAGGGTGAGGCGGAAGACTAAAGAACGTACCGAAAACAAAACAGGCGAAGTGAACCCCTTTTGAACCCTCGCGGAGAAGTGAACCCAATTTGAACACTGTCGCGGCCCTGATCTTCGAGGTTTAGTAGAGGCATGGACAGCCGCTCGCCGAAAGGCAGGGCGCGGCCGACGGCGCCGACACCGCTGATGACCGCGCTACTCTACGCCTCATGGGGATGGCCGATCATGGCCGGCACCCACATCACCGCGAGCGGCTGCTCGTGCGGGGACGAGCTGTGCGGCGCGCCGGGCCGCCATCCCGACGGACAGCAGCGTCCCAGCGTAGATCCGGACGCGCTACGCGCCAGGTGGACCATCAACCCTGGCGCGAGCGTGCTCGCGCGGGTCGGCGTCGCCTTCGACACCATGTCCCTGTCCGAGGCCGAGGGCTTGCGCCTGCTGCGCGCCTGGGATCAGGCCAAGATGCCGCCAGGGGCGCCGATGCTGCTCGGTGACGATGACCTTCTCGTCTTCACCCAACCCGAACCGTTGGATCCGCTGGATCCGCCGGTGGAGGTGTGGCTCCCCCTGCCGGCACTCGGTGTGCCTTCATGGGCGCGACCGAGCACCATGTGGGCGGTGCCCGCCACTTCGGTCAACGTCGCGACGCTGCCAACAGCGGAAGAGGTGCGCCGTATTCTCAACGGCGGCAGACCCTCCGCCTGGCGGCAGGGGAACGAACTTCGGTCCTCATGGCATCCACCCAACACACGCCCGACGGCCTGCCATGGCGCCGGAAACGATATGGCGACGTCCGGGCCGGAGCGAGAGATCGGATGACAAGCCGCGTCTTTCGCATGGTGGCCCGCCTGGTGAGCCACCCGCGCCGCACCGCCCCTGGCCCGGCGCGCGTCCCGCGGGCGGTCCTCGGGTCAGCCGGCGGACCGGCCGCTCGCGCCGCCGGGGTCACGATGATCGCATTCGCGGACCGCGACGGGGTCCCCTCGCGCTCGTCCTGGCTGGTCGCCAGCCCGAGGCCTTCGACGGCGAAGGCCGCGGCCCTCCCGCCGTTCGCCGTCACGCTCCCGCGCGTGCGGGCCCCTGGTCGCGCCCGCCGCCCACCCCCCGCCGCTGCGCGGCGCCGATGACAGCGAGCATCATGTGGCCGCCTCTCGTCCTGCCAGAGCTGGATTCCTCCAGACCGAACGCCGCGCGCGTCTACGATTGCCTCCTTGGCGGCAAGGATCACTACGCCGTGGACGCCGAAGCGGCGGCGGTGATGGAGAAGGCCGCGCCTGGAACGCGCGCGGCCGCCCTGGCCAACCGGCAGTTCCTCATCCGGGCGCTCACCTGGGCCGCCGAACGCGGCCATAGCCAATTCCTAGAGCTCGGCACCGGAATTCCCACTCATCTCAACGTGCACGAAGTCGCGCAGGCGGCGCGTCCCAGTGCCCGGGTCGTGTACGTCGACCACGACGACGTCGTCGTTACTCACGCGCGCGCGCTTTTGGCACGACTTCAGACCCATGTCGGCGTCGTCCAGGGAGATCTAAGGGACCTTCAGCCCGTCCTGGAGGACGCCGCCCGCTGGCTCGACTTCGGTCAGCCTGTCGTGGCGAGCGTCGTCGGGGTCTTGCACTGGGTCTCAGAGGAGGACAACCCGGCCGGCGTCGTGGCCGGCCTGGCCCGGAACCTGGCGCCCGGCAGCGTGCTCATCATGTCGCACGCCTGCTCAGACAGGATGGAGGCGGCCGCCGTCGCGATGCTCGGACGCACTCTGGCCCGCGAGCTGCACCGCTTGACCATCGGCAATGTCGCACTGGTACGCCAGCTCGTGGCCAAGGAAGA
>NZ_JBSGCE010000130.1:0-13859 GCF_053601695.1 Nonomuraea sp. NPDC004702
GGCGAAAGAACGCAGGCGAGCAGTCATCAGCAGTCTCCTTGGTGACATCGATCATCAGGGGGGCATGCGCTCGCTTGACTCAGACAAGACATGAAGGCCGTAGCCGGGCACAAACGCCATCGGTCGCTACGTGGAGCGCACTTGGTGGTCCGACGGACGTGATGAAGTCACGTGCGGTTCCACCGGCTGGATAGATACAACACTATCCCAAGAAACGGACAAACGCAAACCAAACACCCTAAAACGGGCAAAGATCTACCTCTGAACCGTAAACCCCGGGCAAACAGCCTCAATCACTGCCAAAGCCCTCGGGGTATGCGTATGTAAACCACTGGCAAGCTCCCGGCATTCCCCTCATGACCTGGGCGTTCTTCCCCGGCCGCGCGCGCGGCCGGATCGCCGTGCCGGTCAGGCAGAGCGGCCTCCTTGGTGCGGCGGCGAGGGACGGCGTGGTTCATGTCCTGCGCCTGCTCACGTGGTGCACGATGAGGACGACGACGCACACGATGGCGACGCCGCCCGAGGCCAGGCCGAGCGTCCAGCCACGGCCGATGCTGTTGGCGATCAGGTTGACGACCGAGCTGGCCATCAGGACGAGCCAGAGCAGGGCGCGCAGCGCGAGAGCGCCTTTGCTCAGCGGTTGCCTGCGCGCCGCGTGCCGGGAGGCGGCCCGCGGGCCGGCGGGGTCGGAGTCGGGGCTGGAGATTCGATAGGGATCGGTCATGGCCAGAACCCTAGAAACGAGCCCGATCTGCGGAAATCCCGCACGCTGCCTGGCCGTGGTACAGCGGGCTGGAGCAAGCCGTGTCCCCTTTCACCTACTATGGCGCCAGTGTTGCGGGGAATTCTTGAAAGTCTGGAACGGCTGGCCGGCGGGCTGGGCACCGCCTTCATGGCCGTCATCGTCGCGCTGTGCTGGCTGGTGGTGGCCGCGTTGAGCCTGGTCGGGGTCGGGCTGGTGCTGGTGCCGGCCATGATCGCGATGACCAGGAGCACGGCCGAGTGGGAACGCAGGCGCCTGGCCGGCGCGGGTGTCGAGATCGTCAGCCCGTACCAGATGTCCGCCGAGCAGTTGCCCCGAGGCTGGGCGGCCAGGATGCGGGCGGCCCGTGCCGATCCGGCGACCTGGCGCGACCTGGGCTGGCTGGCCCTCTACGCCGTGGTGGGCCCGGTCTGCGGCCTGCTCGGGCTGGTCATGCCGGTGGCGGCGCTGCGGGAAGTCACCTACCCGTTCTACTGGCAGTTTCTGGCGCGCGAGGATCAGCTCACCAACTTCGCCGTCCCGGTCACCACCTGGCCGGGCGCGATCGCCACCTCGGTGATCGGCCTGGCCGTCGTGGTCGCCCTGGTCCGCCTCTTCCCTGCGCTGGCGCGACTGCAGGCGCTGCCCGCCAGAAAACTGCTGGTCCCGCACGCCTCGATCGACTTGTCGCAGCGCATCGCGCAGCTGACCGCGACCCGCGCGGGGGCGCTGCGCGCGCATGCCGTCGAGCTGCGCCGGATCGAGCGGGCCCTGCACGACGGCGCGCAGAACCGGCTGAACGCGGTCGTGGTCACGGTGGCCGCGGCCGAGCGCGCGCTGCAGCGCGATCCCGCCCTGGCCGCGCACGCACTGGAGCGTGCCAGGAACGCGGCCGAGCAGGCGCTGGCGGAGCTGCGCGGCGTGGTGCGCGCGATCCTGCCGCCGATCCTGGAGGACAAGGGGCTGGCCGGCGCGATGGACGCGCTGGCCGCCGGATGCTCGGTGCCCTGCCGGGTGCGGGTGGGTGAGCTCGCCGTGGTGCCGTTGTCGGTGGAGAGCGCCGCCTACTTCACCGTGGCCGAAGCGCTGACCAACGTGGGCAAGCACAGCGGCGCCCGGCACGCGGAGGTCGTCGTCGAACGTGTGGGCCCGGTGCTGCGCGTGCAGGTGCGTGACGACGGCAAGGGCGGCGCCCGCGACGACGCGGGCACCGGGCTGGCCGGGGTCCGCCGCCGCGTCGAGGCCCATGACGGAACGATGACCCTGACCAGCCCCGATGGGGGGCCGACTGTGATCGAGGTGGAACTGCCGTGCGAGTCGTGATCGCCGAGGATGACGCGCTGCTGCGCGAGGGCCTGGTGCTGCTGCTGAGCGGGGAGGGCATCGAGGTGGCCGCGGCCGCGAGCGAACCCGAGGGGTTTCTGGCCGCGGTCGAGGAGCATCGGCCCGATGTGGCGGTGGTGGATGTGCGCATGCCGCCCACCCACACCGACGAGGGCATCCGGGCCGCCGTGGCGGCCAAGCGCCTGCATCCGGACCTGGGCGTGCTGGTGTTGTCGGCGCATGTCGAGCAGGCGTTCGCGACCGACCTGCTGGCCGTCGGCACGCACGGGGTCGGCTATCTGCTCAAGGAGCGGGTCGGCAAGGTCGAGCAGTTCCTGGAGGCGCTGAACCGGGTCGCCGACGGCGGCACCGCCATCGACCCGGACGTGGTGGCCCAGCTGTTCACCCGCCGCCGCGACCCGCTGGAGGAGTTCACCCCGCGCGAACGCGAGGTGCTCGCGCTGATGGCCGAAGGACTGGGCAACCTGGCCATCGCCGACAAAATGGTGATTACCGAGGGGGCGGTGCACAAGCACATCCGCAACATCTTCGCCAAGCTCGACCTGGCTCCCAGCGACCGTATGGACCGCAGGGTCGCCGCCGTGCTGCGCTACCTCGGCGCCTGAAGCGGCCGCTGTCAACCGGCCTCACAGAAACGGCCTCATGAGCTGCACCGCGGGCGGCGTGCGGTAGCCAGCACCACCATCGACCGGCCAGCGGGCGGGATCGAAACCGCCCTCGCCGCTCCCTACGTTGGTGATTACTTCATCCGACACCCAACGTAAGGATCTGTCTTGTCAAGCAACACTCTGCGTCGTACCGTGCCGGTCACCCTGGCGCTGGCGGCCTGTCTGACGAGCCTGAGCGCTCCGGCGTTCGCCACCTCCGCCCCCGCCGCCCGCGTCTCCGCGGTGGCCGCCGACGCCGGCCAGGAGCAGGTGGTGGCGGACCTGGAGCGCCACGCTCAGGAACTGACCAGCACCGTCCCGGGCGGCCCGTCCCGCGACCTGCGCGCGCTGTCGGCGATGACCAAGGGCGCCACCATCGTGGGGATCGGCGAGGTCACGCACGGCTCGAAGGAGCTGTTCACCCTCCGGCACCGGATGTTCCGGCACCTGGTGCAGACCCAGGGCTTCACCACGCTGGCGCTGGAGGCGCCCTGGTCGGCCGGCGTCCGCCTGGACGAGTACGTGCGCACCGGCAAGGGCGACCTGCGCAAGATCATGGCCGAGGATTTCCAGCAGTCCTACGGCTCGTGGAGGACCCAGGAGTGGATGGACCTCTACGAGTGGATGCGCGACTACAACCGCACCGCCTCGCGCAAGCTGCGCGTGATGGGATTCGACATCGGCGACG
Organism: Nonomuraea sp. NPDC004702; assembly: GCF_053601695.1. Lineage (NCBI taxonomy): Bacteria > Bacillati > Actinomycetota > Actinomycetes > Streptosporangiales > Streptosporangiaceae > Nonomuraea > Nonomuraea sp. NPDC004702. Next base: position 3,422 of record NZ_JBSGCE010000130.1, read on the forward strand.
TCCTTCCCGAGCAGTACCGGCGCATCCTCGCCTGGGCCGAGAAGCACCAGCCGTCGCTGGAGCCCGAACTGCGTCGCCGCTACGCGGGCCTGCTCGCCCTGCCCGCCGGTGTGGAGGAACGGATGAACACCCTGGCCGCACTGCCGGCCGAGCGGCGCACCGCCCTGGCCGGCGACGCTCAGGCCGCCTACCGCCTGCTGGACGGCACCGGCAAGGCGAGCCCGAAGGTCCTGCAGGAGGCCCGCGTCATCGTCCAGATGACCACCATGTACGCGCTGGACGGGTCCGCCCTGCACCGTCACCGTGACCGCTCCATGGCCGAGAACACCGTGTGGTGGCAGCGCCACACCGGCAGCAAGACCGTGGCGGCCGCGCACAACGGGCACATCGGCTACGTCTCGGCCTGGCCCGATCTGTACCCGGTCACCCAGGGGAACGTCCTGCGCTCCCTGGCCGGCACCTCCTACGTGGCGATCGGCACCACCATCCACAGCGGCCGCTTCCGCGCCACCGACCCCAAGACCGGCAAGGTCGCCGTCTTCGACACCGGCGCCCCCGTCCCGGACAGCAGCGAGGCCGTCCTGGACCGGGTCCGCTTCCGCGACTACTACGTGGACCTGCGCCGCGCCGGCCGCACTCCGTCCACCCGAGCGTGGCTGGACACCGCCCGACCGACCTTCACCATCCCGGCCACGTACGTGCCCGAGCAGTTCAACCGGCCGCTGGCCCTGGGAGCGGCCTTCGACGCGATCGTGCACCTCAACCGCGTCAAGGAAGCCACCCCGCTGCCCTGACCGCGTCCTTCGGAGGCCGAGCCGGCGGGCCCGCCCGCCGGTGCCCCCGCCGCTCCCAGCCAACTGCAAAGAGGATGCAAGCCCGTTCCCAGTGCCGTCCGAGATCATCGCGCCAGCGTCAGCGCGACAGACACGAGGTGAGGAATGGCGACGACGATCAGCGCGTCCACGCTCAACGGACGGCACCACAAGGCGGCACTCACGGTCTTCATGCTCGTCGTGGTGGCCCACTGGGCCGAGCATCTGGTGCAGGCGGTGCAGGTCTACGTCTGGGGGTGGCCGCTGAGCGAGGCCCGCGGGGTGCTCGGCCTGCCGTTCCCGTGGCTGGTGACCTCGGAGTGGATGCACTACGGGTACGCGCTGCTCATGCTCGTGGGCCTGGTCATGCTCCGCAAGGGGTTCACGGGCCGTTCGCGCACGTGGTGGAACATCTCCCTGGGCATCCAGGTCTGGCACCACATGGAGCACCTGCTGCTGCTCGTGCAGAAGATCACCGGGCTCTACCTGCTCGGACGGCCGGTCCCGACCAGCGTCCTGCAGATCTTCCTGCCCCGGATGGAGCTGCACCTGTTCTACAACGCGGTCGTCTTCGCGCCGATGGTGGTGGCGATGCTGCTCCACCGCCGGGCCACCGAGCACGGCGGGGCCGCCTGCACCTGCGCGGTGGCGCACTAGCTCATGGCGGTCACCAGACGACGTCCGGGCGGGTTCACGGTGGTACTGGCCGTCGTGGGACTGTTGCTGCTGTCGGTGTCCGTGCCGGAGTTCGGCCCCGTCGTACGGGCCGCCCGCGCCGACGGGGTGAGCGGCGCGTTCACCGCCCGGGAGCTGCGGTGCGTGCGGCATCCCGGGCACGAGTCCTGCGTCTGGGCCGGGGACTTCACCTCCGGCGACGGGCGGATCCGGCGGCGCGACGTCGAGCTGTACGGCAGCGACCGCGGCACCCTGGCGGCGGGACAGGCCACCGCGGCCGTGGACACCGGCCGCCTGACCCGCGTCTACGGGCCGGAGGGCTCGGACGAGTGGCTGTTCACCGCGCTGCTCGCGCTGGCCGGGGCCGTCGTGCTGACGGTGGCGGCCAGACGGGCGCGCCGCCCCGCGCCCGAACCCGCGCCCGAACCCGTGCCCGAACCCGTGCCTGAACCGCGCGCCTGAACCCCGCGGTGCCGCGTGCGGGCGATCGCCCGTACGATTCCTCCAGCGTTTTCCGGATCTTGTGAGGTTCGTGTGTTCGGGATCATCCGTCCGTGCGGTGAGCACGGGTGCGCGGCGGTACGCGCGGCGTGGCGGGCGCACCTGTGCGGGCTCTGCCTGACACTGCGGGACGGGCAGGGGCACGCCGCCCGGCTGACCACCAACTACGACACCCTGATCCTCTCGGTGCTGACCGAGGCCCAGCTCCCGGCCGCCGTGCCGCACCGGACGGCCGGGCCGTGCGCGTTGCGCGGGTTCCGCTCCGCCGACGTGGTGGACGCCCGCGGTCGCGGCGCCCGGCTGGCGGCGGGGGTGTCGCTCGTCCTGGCCGCGGGCAGGCTGCGCGACCAGGTGGCCGACGGGGACGCCGCCCCGGCCACGGCTCCGGCCCGCCGCCTGCTCGCGGCCCGCTGGCAGGCGGGCGGCGCCAGGCTGGCCTCCGGCGTCGGCTTCGACACCGCCGTGTTGTCGGCGACGGTCGACCGGCAGCTCGAACGCGAGCGCCGGGCCCTCACCGCACCGATGGACCTGCTCGACCTCACGGCGCCCGCCGAGGAGGCGGTGGCGGCGGCCTTCGCCCACACCGCGCTGCTGGCCGGACGGCCGGGCAACGCGGCGGCGCTGGCCGAGGCCGGCCGGTTCTTCGGCCGCATCGCACACCTTCTGGACGCCGTCGAGGACCAGGCGGCCGACGACGAGCGGGGCGCGTTCAACCCGCTGACCGCCACCGGCACCGGCCGCGAGCGGGCGCGGCAACTCTGCGACGACGCCGCCCACGGACTCGCCCTCGCCGTGGCCGACCTGGAGCTGGACGAGCGGCACCTGGTGGAGCGGCTGCTCGGCGCCGAGGTGCGCCGGGCGGTCGAGCGCTCGTTCGGCGCGGCCTCCTACCGGCGTCCCGGCTGGATCCGCAGGTCGGCGGCGGGGGTGGCGACGTTCCTGACCTGCGGGCTCTGGCGGCCGAGGTGGAGCAAGAAGGCGGGACGGCCCTGCTGCGAACGCTGCTACCTGGACAACTGCAGCAGCTGCGACTGCCCCGACTGCGGCGGCTGCTGCGACTGCGGCTGAGCCGGCGGCCGGGGCGCCGGCGAGAGGGTCAGGGGGCCGAGATGTGCAGCACCTCGCCCGCCTTGTGGTAGCCGACGCGGGCGTAGACGCGGCCCGCGGCGTCGTCGGCCGGGGTGAGGAACGGCATGGTGATGCCGGCGTCGACGCCCGCCCTGGTCAGCAGGGCGGTGACGGCTCCGCCGATGCCGCGCCGCCGGTGCGTGTCGCGCACGGCGATGCCGGCGACCTCGGCCACGCCCTCCTGGGGGCCGCCGAGCTGGCCGGCGCCGACGACCTCGCCGGTGGCGACGTCGGTGGCCGCGGCCACCAGGCCGCCGCGGTCGAGCACGCCGCGCAGCCGCGCGACGTCGTGCTCGGTGGCCTCGGGCGCGTCGAAGGCCGCGTTCATCACCCGCGCGACCTGCCACAGGCCCGGGTCGTCGGTCACCAGCGCGAGGCGTACGGCGGCGTCGGCGGGCGGCTCGGCGAGCGACCCGGCCGGGCACACCAGCAGCGGGAAGCGCCCCTCGACGGCGAACCCGGCGGCCAGCAGGGCCTCCTCCACCTTGGGCGCGACCTGCGGCACGTACTCCAGCCGGGGTGTCCTGCCGCGCTCGCGGAAGGCGGCGGCCAGCGCGGCCACCTGCTCGCCGGTGGGCGCGAGGTCGTCGTCGGGGATGGCGTAGTTGAACGGCGGCGCGTCGTCGTGCTCGTCGAAGCGGATCAGGAACGGCCCGGCCCGGTGTGCCCGGGTTCCGGCCGCCGCTCGAAGGTATGCGTGCACGCGGGCGCCCAGCAAGTGAAGTCCTCTCGGTCGACGTACGACGCGATTGACGTACGACCGTCACAAGGTAGGGCCGCGCCCACCCCCGGACAAGCGGTTTTCCAGGCGCCCCCGGAGGGGCGCCGGGTCACCAGCGGTCGAGATGCAGCACCTCGTCGAGCGGCTGCCGCGCGGCGGGCCGGAAGCTCTCCCCCGTGAAGTACGCGGTGGGCAGCAGCACGCCCTGGCGCACCTCGGCCGGGATGCCGAGCAGCTCGGCGATCTCGCTCTCGTACTCCAGGTGCAGGGTGGTCCACGCGCTGCCCAGGCCGCGGGCGCGGGCGGCGAGCATGTAGCTCCACGCGGCGGGCAGCAGCGAGCCCCACAGCCCGGCCTGGTTGCCCTCGGGCAGGCGGCCGCCGGGCAGCTCGATCGCGCCGATCACCAGCACCGGGACGTCGCCCATGTGCTCGGCCAGGTAGGCGGCGCTGCCGCTGACGCGCTCCTGGACGGCCGCGCGCGCCGGGTCGTCCCGGAACATCGAGCGCGCCGAGCCGTCGGAGGTGTGGTAGCTGTTCCACGACCGCCGGTAGTAGTCGCCGATCACCTTGCGCCGCTCGGGGTCGGTGACCACGATCCAGTGCCATCCCTGCCGGTTGCCGCCGCTCGGCGCCTGGAGCGCGACCTCCAGGCTCTGGCGGACCAGCTCCGCCGGGACCGGGCGGGACAGGTCGAGGCGCCTGCGCACGCTGCGGGTGGTGGTGAGCAGGGTGTCCGGGGCCAATGGTTCGATCGTCATGGGGTCATCATGTCAACGCGGGCCGCCGGAATCCCGTAGCCCGTACGGCCCGGCCCGGGCCTGATTTTTCCGCGCCCCTGGACGTATGATCACGCCAGCCGGACTCGCCCGACGCAACCGAAGGAGCCGACCGTGGCCGACGACGAGCAGGACGCGCCCGCCCTCGGCGTGGACACCACCAAGCCCAGCGTCGCCCGGGTCTACGACTACATGCTCGGCGGCAAGGACAACTTCGACATCGACCGCGAGGTGGCCCAGATGGCGCTACGGATCGCCCCGGACGCCCCGCAGGCGGCCCGGTCGAACCGGGACTTCCTGGCGCGCGTCGTCCGCGACCTGGTCGTCGAGGCCGGTATCCGCCAGTTCCTGGACATCGGGTCGGGGCTGCCCACGCAGGGCAACGTGCACGAGATCGCCCAGGCGGCCGCGCCGGGCTGCCGGGTGGTCTACGTCGACCACGACCCGATCGTGCTGGTCCACGGCCGGGCTTTGCTGGCCGTCGACGACAGCACCACCGTCATCGAGGCCGACATCCGCCGCCCCGACGACGTCCTCGACCACCCCGAGACCAGGCAGCTCCTCGACCTCGACGAGCCGGTGGGCCTGCTGCTGTTCGGGATCCTGCACCACCTGTCGGACGAGGAGGACCCGGCCGGCATCGCCGCGCGCCTGGTCGGACGGCTCGCGCCCGGCAGCCACGTCGCCGTCTCGCACTTCCACAACCCGATGGAGGAGCGCCCGGAGGTGTCGCGGCAGGCGTTCGAGGCCGAGCGGCTGTTCAACGACACCATGGGCACCGGGCGCTGGCGCACCCGCGAGGAGATCCTCGGCTTCTTCGACGGCCTGGAGCTGCTGGAGCCGGGCCTGGTGCCGCTGGCCGAGTGGCGGCCGGAGCCGGGTTACCGGCCGGCCCTGGGCATCACGTACCACACCTTCCTGGGCGGGGTCGGGCGCAAGCGGTGACGGTCAGCAGACCGCGTCCGGCAGGGCGATCGGCACCTGCTGCCGGTCGCCCGGCGTGAGACGGCGGCCGAACACCTCGCACAGCCGCGCCCGCCAGGTGCCGGGGTCGAGCCGGAGCAGGTCGGTGGAGTAGCCCGTGGCGCCGTCGCCGCCCTTGAGGCGCAGCAGCAGCGAGCCGTCGGGCGAGATGTCGAGGAAGTCCTGGGCCTGGCGGAAGGTGTAGCCCTCCTCGTAGGACACCCCGGTCCCGCCGAGCCCGTAGACGCTGATCTCCCGCTCGCGGAACAGGAACAGCCGGCCCGCGTTCTCCGGCATGATCGAGGTCATGCGCTCGCCGCCGCGGATGTTCTCGCCCGACGAGCGCAGCGGCCCGAGCACCTTCCTGAGCGGGTGGGTGAGCCACACCTCGGGCAGCATGCCGCTGCGGAACAGCAGCAGGTGGGTGCCCGTGCGGTCGAAGACGAACCCGCTGACGACGTCGGCGCCCACGGTCAGCCGCCGGTCCTTGACCTCCTCGCCGGTGCGCAGGTCGATCGTGCGCAGATGGTCGGCGCCCTGCACGGCGACCATCAGGTGGCCGGCGCTCCACGGGCTGACCTGCACCTCCGTGACGACCGCGCCGGGGCCGGCGACGTCGAAGGCGCTCTTGCGGCGGCCGGTGGCCGGCTCCCAGCGCTCCAGGCGGCGGCCGGCGACGGTGAACAGGTCGCCGTCCTTGAAGAAGTAGGTCAGCTGTGTGCCCTCGGGCGGCGGGGCGGTGGTGACCTCGGCGAGGGGGGACAGCGAGGGCAGGGCGCGGACGGCGACCCTGGTCGGGGCGACGGCGTCGGCGAGCAGGCGTCCCGACTCGTCCGCGACGGGGTCGCCGTCGGCGTCGAGGCCCTTCGGGCTCTTGGCGCGGGAGACGTCGGCCAGGGTGCGCTGCGGATCGCCGGTCTCCATGAGGCGCAGCCGGGCGCCGCCGTCGGCCTGGGCGACCATCCGGGTGCCGCCCTGGAGCAGCGCCGGGTTGCCGATGAGCTGCTCGCCGTCGCGCAGCGCGGTCAGCACCAGGGTGTCGGGCGACCTGGTGAGCAGCTCCTGCGCGCCGGGCGCGCCCACCAGCGCGACCGGGGCGGCACTGGTCTGGGCGTCGATCCAGGCGCGCGACAGGGTGCGGCCGCCGGCCAGGTCGACCAGCTCCCAGCCGGCGGCGCCCTGCTCGGCCACGCGCCTTCCCTCGCGGTCGACGACGAACGCGCCGCACGGGCGTCCGGCCTGGAAGCCGCCCAGCCGCTCGCCGTCGCGCACCGCGAAGCCCGTGTACGTGGCGGCGCGGCCGTCGTCGCTGGTCCGGCAGGTCACGGCGGTGGCGCCGTCGCCGGAGACGGCCAGGCCGTCGGCCGGGCCGAGCTCGCGGATGGTCAGCTGCCGCCACACCGGGCTGCCCTTGCTGCTGTACACCTTGGCCACGCCCTTCTCCCGGACGACCAGGGTGGTGGCGTCGGGGCCGAACCGGACCAGGTCGGCGGGCAGGTCGTACACCCAGGTGCGGGGGGTGCCGGTGGCGCCGAGCGACTGGAGCACGAGCTTCTTCGGGCCCGCGGTGACGATCCAGCCGTCGTCGCCGTCCGCCCTGACGTCGGCGACGGGCTCGTCGGCGGCGAGCCCGCCGGCCGGGACGGGCCGGTCCTGGCGGGCCAGGACGTGGCCCTGGTCCAGCAGCTCGCCGTCGCGCGGGTCGACGCGGTGCCAGACCATGCCGCCGTCGTCGAGGGCGTAGGCGATCAGGCCGCCGTCGGCGGAGACGGCGGGCCGGCTGGTGCCGCCCCGGTCGGGCAGGTGGGCGGGCCGGTAGCGGCCGTCGGGGCCGCGGGTGAACAGCGTGGCGCGGCCGGCGGCGGAGGTGGTGGTGGCCAGCAGGACGCGGGCGTCGTCGCTGGCGTCGGCGGCGGTGATCGAGCCGAGCGCGCCCGTGGCCACGCCCTTGGTGTACCGGTGTTCGACGTAGCGCTGCAGGAGCTGGGCCCTGGCCTCCTGGGTGGGGGCCGCGCGGTAGGCGCCGACGGCGAGCAGCGACGACAGCTCGGGGTCGCGTTCCGCCAGGTCGGCCGAGGCGCCCGCCAGCGCGCGGGAGCGGGACTCGGCGGCCCGCTGCTCGCCGATCCGGCCCTGGTAGAGCGTCCAGGCGACCAGCGAGAGGACCGTCAGCAGCGCCACCCCCGCGCCGCTGATCGCGCTCCGGCGGCGCAGCGTGCGGCGTCGCTGACGGCGGCGGCCCTGGCGCAGGTAGTCGTGCTCGTCCTCGGTCAGGTCGGCGGGCCGTTCAGCGAGCCAGCGGGCGGCGGCGGCCAGCTCGGGCGGGCCGGGGAGCCGGTCGGGGGCGCGCCCGGCCTGCCGCCAGCGGCCCATGTCCTGGTGGAGCAGGTCGCGCCATTCGAGGAACTTCAGGTCGGCGGCGACGATCCCGGCCAGCCGGGGCCATTCGGTGATCAGCGCCTCGTGGGCCAGTTCGACGGTCTGGCGGCCGTCCGCGCCGGTGTCCATGACGAGCAGCCGCCCGGCGGCCAGCCGGCCGGCGGTCCGCCAGCGCTGCTCCCCCGCCTCCTCGCGGGTGACCCGGCGGCGCAGCGGCGCGTGCGCCCCGGCGGTGACCCGGACGAGCCGGGACAGCAGTTCCTCCCCGGCCGCGGTGTCCTCCTCGGGCACGCACGCCGCCCAGACCTGCTCGGCCTGCGCGCCCAGGGCCCCGCGCACGCCGCGGCACGCCTCGTAGGAGGTGTGGGTGATGCGGCCGCCCTCCTGCTCGTGCCAGAGGCGGTCCAGCAGGAAGCCGATCAGCGGCAGGGCGCCGGGCGCGCCGCCGGCGTCGCCCAGGATGCGGTCGACCAGGCCGGGGTCGTACGTCACGGCGGGGACGGCGTCCAGCGGCGCCTCGACGGCCTGCCTGAGCTGGTCGCGGGTCATGGGGGTGAGCCCGTAGGTCTCGCGGCCGAGCGCGCCGCCGAGCGCGGGGTGGGACAGGGCGGCGGGCAGGAAGTCGGCGCGCAGCGTGAACAGCACCCGCACGGCCGGGCAGGCGCGGGCCGCGGCCAGCACGACGGCCGCGTCGTCGGCCTGCTCGGGGTCGCCGACCAGCAGTTCCTCGGCCTGGTCGACGACGAGCAGCAGCCCGGTCGCGCCGGTGTCGCGCAGGACCTGGGCGACGACGTCGGGCAGCCGGCCCTTCAGCAGCGGCTCGCGCAGCGCGTCGGCCCTGGCCAGCGCGTCGGCCCCGGTCAGGCCCGGGTGCGACAGGGCGGCCAGCTCGGCGGCGAGCGCATCGGGCCAGGACCGCACGGCCGACGGCCGCAGGACGACGACCTGGCAGCCCTGGCGGCGCATGGCGGGCACGACCCCGGCCAGCGCCAGCGACGACTTGCCGCAGCCGGACGGGCCGGTGAGCGTGACCTCGGGGTGGGTTAGGAGGAGGCGGGCGATCCGGGCGGTCTCCACGTCGCGGCCGAAGAAGACGGCGGCGTCGCCCTCGCGGAAGGCCGACAGCCCGCGGAACGGCGAGGCCGGCCGTACGGTCGCGGCCAGGGCGGGGACGGCGCGGGTGAGCGACCGGGTGGGGATCACGAACGCCTGGCGGGGCCCGCCGGGCTGGGCCGCGACCACCATGCCGACGACGTCGCCGAGCTCGACGTCCCAGACGGGGCTGCCGCTGAAGCCGCTCTCGATCGGCACGCCGCGGGGGTCGTCGGGAGCGCACTGGAGCCAGCCCTGCTGGGTGCCGCCGAGCAGCCGCCCGGTGTGCCAGCCGCCGCCGCGCAGGCCGGGCGGGAACCCGGCGACGACGACCCGGTGGCCCCACAGGCTGCGCGGCTCGGCCATGCGCAGCGGGCGCCCGCCCGGGGGCGCGGCGTCCAGGCGCAGGACGGCGATGTCGCCCGAGCCGTCGGCGGCGGTGTGGACCCAGTGCTCGACGTGGGCGCGCACGGGCGCGGGTTCGCCGGCGAAGGGCAGCTCGACGGTGACCCAGGCATCCGGCGGCGGCGGGCCGTCGGCGTGGCCCAGGGCACCGGAGACGACGTGCGCGCAGGTGAGGGCCCGGTCGGGAGCGATGAGGAAGCCCGCGCCCGCCACGGCCCCCTCGGGGCCGCGCACGCGCAGGACGGCGAGGTTCAGCGCCTCGTCGGGCCCTGTCTCCATCACTTACGGTCACCGCCCGTCACTCCAGGTCGTCAGTCGAGCCAGTATGGCCGCTGGACGCGGGCGGTGTTTGCCGTTCCTTGACATGCGAGAAGGGCGTCCCCCCGCGGGGAACGCCCTTCTCGTCGTGCGCGCGTGTTACTTCTTGACCGACACCGGGGCCGTGCCGGTGTCCTGCTGACGCCAGGCGCCCGTGTCGAACGCCACCGGAGCGGCCTTCCTGCCCACGCCGTCACCCCACTTGGTGACCACGTACTGGATCTTGATGTGACCCTCGCCCTTCACACCGTCCACACCCAGCGTGTCCGGGTTGAACCGGCCACCGGTCAGCTCCGCGAACGTCTTGGCGTCCAGGTCCAGCATCACCCCACGACTGGAGGGGTCACCAGGACCACGGTCACCCACGAAGAACGGCAGCTTCTTACCCTGGTAGACCACGTAACCCTCGGTCATCAGCGGCCACGACGGCGAAGCCGCCAGACCCTTCTGCATCGGCTTGCCGGCCGCCGGCAGACCCGTGTCACCGGCACGACCCGAGGAGTCGTCCCAGAAGTAGGACGCCGTCGTCGAACCGGCCAGCACACCCCGGCCGTTCACATCCGCATCAGCACTCGCGGGATGAGCGGCGGCACCGATCGTCAGCGCCGACAGAGCAGCGGCGGAAAGCATGGCGAAAGAACGCAGGCGAGCAGTCATCAGCAGTCT
>NZ_JBSGCE010000131.1:0-13353 GCF_053601695.1 Nonomuraea sp. NPDC004702
CTGACTGCCGGCGGGAGGTCGAGTCGATGCGGGCGCTGAAGTCGCGCCTGCGCCACGGAAAATGGGGAGCGCCATTCCCTCGGCTCGAACTCGAAGCCCTCCGGACCGCATGGCGCAACCACACCGCACGCCCGCCCCAGCCCGAATAGCTGCTCCAACGTGTGAAGTTCAGCCGAACCACACACTTGTTGGCTCGAACATGTGCGATTTTCCGAAGGGTTTGTTGCTGGTGACGATCAAGCTGGCGCGTTCGTAGCGGCTGAAGACCAGCTGGAAGAACAGGTTGGCGGCCTCGGGCTCGAACGGGATGTAGCCGACCTCGTCCACGATCAGGACCGGGATGCGGGCCAGCTTGACCAGCTCGTCTTGGAGTTTGCCGGCGCCGTGCGCGTCGGCCAGGCGGGCCACCCACTCAGCCGCGGTGGCGAAGGCGACCCGATGCCCGGCCTGGCAGGCGCGGATCTCGAGCCCGATCGACAGGTGCGTCTTGCCGGTGCCGGGCGTGCCGAGGAAGACTACGTTCTCCCGGGCGGTGACGAAGTCCAGCGTGCTCACGTGGGCGATGGCCTCGGGTTTGAGCGAGCGCTGGTGGTCGTAGTCGAAGTCTTCAAGGGCTTTGCGGGCTGGGAAGCGGGCAGCGCGGATGCGGGCCTCGCCGCCGTGGGAGTCGCGGGCGGCGACCTCGCGTTGCAGGCAGGCGGCCAGGAACTCCTCATGCGTCCAGGACTCGGCGCGGGCTCGTTCGGCCAGCCGTTCGACGGCGGCTGCCAGCGACGGCGCCTTCAGCACCCGGGTCAGATTGGCCAGCTCGGCGGCGACGTTGCGGCCGCTCGGGGCTGCTGTCGACGCGGTGGCAGCCGCAGTGCTGGTGGTTCGTGCGGCCATCACGCCACCCCCTCGACGCCGAGCAGCGCGTCGTAGTCGCTGAGCTGGCGCTGTTCCACCTCGGTGTCCACCGGCGCGGCCACGGCCTGCAGCCGGGCTGCGCGCAGCGCCGCCGCGGCCCGCGCGTGAGCGGGGTCAGTGAGCGTCTGGTGGACGTCCCAGCAACGCTCGTGCCGGGCCGCCACCTGGCCGGCGCAGGTCATCGTGACGTGCTCCAGGTCGGCAACGACCTCGACCAGGCGCCCAATGGTCGAGGGGTGGACGGGGTAGTCGTTGGAGGCGACGCGCACGTAGTGATCACGCGCCAGCCGGGTCGCGCTGCGCCAGCCCACGGTCGGCGGCACTGGCGGCAACGCGACCATCGCCGCCCGATCCGCGCCGATCCGGTCAGCCGGGCGGCAGTCCAGACGCCGATGATGGCGGTGGTTGGCTCGCTGCAGCCAACCCTCCAGCTGGGTATTGAAGTCGTGCGGGCCGGAGAAGGCGCGGCCCGGCAGGAACGAGGTCTCCAGATAGCCGTTGGCCCGCTCCACCAGCCCTTTGGCCTCCGGATCGGCCGGCACTGCAGGATGCGAGCACCCAACGTGCCGCGGAAGGCTTCGGCGTCGCGGGTGAGCTGCGGGCGGCCGCCCTTCCACGCCCCGATGGCGCCCTCGTTGTCCCACACCAGCGTCTTCGGGGTAGCGCCGAGCAGGGACAGCAGCGCCCACATCCCGGCGAACAGATCCCCCGCCGCCCGGGAAGGCAGCATCCGGGCCAGCAGCCAGCGTGAGTAGCCGCAGACCAGGACCAGCACCGGCAGGCTCATGCCCCGGTCGGGGCCGACCGGGATGCGGGTCGGCGGGAACCATAGATCGCGTTGGGCCAGCTCGCCCGGCTGGTAGCTGGTGCGCGAGGCCGGATCGACGGGCCGGTACTCCGGCCGGATCTGCCGGACGCGGTCCTTGAGCACGGTCATCGACCGCTGCCAGCCGATCCGCTCGGCGATCACCGTCGCTGGCATGTCCGGCCACTGCCGCAGCAACTGGCGGATCTGCGGTTCCACCGCATCCACGATCGACTTCTTACCCGGCCGTTGATACTTCGGCGGCTCCTCGGCCGCCAACGCCCGCCGCACCGTGTTCCTGGCGATGCCCAGATGCCGTGCGATCGCTTTGATCGGCATGCCCTCGGCTCGGTGCAACCGGCGGATATCCGCCCAGTCCTCCACCTTGATCACCCTCCAGAGTGAACTGTCTTGCCGCCGTCATCGACATTGCCTCCGGCCGGATGGCCGGCTGGGCGACGGCCGATCACCGCCGCCCACCAGGCGGGTGACCTTCCGTTCGGACAAGGGCTGTCAGCTCGGGTCGGGGTTCGGTTGTGGGTCGGACGCACCAGCCAGTGCTGGGACAACGCGCTGGCCGAGTCGTCCTTCGCCACGCTCGAGGGCGAGCTCCTCGACGCCCAGTCCCGGCCACCCATGCTGCCGCCCAGCGCGACCTTCGAGTTCATCGAAAGCAGGTACCTTCCGCACCGCTTGCACAACAGCCTGGGCTACCGTAGCCCCGCCGACTTCGAGGCCGCCGCAGCCTGAACACCACAACGATGGTGTCCGTCGAGGCGGAACAAGCTCACCCTGCTTCCAGTGGCGAAGAGTGCCACTTCTGGGTTCCGCGACGCCTGATGGGACGTGGAGCGATAATTTCGGGGGCCATTAATCAACAAAGATCCGCTCGCGCAGCGGTTTGGCCTCGAGGGGCGCAGGTTAAGGCGTCGGACACATGTGTCAGCTCAGGCCAGAGCCCCACCGCAGAGTCCTGGCTAGGAGATTTTCTCAGCTGAAGACGTCGCAGGGACTCCGGAGATCTACCGCCGCGAAGTTAATCCTCTCGCGCTGGCCCTGGGCCAGCCAGAGAGTCTCTACGCCCGCCTTGCGAGTTGAAGCAACTCGCCTTCCGAGCTGCCGCCAGCGCGCTCGGAGATTGAGGCCAATCGTCGCCAAGGAGCGCACGACCAACCGGGCGGCGAATTGCGCCTCTGTCCCTACTGCGGTCTTCAGCGTCAGGCGCCTGTGCCGAAATCGACGCCAAGGCTCTGACACGAGGTCTTGAGCAGCACTGCGGCCCTACCTCCGCTTGAGGCGGGGCCGCGAAACTCTTCCCCGCTCAACCCTTGGGCCAGTCCTCACGCTGCTTTACGTACGTCCCTCGCTGGGGCACGGTGTAGACCCAGCCGAGTTCGCGAAGGTGCTTGACTGCCTGTCGCGCTGTTCCCTTTGCTACATCATGTTCCTGCATAAGCGTGGTCTCGCTGGGGATGGGCAAGTCAGGCTTTAGCTCGCCAGCCTTGATACGCACGATGAGCGCCTCCGCAATCTCGCGGTGCGGCAGTGTGCGGCGCGTGATCCGGGGAGCATCAGGCGGCCCGACGAAGCTCCCCTTGCCTTGCACGGTATAGATGACTCCCTGCTCCCGCAGGTACTTGATGGCGAGACGCACAGTGACGCGCGAGACCTGCTGCTCAGCCATGAGTTCGGTTTCACTTGGCACCTGATGGCCAGGTGCAAGCTCGCCGTTGTCGATGCGGCGTCTGATCTGCTCGGCAACCAGCTTGTAGACCGGCACGGGACCCCTGGGATTGTGCACGGATCGCAAAATAGATGACCTAGTACGAGCCCTCCCTTACCGATACGCATGAATGTGTGTCCTAGTACTGCAACTTGCGCTTCTGTGACGTGTACTAGACCAGTTAATACATGTTGAGCTATCGTGGCCACATGGCCTTCCCCTACTTGTCTAGCCTCGAGCACCCCGCCACCTCCGGCGGAGAAGGCATGCCTCCCGTCACCGCCGACAACACGCGCCACGGCGGACCGCACCCAGACATCCTCCAGCACCGGAACTGTGCAACGGATGAGCTGATGCCGCTCGACCAGTGGCGCCGCCTCATCGCCGCCCGCCTGCGTCCCAGCGTCGCTCCGTACATTCCTCTCCCCGCGTCCGGCTGGCAGGTGGGAGACCTGTGATGGGCTTCCTCTTCTGCCTGGCATGCGGCGACACCGTCGAAGAGAACGCCTTCGGCGTCTGGGAAGGCTCCACTGGCACTGCCTGCCGCGCGCACACAGACGGCCACCTGATTGAGCAGGCCATCCCGGACCAGGAGCGCTGGGCGTGAGCAACCTCCGCCACATTCTGGACGACTGGGCGCCCGACATGCATGTCTGGTCGTGCCGCATCGAGGTCGACGATGAGGGCAACTGGTGGCTGACCCAGGACGGGAAGCGCCGCACCTACTCGCGTTGGAGGCCCGCGGATGAGATGGCCGCCTTCTCAGTGGTCGCCCTGCTGTACATGCTCAACGAGGCCGGCGAGACGCCTTTGCCAGACGCGATCGCCGCCAAGGCGTCAAAACGGGATCAGGACGCGCTCAGACGAAACTTCAAGTCGCGGGGCTTCAGCATCCTGATCCATCACCTGCTGCGCTGACTCCGCGAACCACCCACTCTTCCAGTGCTCTGTCCCTCAAGTAGGTAGTTAGAACGGCGACGGCGCTGCTGGATATGTGGTCGGGCGACCCCAGACTTAGAGATCAACGTGTGCATTGATATGGGCGGTCGCCACGGCGGCCGCGTAGGTGATCTCTTCGGGATCGCCAAGGCATGCCCGGCCAGGGCTTGGCGGCGGGAGATGCGCCATCAGGCTTGTCGCGGATGGAGCCTCCGAGCGCCATACGGGATGGACACCCCGCTGGATACGTGGATGCCGAGCCCTTCGCGAGTGGAGACGCTGTCACGGCTGGTCGGGGTGTCGGTGACCGCCTGCGGCGGGCCGAGCGCCATCGACGGTCACCTCGCGCGACAGCGCCAGCTGGCGGGGCCTCCTGGCCCTGTCAGAAAAAGGCGGCCCACCGGGACGATCACGGCCCAGGTCTTCTCCGGTCCGCCGCTGTAGGTCAGGGCCGCTGTGACATGTCGTCCCCCAGGGCTCTTTTCAGGGGTGGAGTCGGAGATCCGGGGCAGGACAGGGCCGGGCTCGCTGGCAGCCCTGGCCGTCACTGCCCGCAGCGGGCACGCGCGGAGGGCGATGACGAGGTTCTTCAGGGGCGAACTGTGCGTCATGGCTGATGGCCCAGGAGCGGGTGCGCCGCCGGCGCACTTCCTCGGCCAGCAGGATCCGCCCCACTCGCGAGCGCACCACGGCGAGGCCGTCCCCGCGGGCGGCCTCGGTCAGGGTATCCAGCGTCCAGGCTCCTGGTCCGGTCTCGTCGGACGTGGCCAGCGGACCGATTGGCTGATCACGCTTCGGCTGGCCCTGTAGTGAGATGTGGGTCAGCGCGGTGATCCGCGAGCGGTCCGCCTCGTTGATCCGCCGTCTCCGGGCGGTACCGAGGCGATTTCCCAGTCCGTCCAAGCCCTCTAATCTGAAACGCGCCAGCCAGTAGCGAACCGTCGTCTCCCTGCGAGCTCATGGGCGATCTGTGGCACCCGAAGCCGCTCCAACTCGCGCGATGATCTACGCTCGCCGTATCCAGTCGGCCCAGGGCATGCCGCGCACCGGCCAGCTGGCGGACTTCGTCTTCCTCAGTGTGGTACGCACCTTCTCGCGCGGGTGCGGCCCGATGATGCCGGAACGGCGCATCATCCGCGCGATCCGCTGGTAGCTGACCGTGTGGCCCCGGACCCGCGACTCGGAAGTGACGCGCGGACCACCATGAGCGCCGTCGAACCGCATCATGGATCCGCCCGATCTTCTCCGCCAGCGCGGCATCGGCCGCGGCCCGCTCCGCCCGGGACCCGGGCTGGCGCGGGCGCGATCCACCGGTAACAGCCCGAGCGGGACACCTGCAGCACCCAGCACAGCCGCGTGACGCCCAAGACGCCCCGATGGTCGACGAACTGAAGGCGGTTCAGGACCCGTAAGGCAATTACCGCTAGTTCCACTGCGACCGCGGTGAGTGCCATGCTAAATGGCCTTCCATGGCAATATCTGAGACGCTCCTGGCGGCCCCGGATGTGAAGTTCACAGCCGTGCTGCCGCATCTGGACGAGCGGCAGCGCCGCCTCTATCTGGCTGCTGAGGCCGATGCGCTGGGGCATGGCGGGATCGTGGTGGTGGCCAGGCCGGCAGAGGTATCGGAGTCGACCATCACGCGGGGACGTCTCGAGCTCGCGGGTGGTGCACCGGTTCTGTCCCGGGTGCGTTGTCCTGGTGGCGGACGAAAGCTGGCTGCTGAGCGTGACCGGGCCAGTGCCGGCGCTTGAGGCGTTGATCGAGCCGCGGGAGATCGGTGATCCGTTTTCTCCGCCGCGCTGGACCACGGCCTCGTTACGGGATTTGGCCCGGGAGTTAACCGCGGCAGGGCACCCGATCAGTGCCCCGGCAGTGGGCGATCTGCTGCGCCCGGCAGGGTGCAGTCTTCAGGGCATGGCCAAGCGGCGCGCCGGCGGCCAGGTCCGCGACCACGACGCGCGGTTCCAACACATCAACGCCAGGGTCGAACGGCTCCTCGCCGACGGTTTGCCGGTGGTGAGCGTGGACGCGAAGAAGAAGGAACCGATCGGTGACTTCGCCCGAGCCGGCGGCACCTACCGGTCCAAGACGAAGCCGATTACGGCCCCCGATCACGACCTCACCATCGCCGATACCCCGGTTGTGATCCCGCATGGCGTCTATGACTTGGGCCAAGACATTGGCTGGGTGAACGTGGGCACCGGCCGCAACACCGCGGCGTTCGCAGTGCAGTCCATCCACCGCTGGTGAAACCGGCAAGCCCGAGGCTACTACCCGACGTGACCCGGCTGCTGATCACCGCCGATTCGGGACGAGCGAACTCCGCCGACTCCCACCTGTTGAGGAACGACTTGGCCGCCTTCGCCGACGAGAGCGGGCTGGCCGTCACCGTGCCGCACTTCCCGTCGGGGACATCGAAGTGGAACAAGGTCGAGCATCGCTTGTTCTCCCGCATCACCCACAGCCCGCGCGGACGGCCCCTGACCAGCTACGAGGCGCTGCTGCGGAGCATCTCGGCCACCCGCACCAGCACCGGGCTGACCGTCAGCGCCGTCCTGGCGATAACGACTACCCCACCGGGCGCACGCTCACCAAGGAGCAGTGCCAGGTGCTCCTGCGGCGCGTCCAGCGCGACGACCTACACGGCGAATGGAATTACACCATCGGCCCCTACGACCCCAGCACAGTACCCTCGGCCGAACCTGACCAAGCGAAGGCGCCCCCGATCCCGACCGAGGGCGCCTACCCGCTCGCCCACCCCACCCTGACCGGCATGACCCGCGACCAGTTCGACCGGCTCGTGGCCGAGCTCGAGCCCTGGCGGAAAACCCTGGCCGAGGCCGAACGCGAGAAGCGCAAGGGTTTCAACCGGCGCATATACAACCCTGGCCTCGGATTCCTCGACCACAGACACCGCGTCCTGGCCGCTGCCCTGAGGCACCGCAACACCGTCACGCTCACCCTGGCAGCCCGGCTACTCGGCCGAGAGCGCAGCACCCACAGCTTCCACGCCCACCGGATCAGGCCTCTGCTGGGCTTCGCCGCCCCCGATCTCGCCGCCAGACCCACCCGCCCCACTTAATCGAGGCACTCCAGAACGAGATCACCGCCTACGAAACCAACATCAAACCGGGGAGTAGTTGGTTGACGGATCCTCACCAGTTCGTCTCTCCCGCGAAATACTTCGCGGCCCGCGCAGAGTCTCACACTCCAGCTCCAGCCCCCGGATCCGGGCTCTGAGCTGCCTCTTCTCCTCTTCTAGCACGCCGTGGACGATAGCGGGCCACACGTCGACTTCCCCGCCGGGCCCCGCGCCTTGACGCTCGCGCTGCAGTCCGCACGCCCCTGACGCGCTCAGTTCTACGGCGTCTCCCGGCTGATCCCCAGATCGTCGGTCAGCGGAGCCAGCGTCCATCCTGGATTGGACAGATACAACGCGACGGCGTCCGCCTTGAACTCCGGTAGACAAGGCTTCGTCTCCGCGTGGAACTCGTTGTCTCCGAATCTCCATGGTCCGGCCCTCAAGGTGTCCTGAGTTCGAGGGTCAGGCGGTGTTGTCAAACCTCCTGTAGTCCTCCGCCTGGCGTTGCTCTGCCAACAACTCCCGCAGGGTCAGGCGGATGGGAGAGTCATCGAGGTTGTCAAGATCGGACACGATCGAGGACCCGTCGATGAGATCGCTTCGTTGCGGCACCATGGCCCCTTCCTCTGCTGGTCGAAACCCGCCGCCTCGCAAGGCGTCAGCGGCGCGGAGCGCTGGCGCTGAAGTTTCGCGGAGGACGTTGATCGGGGAGTTGCTGTCTGCGTGTCGGCATTGTTGGCTCCAGTGTAGCTGAGCGGGGTGCGTTAAACACTGAGGTGTTTTCAGGGGCTCTTTTCATCCCCCTATCCAGCTCTCCTGAGCAGGACTTATATCGCGTCTACTGTCCCGGCTCAGCTGTCGGGAGGTCCGGATCTCGCTGCGGGCTACAGGACTCCCCTTCGCCAGTTATCGCTCCCGACCTACGGAAATAGGATAAAAATGGCACAGTGCAACAGTTTCTATGAATTGGGGATTTCTTGGACATCCAAGGCTGGAAAAAGACGCGGAGTCCCTGAGCCTTTTTCATCCTCCTTGCCCGGCTCTCTAGAGCAGGAGTGATGGCGCATTTACCCGTCCAGCTCAGCTGCCGAGGTCTGAGTCTTATCGCAGGCCCCAAGGTTCACCTTCGCCAGCCACTGCTCCTGACCTGCGACAATAGGATGAAAAAGGCTCCCTGTTAGAAGAGCTCTCGCCCCAAGGTATCCCCGCTACCGGAGGGCTCCACATGATCGCTTATCACGCCACGTTCGACGTTTCCCTCGCACTCGTTCAGTAGGTAGCCCGCTCCCGCGTGAAGAACACGGGCGGCACGCCGAGAGACAGTCGGGTCTTGAGTCTCTTCCGGCAAGAAGTCATGCTGGCGCGCTGGTTCCACGGCGAGCAAGACATCCCCAAGCCCGGCCGCGATCACGGCGTCACAACCTACCGCTCCATACACGAATGAATCGTAGTCCTCGCAGCTCAAGCCTCAGGTCCTTCTGCGCCCTTGTCCGCGCCCGCGCCGAAGGACTGGCGCGTGTGATCCTGTGCGGCATCCTTTATCCCGATCAACCGCCACGCCGAGCGGCCTCTCAGCGTCAAGGGCGATCACATCGACGCCTGATACTCCGGCAAGGCCCGCCAGCACGCCGGCCATCTCCAAGCCCTCTTGGCACCAGCTGGCCCGCCGTTGTCGATCGGCGATATCGAGCCCGGCTTGGTCCATGACCTGTTCGCCGTGCCTTGTGCCGGTGCGGCTGGCTCGTGTGTGTGAGGGCGGTTCCACACATATCTTCTTCTTTACCGAAAGGGCACATGACCACAGCGCAACGCGGGCCAGCCGGCCAGCACTTCCATGGCTGAGCCGAAGAGGCAGGCTGAGCGGCCTGCGGCGAAGCCGTCCAACGAGGTGACCCTGAGCGATGTCCTCGCGGACAGGTATCGGGGTGATGGTGTGGCGAGTCGTGGCCTGCTCCGAAAGAGAACGCCGTCAGGCGCGACCATGTGGACCTGTCGCGCCTGGGGGCGACGACGATGTCCCTGCGAGGCTGACCAGGCTGTTCAAACGAGACTCCTTCAGCGTGGTCACCACTCGCTGGTGGAACACCTGGGGCGAGTCCGATCGGGCCAAGTTTCAAGGGCACGGACTGGCAGCCCCTCCAGATGTCGGCGCCCTTGATTGAGGCGTACTATCGCAGGCCAGGCCACAACGCCCTGGCCGAGATCCGACAGAACGAATCTCTGATGGGCGCGACGGTCACCGACCGGATGCGCTTGTGGATGGGGCGCGAAAGCAACGACAAGGCGGGAGCAGACAAGCCCGGCAGGCTCCCGAGAACGTGGCCGACTTCGAGCTCTACAGCAACTGGGAGGCGCTTGATCTGGCCGCCTACTTGAGAAGCGGGTCCTTCAGGACGTCCAGCCGCACCCCAAGTACCGCCCCCAGCAACAAGAGTGTCATCCAGCTCGGCTGGCGACCTTCGGCGTCTACCCGGCGACTGTGTCGGCCAACCCTGGAGTGGAGGCTCACCACGCCCGCCACCCATCCCAGTCCGACGATCGAGAGCATCCCGACCCCGAGTCCCGCTATCGCGAACCAGGAATTGTCGGTGACTGCGCCCACGGACAGGAGACCGAAGAGGCGACAGAAAAGCCCCATCTCATGACTAACCACCACTCATGAACGTGGCCGTAGTGGCGAGCCTCTTTTCGACTCACCGGTAAGGGTGGATGCGCCTCGGGGCACAGTTCCTCATCGCCTAACCAGGTGCCTGGTCCACTCACACCTTGATGGTAGCTCTTGGAGATCGGAAGGTGACGTTTAGTGCATATAGGCAAGAGCTGCCATCGGCACGAATCTGCATGCAAGTGAGTGAGGACACGTAATCAACCCTGAAGCTCACCCATCTCAGTGCGGGCCTCGCGCAGCTTCTCGTACGCCTTGCGGGCCTTCTCGGCTTCAGCGCGACCGCTGTACCAGGACGCCTGCAGCTTCGGGAACCATGACCCGACCTTGTCCGGGTTCCTGAACAAGAACACCACCAACGAGATCACGCCTGCTCCTCCCGCACCGGGCAAGAGGAGATCGATGGCAAGCGGGCCGCTCATCGCGATCTGCCGCGGCGACAGGCAGCACTTGCATGGATGTCTCTCACGAGGCCCCCATCTGGGTCGTAGAGCAAGCCTTATGAACTCCTCTACAAGCGGGGACGAGATTGGCCCGGCTGCATATCGTGGGTAGTGATTACCGCACGATGCCGGAATGGTGCCCGCCACGTCTGGATCGCGAACATTGAGCACGATTCCAGCATTGGACAGTCGAACAGGTGGAGGAACATCTGATCGTCCGGCCGCCCACCCCGGAGGAGACTGCGGAGCTGATCATTTCCGAGGGAGCGCATGTCACTGAGGTGCACCAGACCGTACGGGCGATTCAGGGCGGCACGGACAACCTCGTTTCGGTTGATGCGGCCGACATCGTGTTCCCACCGACCGCAACGAGTTCACATACTTGATGGGCCGGCCGCGGTGACGCAAGGATTCGCCTATGACCGACGGTCCGTACTTGGTGGATGAGTTCGGCGAGCTCATCCCGCTCAGATCGGAAGGCTGCCCCAATTGCGGCCAGCAGTTCGCAACGCGGCAGGCCCGGACGTGCTGGAAGTGCGGTGCCCCGTTGGACGATGGAGAGCAAGCCGACAACAGCGTGCAACCCCCGCCGAAACCCCATGACGGGGGCTGATACATAACCTCAAGCGGCAATGTTCTCCAGCAGATACGCAACCTTGACCGAGGAGCTGCGCTCAAGAACGATCACACAGACATCGCAGAGTCGTTCTCTTGGGTATCAGGCGGCGGGCGGGCGCCGCCGTACCCCCGGCCCTCCGCCCGCCCGCCGTCTGGGCGTGCGGCCTGAGGGGGGTCCCGAACGGCGGCTGGACACAGGACCGGCCGCCGCGCGCCAGCCCCACCGTACCGATCGAACGCTCTGACCAAGGTTGCCGCGCCGCCTTACAGATGCGGCCGACGATCGCCACCGCACGGCTGGCCGCGATACGTGATTGGGGGCTGATCGACCATCCAGGGTTCGCACCACACCTTGACTCACCGAGCAGCGTGGTCGACCTCAAACCAGGCGAACGACGCCACGCGAACGCATGCGCCATGACGCCACAGCGACGAAATGGGCTGCCGCCAACGAGGCCCGATGTGTGTCACCATCTCCAGATGGCGAACCGTCATGATCGGATTCAACGGGTCGGAGCCTATGCGATATGCGTCGGCGAAGAAGCCTCCATACTTCTGTCCCGGTACGCAGCACCGGACTGTCGTTGGGGTCCGCCGGGTGGCGGCGTGGAGCACGGGGAGCATCCCGCTGACGCGGTTGTCCGCGAAGTGCATGAGGAGACGGGATACCTGGTGAAAGTCGTCCGGCTGCTCGGAGTTCACTCCAACGTATGGCTTAGCCCGGATGCCGAAATCCACGCGACGAATCTGTTGTACGAAGTGGCCGTGGTCGGAGGGTTCCTCCAGAACGAAACCGGTGGCAGCTCTGACCAAGCAGCGTGGATCTCGTTGGCGGAGCTACCGGAGCGACGCCGTACGGAACTTCTCGATGTTGGTCTTGATCTGTTTCGGTGTTCCCCTCCTGATGGTCGCAGTGTTGCGACCGCGTAGCGGTGGTTCGAGCGTCCACGGTCAGCTACCTGAATCAGCCGGGGCGCGGCCTGGGTTGCAATCTAGGGTGCTCCAAAGCCGTTCAGGCGAGACCGGGTATACCCGCTGACCTGCATTGATCTGTCCGGAACGATTCGAACTGGACCTTAACAGGTGGACATTTACGAAGCCATCTACAGATCATCGGGCACGGGCCGCGCGCCGGAGCGGACCGTCATCCCCGGTGTAACCCCTGCCTTCTACCTGAGCCCAGGCGACGCCTTCCACTTCCCTGCGCGACCTTCATGGGCAACGAGCACGCCACCGACAAGTTCGACTCAGCTGTGGCCCGGTTCGCCACGACACGGTGATCACCACAGCGAGTCTCGAAACAAGCACGCGACCCAGCATTTCGACCATGCCGCCACGATGTTCGGCGACTTAGCCGGGATCGAATTCAAGGCGGTTTCCGATGTGCCAGGCCAGGCCGATGCCATCGACGAACTCGTCATCGACTTGGGCACGAACACCCTTGCTCTGGGGATCGATAGCGTTCCGGTAGCCCACGTGGCGATCGACCTCACATGGACCGTGGCCAAGACCTACGCCGTCAGCCGGCTGCTCGACGGATGGGCGGAGCGTTTCGAGACCGGCGTGGAGAAGCCCTACGCAGACATGTCGACTACGTCGAACGGAGTATTCGTAAATACCTGTGGATCGGTGGTGAGCCTCGTTACGCCTCGAGGTCTTGGCGGCCCTTTTCGGCGAGTAGCTGACGGAGTCGTTTGATCTCGGTGATCAGCCGAGGGATGTCTTGGCGAGCGTTCGCGATGAACTGGGCGTTCTCATCCCAGCGTGCGTCGGCGACATCGACGTAGCGAGGTTGCTGGATGAGGGTTGCGGCCACGATCTCGCGATGATCGAAGTCCGGCCAGCGTTCACCGTAGCCGGTGTCGGGAACGGTACTGATGGCCACGAGGTTCATGGCATCCTCGTCGTCGAGAAGCCGGATGAACCACGGCCCTGGAGTTGCCGCCTCGGCCAGTTCTTCAATCGCAGCCAGTTCCTCATCGGTCAGCGGCTCGTGGCTCGTCATCAGGCTGCTCGCTCCTCACGTTCGATCAGGCGCCCCTTCTCAAAGTGGGCTCCGGCGCGGGCTAGGTGTATTGACCCGCAGGGTTGTTGACGCGGGTGATCGGTGGGTGGCCGCCGAGTGCGGTGTGGCATCGATGGTGGTTGTAGGTGTGGAGAAAGTCTTGC
>NZ_JBSGCE010000132.1:0-13224 GCF_053601695.1 Nonomuraea sp. NPDC004702
ACTACTGGAGACGCTGGCTCCAACATCACGAAATCAGGCTGTAGTACTAGTACTACAGCGAGCCTTTGAGATCTGTAGCGTGGAAACATGCCAGATGACTTAACCGCTGCTGATCTGCGGGCGTGGGTTACGGGGCTGGATGCGTTGTTCGGCCAGGTAGCGGGCCGGTTCGGGCGGGTGGAGCCGCGTCGGCAGGCGCGGGCTTATCTGCTGGGGTGGCTGGCGCCGATCGAGCGCAAGAACGGCTGGCAGCTGGCCGAGGCGGCCGGGGATGCGACGCCGGATCGTATGCAGCGCCTGCTCAACAGCGCCCGCTGGGACCCGCGCCAGGTGCGCGTTGATCTGCGTGAGTACGTGATGGAACACCTCGGCCACCGCGACGGCGTGCTGATCGTGGACGAGACCGGGTTCCTGAAGAAGGGCGACAAGTCGGCCGGGGTGCAGCGCCAGTACTCCGGTACCGCAGGCCGGGTGGACAACTGCCAGGTGGGCGTCTTCCTGGCCTACGCCTCCCCGCTCGGGCGGGCACTGATCGACGCCGAGTTGTATCTGCCCCAGTCCTGGACCGATGACCGTGATCGCTGCGCCCAGGCCGGCATCCCGGCCGACGCACCCTTCGCCACCAAGCCGATGCTGGCGCGTACGATGCTGGCCCGCGCGCTGCAGGCCGGCGTGCCTGTGTCGTGGGTGACCGCGGACGAGGCCTATGGCATGGACTTCAAGTTCCGGCGTTTCCTGGAAGAACACCGTCTCAGCTACGTGGTGGCCGTACCCAGGAGCCAGTGGATCGGCACGGGCTGGGGCGGGCAGATCCGTGCCGACACCGCCACCGCCCAAGCTCCGGCCGAGGCGTGGAAGCGCCGCTCCTGCGGCCGCGGCGCCAAAGGCGAGCGGCTGTATGACTGGGCGCTGGCGTCGGTACGTTTCGAGGTCGAGCCCGGCTATCAGCGTTGGCTGCTGGCCCGGCGCAGCCTGACCCCCAACGCCAAGGGCGAACGGGAACTGGCCTACTACCTGTGCCATGCCCCGGCCGGCACCACCCTGGAAGACCTCATCACCGTCGCGGGCAGCAGATGGGCCATCGAGGAATGCTTCCAGAGCGCCAAGAACGAGACCGGCCTGGACCACTACCAGGTGCGCCGCTACGACGCCTGGCACCGCCACATCACTTTGGCGATGCTCGCCCACGCCTACCTGGCCGTGACCGTCGCGCACTTCCCAAAAGCCCAAGCGGGCTGGTCCGCCTCACACCAGCCGAGATCCGCCGTCTCCTGGCACACCTGACCAGCACTCTCGTCCCACCCCTCGCCCATGCCTTGGCGTGGTCCCACTACCGGCGCCTCCATCAGACCCGCGCCCGAGCCAGCCACTACAGAAGACATCGTCTGAAACATCTCAAAGCCTCGCTGTAGTACTAGCACGGGTTCTTCGTCCCCCGACGCACAAGCCCGGCACCACCATCCTGACCCCGCCCTCCGGGGCTTGCTTGAGCCGTGTGCCACGAGGAGTGGCCCCGCGGTTCTAAAGGGCCGCAGGGCAGCAATGCGTCTCAGCTCCCCGCTGACTCCAGGGCCTCCTACGAGGCTGCGCCGCCACTGACGACGTGGGGACGATCGAGACGACTGGTCATCCGTCCCAACTGGAGCGGGTCGTGCGCATCGCTGAGGACGAACCGCCGCAGCGCCGCCAGGTGCCACCGGGATTCCAGAAATGATGGTCCTGTGGTCCGATGGCCCCAGGTGGAAACCCTTCTGGTTACCCGGCCAGGACACGCCGTTGATCAATACCTCGAGGCGGGCTCGAGTTCGCTCGGCAACCCCAGATAGTGATGGGCCTGGTTTGTCAGGGCCGCCTCCACGCGCTGGATGTGGCTGTACTGCTGGCGTACAATGCGCTGCAGCTCCATGAGGACCCTGAGAAGCTGGTCCATCTCCCCGGCTCGGCTGAGGATCTCGTCGGGCACCCGCACATCGTCGTGGCAGGCATCCTGGTTCTGCTCGAGCAAGGCATGGGCCCATGCCTGGGTGAGGGGCTTGAACAACGTGGCATGGTTGGCCACGATCCGGGCCCGGGCGGTGAGATCGTTCTCAGCGGCCTCCACGTGCAGGCCGGTGTCCTTGTTGCGTGCTCCGAACAGCGGTTCGTGAATGTGGTGAGCTTCGAATCCCTTTTCAGCGCAGCTGATCCAGAAGTCCCAGTCCTCACCGGCCTGCATGTGTTCGTTGTAGCCGCCGGCGACCTCCCAGACTTCGCGGCGGTACAGAGAGCAGTAGAACATGATCAGCCGCTGAAGCAGCAGGTCCTTGTTGTAGGCCGGCAGGGACACCACCTCGGGCTGAACGTCCTCGATGTCGGTGAAGATGAAGAGATCGGTGGAGGCGATGGCGATGTCCGGCATCGCGTTGAGTACCGCCGTGGTCTTTTCCAGCATGGTCGGAGCGATCACATCGTCGGCGTCCAGCGGCAGGATGTAGCGGCCGGCCGCGGCGGCGATGCCGGCGTTGCGTGCGGCGGAAACTCCGGCGTTGGCCTGGCTCAGCAGCCGGATGCGCCGGTCGGGATGGCGGTCGATGAAGGCTTGGGCCACCGCGGCGGAGTCATCGGTGCTGCCGTCGTCGACGACAATGATCTCCCAGTCGCCGAATGTCTGCCTGAGCACGCTGTCCAGGGTTTTGGGCAGGTAGCAGCCATAGTTGTAGCAGGGGATGATCACCGAGACTGCCGGTTCGCAGCTGTCACTCATTGCGGGGTCCTTCGGTTCGAAGCATTCATGGTTCTTTGCTCGGGGCACGCCGGCCGGCCGACACGTCGGGTCCTGGGGACAGCCCCCTTGGCTTGGCAGTCGCCTGTTCAGGGAACCGGTGTGGCAGGTTCGCTCGTCCAGTGGTGGGGGTGCAGCACTTCGAGCTTGGGCAACGCCCAGCACGTCGTGCCCATGTCCTTGGCCATGGCCGCCAGGCCCTCGGTCTCGACGAGATGCTGGTAGGGGACAGGCGGGAACACCAGCCCCGCACGGTGCAGGTCCCCCCGCACCAGCAGCACGGTGCCGCCGACCGAGTCGATGCGGACGAGTTCATGCGTGCCCAACTCGTCGAGATAGGCCCTGCCGAATCCTCTGGGGGGTTGCAGGATGTCGTCGCGGATCCACTGCGCCCAGTTCAGCGCGGCGGCCTCCGGCCGTAGGAGGAAGGTGTTGAGGTCGTAGGTAGGCCCGTTGGGCTCGCTGACGCAGTGCGGCACGACGATGTCCTTGCGCGCCGCGAGCAGCCGTTGGATCAGATCGGGTGGGTAGCTGGTCACGTCGACGTCGATCCAGAGCACCCATTCCTCATCGGTGAGGGCACGGGACAGGAGATGGTTACGGACCCTGGCCAGCGCGGACCTGCGTTGGCGTTGGACGCCGGGCTCCCAGCGCTGCCCGGGCAGCCGGACCCCGGCATGGTGGCGCACGAGCGTGACGCGCCGGTACTGCTGCTGGAGTCCGGGCAGCGCGGACTGGAGCATGTCCCAGGTGTCGTCCTGACTGTCGCCCTCGATCAGCCCCAAAGAGAGCCTTTCGTGCGGGTAGTCCAGAGCGCCTATGTTCTCCAGATGCCGGGGCAAGAACTGGGCCGCGTCCTTGACCGGCGTGAGCACCAGGACCGAGGGGCGTTCGTGCGTGGGCGCCGGAGCCAGCTCGCTGATCACCCACCTGGCTCGGTGGGCGCGAAGGGCATCAGTGTCAGTTCTGGTGCGGGAATCTGTCTCGGTGCTTGTGCTCGTCTGAGCGTCGGTGCGGGTTTCGGCGTCCAGCAGGTCTGCGGGAGCCAGTGGCAGTCGCGCCGCCAGCGTCAGGAGTTGCTCGGTGTAGTCGTCGCCGCGCCACACCTGGGTGGCGCAATCGAAGATCCGTTCGAAGTGAGCGGGCTCGAAGGTGTTGTTCTCGTGGCACACATAGGTGCACAGTTCCGGTGCGTCGACGGAGACGAAGCGGCTATGGGTGACGATGTGAGCCGCAACCGGGGTGTCTTCACCTCGGCGTTGCGTCGGGTAGCGCGGGAGTGCGTCCTTCGCGCAGAGCATGGTGCCCTCCCAGATGCGCACGTGCGAGACGGCCAATTCACGGCGTGCGGGCCGCCACAGGTGCTGCCGCGTGAGGAAACACGCTTGGGCGCCGAGCGCGAGGACGGTCGCCATCTGGACCTCGACCCGCTCCGGGTCGTAGAGATCGTCGTCGTCCCACTGGCAGACGTAGGTTCCGGTCGCGCGGTCCACCGCGATATTGCGTAGCGCTCCTAGCGGCTGCCCGGCCGGTGGGAGTCGATGGAAGCGAATGCGCTCGTCGCCCAGGCCGCGGACGTACTGTTCCAGCGCATCATTCAGCCCGTCGTCCACCACGACCAGCTCTTTGTTCGGGTAGGTCTGGGCGAGGAAACACCGGATCGCCCGCTCGGCGAAGGCTGGGCGGTCCTTGGTCACCATCAGACACGACACGGACGGCGCCAGGGCGCCCGAGGCCCAGCGGTGGCGTTGCTCGTCCAGGCCGAAGGCCCCGTCAGCGAGAGGGCGCAGATCCTGGCTGGCCCAGAACTTCACCCTCCTGTGCGAGGACCTCCGCGGTTCCCAGGTATCTTCTGCGGCCCAGCTGCCGGCTCCATGGTGCACAGCGTAGGCCTGGTCAAGATCGGCTTTTTGCTGCCCGAACAGCTCGCCCGCATGCGGGCTCATCTTGGGATACAGAAGTTCAGAGCCGACCACGGCGATTGAGCTGGGGTCCGGCGCATTCTCCAGGGCACGCGTGAGGAAGAAGGGACCCGACGCGTCCAGAGCGTTGGGCAGGCGGTGAGTGCGGACCAGCTCCCGATGCGCGTGCGCCCAGAACGGGTGCCCCGGCCTCGAAGCGATGAACGCATTGCCTACGATGCGGCCCAGACCCCGCTGACGTGCCAGCGGCAGGCGGGCATGTAGCGGCGGCTCACATCCGAGCACGAACTGGCGGCCGGTGAGCAGTTCGCTCACCGGCCGCAGGCACTCGACATCCAGGTCGGCGTACACCCCTCCGAAATGGTCCAGAAGGAAATACCGGACCGCGTCGGCACGCATGACCGGATTGGAGTAGCCGTCGTAGATCGGGAGAAACCAGGGATAATGCTCGGCGAGAAATGAGCGACTTTCGGGGTCGGTCCACAGACGGTAGTCCCACCCCGGATGATGTCGTCTCCAGGAGTCCACCCACTTCTGCCACCGGGTAGGCACTTTCGTGTCCACCCATGCCTGGTGGATGACCGCCGGAATGCTTTGCTCAGACATTCACACAGAACTCTCAATATCGTGACCGTTTGAGGTATTCGCCGACATTCAGGGAACTGAAGCTCGGGCGCTGCTGAGGCATCACCCCATGCGAACATCATGAGCAGTGCTTTCTGGCTTACATCAGGAGCATCCAGTTTCCCCGCGCCAGCTAGTCGTCAGTGCCTGATGTTGATGCAGACGACGCTCGGATGCATCATAGGCATGAAGAGGTAGTTGCTGGTCACCGTAGCAGACTGAGCACTGCACGTGTTCACCTGCGTATTGCCGCCCTGCTTTTTACCCGACGGACTCCGATCGATGTTGATGCATGTGACCGTGGGGCGCCCCATGATGTCGCTGAAGTAGGGATCGATATCGGACTCGGACGCGCTGTTGCAGGTGTTCACCTGCGTGCTCCCGTCTCCGCTGCCGTCAGGCCAGGTGGTGGCCCCTGCCGTGTCAGCGCCAAGTACGACGATTCCCAGTGCCGTGCCAAGGAGCGCAGCAGATTTGGCAATCTGCATAATTGACCTCCACATTTCTCGACGTGGTCTTGAGTCGTATCGTGCATACGCTGTCCAGCGATTTCAAATACCCCGCTGCAGGGCGTGTCTTCCCGCACGACAGAGGCAGGTTTAGCCTGTCGCGTGTGGACCGAATTGGGTTGAATCTGTAGGGCTGCGAAGCAGACCGCGAGCGCATTCCGATGGCGTGCCGGCCTGCCTCCCCTTGCCCATCGGCACAGCTCAAGTGGGCGAAGGATAAAGGGCGGTCACGGATACGGCGGGGTCAAGCGCGCCATAAAGGGGTGCCCGCGCCGAGGCGGATACGGTCCCCTGACAGCTCGCGCACGGCTTTGATCACGCCGTAACCGGGCAGTGGGCCGTCGGAAATGGCCAGCAGCACGAGATAGCTCTGTTCACGTAGTGCCATATCGGCACATATCGCTAACCGTACTTCGGTCAAAAGGAGCGGCCCATGTTGTGCCGTTGCTTGGCCACCGTGGCCGGGCCGAGCGCCTTGCCGGGCTTTCGCACGCTGACGGTCAGCGCGCCGGTCGCGGCGGGTCGCGGTAGGCGATCAGGTGATCCTCGGTGACCTCGAGCAGCGCCACCGGCGGGGTCAGGGTGCCCAGCCAGCGCAGGAAGGCCGCCAGCACCTGCAGCCGGGTCTGCCGGGTCGAGACAGAGGTGCTGTGCTGCAGCCAGCCGGCCACCACGTTCCAGTTGGGGGTGCCACCGGAATGCGGCGGAAACGGGCCGCGTAGGCGGCTGATCAGACAAAAGCCAGATTTTGTCCGGTCGGCCCCCTACTTTGCCCTTGGCCGTAGCTTCGGGAGTCCTGGGCCAGGTCAGGTGGTGGGCACGGCGATACCGGATAGGGCCCCCATTCCGCCGGGTCTTCCGCTCAGCAGCGGGGAGCTGCTGAGCAGGCTCGATGCGATCGGATGTGCCCGGTAGCAGCTTCGTTGACGGCAGGCCGATTCAGCGGATCCGCCTGGCCGCCCTACCGCCCAGGTGCAGGAACGCGACCTCACCCGCGTCGTCTCGCAGGAAGCGGCCGACGGCACGCTGCGGGTCGGCGGCGATCGTCACGTCGTCACAGCCCTCGACCAGCGCGAGCGGCATGTCGGGCATGCCCTCCACACCCGCGGCCACCAGTTCGGGTCGCAGCACGAATCGCGCCGTCAGACCTTCGTCGACCTCGAAGGTCCACTGCCCCGCGTCGTAGCTGCCCGCGTACTCCGGCGCGGGTTCGCGCAGCGCCAGCCGTGCGGCCTGAGGCTTGGCGTCGAGCAGATGCTCCAGGCACCAGTCGGTCACCAGCTTGCCCAGCACCTTGCCGGGCGCGGAGTTGGTGAGCGTGGTGACGGCGAAGCCGCGCTCGGGCACCAGCACGAACGTGGACAGCTGCAGGTTGCCGATGTTGCCGCCGTGCGTGACCAGTCGCACGCCCGCCTCCTCATCCAGCAGCCACGGCAGCCCGATGCCGGTCCACGGCACGCCGACCCGGACGTGCTCCGCCTGCATCAGCTCCCTGGTGGCGGCTCCGACCGGCTCCTCGCCGCTCGCACCCAGGTGGAAGGCGGCGTAGCGGAGCTGGTCGCGCACCGACGACACCAGCCCGCCCTCGGGCATGCCTTCGCGGAACAGTCCCCACGTGTGCGCGACCTGCGGGCCGTCCTCTCCTACGGCGTGCCCGACGGCGTGCGACCGCGTCGCGACCTCCCAGGGGAAGAAGAAACTGGAGCTCATGCCCAGGGGTTCGAGCACGATCCGACTGACCGCGCTCTCGTACGGCTCGCCGCACACGACCTCGATGACCCTGCCGAGCAGCCTGAACCCGGCGTTGTTGTAGGAGGCGAGCGCGCCGGGCGGGAAGAGCTGGGGCAGCTGGCCGTAGGTACCGATCGAAGCGGCCAGCGCGCCGGTGTCCCAGCTCTCGCCGTCGTCGATATCGCCGAGGAATCCGCCGGTGTGGGTGAGCAGGTGCCGGATAGTCAGCTCGTCGGCGGCCCGCTCGTCGGCGAGCTGGAAGCCGGGCAGATACTGGCGCACGCGCCCGTCCAGGTCGAGCCGACCGCGTTCGACGAGGTGCATGATCGCTGTCGCCGTGATCGTCTTGGTGGTCGACCCGATCTGGAACAGCGTGTCGCCCGTCACGGGGGCCGGCGCGTCGACGCTGGTGACGCCGGTGGTGAGGACGTGGTCCGCGCCATCGAAAAGCACGCCGACGGCGGCACCGGGGACATGGAGGGATTTCACCTTGCTGTCGAGCAGGCTCTGCAGATGGTTAAGGTCAGCCATCCGTTCATCCTGCCGACAGCGAGAGCGGTGGGCTTCGTCCGCCCGCACCATTTCCGTCGCGCTGTTCGTCCAGGAGTCAGGGACGCCACCGCTGGCCAGCCGTCTCCGGTCATGCATCCTGGGTGCCGTTAAGAACCGCGCCACCAACCCCAGGCGGCAGCATCTTTTCCCAGGCCGGGCGGGGTGTCCTCCGGAGAGGCGTCGACTCGCCAGGGCCGCCGCAGCTCTCACGTGTAAGCCATTGACCTGAATATTCTCGCTCGTTTGGGGCTGGTGGCGCGGTTCTTAACGGCGCGTCGGCCGTGAGTTCAGCCAGACTGAAGGACTTTCATCACGAACATGCTCCAGTTCGGTTGGTGAGGACTGAAAACGCGGAGAGTTCGTCAGAGTCCCCGGAGGCGCCGCTCCAAAGGGATCACTGCGATCGGCAACCGCGACTGCCGTGCTGGTGGACCGTGGAGAGGTCCGTTCAGGCGGTCTGCCATGCTCGTGTTGTGACTGATGTGGATCTCGCCCGTCGGGTTCGTGACCGTAGCCGGTTGAGTGGCCGGTTCGTGTTGCGTTCGGGACGAGTGGCCGAGGAGTACTTCGACAAGTACCAATTCGAGGCCGACCCGGCCCTTCTGGATGAGTTGGCGTCGGGGATGGTGTCACTGGTTCCCGAGGGGACCGAGGTGTTGGCCGGCCTGGAGATGGGCGGCATCGCGGTGGTCACGGCGCTGGGGCGGCGCACCGGCTTGCCATGCGCGTTCGTGCGCAAGACAGCGAAGTCCTATGGCACTGTCCGGCTGGCCGAGGGTGCCGACGTCAAGGGACGGCGCGTCCTGGTCGTTGAGGACGTGGTGACCTCGGGTGGGCAGATCGCGATCTCCACTGGTCAGTTGCGTGATCTAGGGGCTCAGATCGACCACGCGTTGTGCGTCATCGATCGGCAGGAAGGCGGCGCCGAGGCCTTGGCCGCGGATGGGATCCGGCTCCTTTCGCTGCTCAAGCGCGAGGATCTCGAGCAGGACTAAGAGTCACTCAAGGTAACTGAGACACCCGGTCGAGTTCGTCGGCGAGCAGTTTCTCGGCGACGGCGGAGTATCTTGCGGCGGTGCTGTGGGAGATCCCGAAGACCAATGACAGGTGGAGCGGGTCCGCCCCTCCGGCGAGGGCTTCGTGGAGGATGCGGTCCTTGCGTATCCGGTCGACGCCGCATCCGGCGTGGTTCATCCGCAGCGTCACGAATTGCTGGCTGATCGAGCTTGTGCCGTGGGCGGTCTTATCGCTGATGAGGATGTGCGGGTTGCTAGTGTGCGGCCAGGTTGCGCGGCGATGGCGGAGCCAGCGGCGTAGTGCTCGATGGCTGAGGTCGCCGAGCCGCTGATGACGGCCGGCGAGGGTGATTCGCCGGTTGGCCAGGTCGAGGTCATCGAGGGTCAGGCCTCGGATGGCCCCAGTGCGAGCCGCGTTCTCTGCAGCCAGGGCGATGATGACTCGTCCGGCGAGGTCGTCAGCCTGTTGCTCGACGGCCCGGATCTCCTCATCAGCCATCGGAAGCAGGGCGAAGTCCGCCGAGCGAGCCTTCAACCCGGTCGTCGGGTTGGAGAAGATCAGACCGCGCTTCTTGGCGAATCCGAAGAGCGATCGCACTGCGCTGGTCGCGGTGTGGCGTTGCGAGCCGCTGAGCGGTCTGAGCGCTGCGCTGATGTCGGAGCGAGTGACCTCCCGCAGGTGGTCGTAGCTCGCTGCCCAGTCGTCGAGGAATGGCCGAATAGCTCCGAAATAGACATAGATGCTGGATACGGACCGGGGCCGTGACCTGGTATCGCCGTTGAGCAGGACCAGCAGCCACTGCCGGACGGGAGTGATGAAGCCGGATGGGAGGCGGCATGTGGCGCGGTCGATCCAGGATCTGATCGCGGGAGCGGAGTCGTCGTGGAGCAGGTCCAGATCGGTGAGCACTTCAATGGGTCGAGGCCGCGACACCCAGCGGTGCGGCCGGGCTCGGACCTGGCTGAGCGGGACACGCTCCCCTGCGGGGAGGCCAGTCAGCATCGTGACCAGCCCATCGAGCACGCATCTAGCTAGTGGTCGAGGGGTTCCAACCGCCGATTTGGCCGAGTTCTTGGGCGTGACGTGCCGCTGTCTGCAGCACCGGATCATTTGCCGTCAACGCTGGGTGCTGCCAGCGTGGCGGGACTGGCTGGCCGTTCTTGCGCCGGTAGTAGGAGGCCAACGCTGAACAGGAGTTCCTGCAGTAGACCTGATTCCGGCGTCGCTTCTCTGGCAACGAGGTGCCGCAGTGTGCGCAGTTCATCGAGGCGGTAGTGACCGCCCGGCCCCGGTGCGCGGGGTGACCCGCCGATCTTGGCCGACCGCCGTGGCCTGGTCGTCGTTGTGGCGGCGCGGCTGGGCGACAGTGTCGGGTTCGTGGATCAGTAGTTCGTCGACGCCACAGCCCAGCACGGTGCAGATGACGTCGAGCTCGTCGAGCTTGACCACGTTGGGGCTTCCCGACCACAGTCCCGACATCTTGCCGGCGCTGATGACCAGGCCACGTTCGGCGAGCATCCGCTGGAATTCACTGGCCTTCCAGATTCCGCGGTTCGCGGCCGCCAGGCGCAGGTTCCATTTCATCGGGTGAGTCCTTTCCATCGGTCGGCGACGCGGCGCTGTCCGGTGACCCAGGCGTCTTCGACATGGGTGGCATGCACGTGGATGTATCTGGCCGTGGTGCCGGTCCAGGCGTGACCGAGCAACTCCTGGATCGCGAAAAGGTTCATCCCCGCCAGGTAGAGCTGGGAGGCGCAATAGTGCCGCGGCACGTGCGGCGTTAGCCGTCCCGACCAGGTCGGCAGATACCGGTCGACGGCGTCGATCAAGGCTCGGCGAAACACGTCCGCCGTGGCGCGGGTGCAGGTGCCCTCGGCGGTCTTCCGCTCCGAGGGGAACAATGGGGTGCGGTGGCTGGACAGGTCGAGCTCGAACAGCCCTAGGACGTCTTCGATGAACCAGCGCAGGCTGCGATCGGCGCCGTTGATCAGGGGCACCAACCGCGGCTTGGGCCCTTTGCGGCGAGACCCCTTCCCATGGCGGACGTTCAGCTTGCCGAACCGGCCCAGCTCCCAGCGCACGTCCTCCAGGTCCAGCATCCGGGCCTCGTTGATCCGTAACCCGACGTCGGCGACCAGCCGGGCCACGGCGTAGTTGCGGGCCGCTGGAGCAAACTTGCGGCAGCTCAGCAGCTCTTCGCGCCACCCGGCGAACAGCTGCTCGATCTCCTCGACGGTCGGCGGGACGCGCAGCTGCGGATCCACCGACAGCCGCGGCCGGTTGACCTCATCGAGAGGACACTCGACGACCCGGCCGGTGAGGTTGTGCAGCTCAACCTTGTGCCGAAGCTCCAAAAACCGGAAGAACACCGTCAGAGCAGCCGCTCGCCCGGTGCGAGTGGAGGGCTTGGCGTCTCGCAACACCTTGCCGAAGTAGACGTCGCCGTCTTCGGGCTGCATCTCCCACAGCGGCCGGCCGAACCAGTCCCGGATCAGCTCCAGGTGATTGGCGTCGTTGCGGATGGTGCTGTCGGTCAGCCCTGCCGACGCGCGAGCCAGCACGAACCCCGCCAGGATGTCCGTCTCGAAGGCGACGAGATCTTCTTCGCTGCCTGGGACTCGATGATCGCGTAGGTCTCGTACGACTCCCAGCGCCAACTCACACCTCCCGACTTCAGCCCCGCCGCCATTCCATCGCTCCCGTGACAGGAGCTTCACGGAGAGTGAAGTTACTTCGGTGGGCGGTGATCGATCTGGCAAACAGGAGAAGACGCAGTTCGCAGGCAGCGAGCGTGCAGAGTGAGGAGGATCCAGCGCCCTCAACTCAAGAACTGTTGCTTACCCCTACTGCGCTGGCAGGTGCTGCGGGTGGCCGGCCCCTTGAAGCTCGTCGCCCAGGACCCCTCGACCGGGCCGGTCCCGCCGGCGGCCGCGCACGCCGCCGAGGGCCTGCAGAAGCTCCTCGGCATCGCCGGCACCGGGCAGGTGCCCGACGTGGAGGCGGTCAAGGAGGGGTCACCGAGATCGAGGCGGCCCGCCAGTGCCTCGCCTCGTCGACGCGATCGACAACGTCGACATCCTGCCGAAGATGCTCAGTGGCCTGTCGGTGTTTCTCGACAAGGACTGATGCGCGCCCGGAAGCCGCCGGACGCTTCGGGCCCCCTACGCGCGCACGTGTAGGGGGGGTCTGGAAACTCCGGAAACTCCGCCGCGGGGCGACCGTGCGGTCACAGGCCGATGCCGCGCATGGGGTTGTCGCTCCACTTGTCGGCGGAGCGGATGTAGCCGTGCACGACGGGGGAGGTCTCCGACCAGCGGCCGTGCCGGGCGATCGCCGAGACCGGCGCCCCGTTCTTGGCGGCGGCGGTGGCCCCGCCGGCGCGCAGCGAGTGCGCGGTGTAGGTCTCGGCGCCCGGCAGGCCGACCCGCGTCGCGGCGCGGCGCACGATGAGGTTCAGGCCGTGCCCGCTGATCCGCGGGGCGGTCTTGCCCGAGGCGCCGGTGTGGCCGGTGGTGATGCGGCCGTGCCGGTCGATGCCGCGCAACAGCGGCCCGGCGGTGACGCCGTGCTCGGCCAGGGCAGGCGACCCAGGCCTGCACGACGCCCACCGGGCAGGTGTCGGGGTGCGAGCCGTAGGGCAGGGGCACCACCTCGCCGCGGGCGTCCTGGCCGGTCTTGGACTGGCGGATGGTGACCTCCAGGCCATCGGCGGTCAGCGCCAGGTCCTCGAGGCCGAGGGCGGCCAGCACCAGCGGCGGCCCATCAGGGCGAAGCCGAGCACCAGGGCGGCGCGGTCGCGCAGGCCGGCCAGGGTGGCGCGGTCGCATCCACCGATCATCCGGCGCAGCAGGGCGAGCTCGACCACAGCCAAATAGGCGACAGTTGATTACGCGAGGTCGCCAGAGTGGCATCCCTACGGCAGGCGGACGTACAGATCGGCCTGCGGGCGGCCGGAAGCAGACCGATCTGCCGGCCGCCCAGAGGCTGGGCAGCGGAGTGAGCGCGCGTCGCCGGGCCTCGATCCCGAACGGCTCGCGGCCGACGCCGACCACCTTTTCAGCAGACTGAGCCGGCTCCCCGGCGAGACCGCCACGGCCCGGGCCGAATC
>NZ_JBSGCE010000133.1:0-13210 GCF_053601695.1 Nonomuraea sp. NPDC004702
CAGGCGCTCGGGAAGACTCCGATGCTGGCTGAGTACACGTACGTTAAGGGGAACGTCGTGGTGCGCGTGGACAAGGACATGGCCCCCTCAGACGCCAAGGCGTACGAGGACGCACTCAGCGAGATCGTCGAATAGCTCTAAACGCCGGAGCCACTGGGCCGAGCGAAGCTCTACAGGCCGTGGGAGTCGCGAGCGGTCAACTCTCCACGTGGGGAGGTGATCCCACTGATGGAGTCTAGGAGGATCGAGCTTCTGACTTCCTGCTTGCAAGTCGGCCTGATCATCAGAGAGAACTCCCTCGACCTGCAGGAAGAGCAGTCCGTGAGTGACCGTGACTGTCCCCTGCTGACCCCCTTTAATGGCCCACTAATGGCCCGGCTCATGTTCTTTGCGCAGCTAGACATACCTGATCCACACAACCACCGGATAGGCTCCCCCGCTAGGAAGCCTCACCCACCTGTACCCCGCCTCCACCTGTGCCTGCGTTGCCGCGCCGTCTTTGCCTCTCGGAAGACAATCAGGACGATCACCCACGTGTGAACCGCCGCCAGCATCGGCCCAAGGGATGCCCACTGGGATCAACGCCGAGATGTCGTCATCATTCGCGACGAAAGTGCCGGTGTCGTCAGCCATCATGACAGCACGTCCGTCAGCGAATCGAAGAGGTACATACCCGATGGGGACAAAGCCAGCAGTGACGCCGCCCCCGATCGCCGATACGAGGATGATTAGCGTATACATGGCCGCTTTGAGGCCAACCCTGGTTATGCGACCACGTAATGATCCGATCTGAAGGGGCATGTTCAGGAACAGTACGAGAGCACGGACCACCTGTCGCGCCCAAGCACACACCGCTCCCGCCTGATCATCCGCCGGATTCTGCACTCCGATCACCGCAGGGGGCGAAGAAACCGCTTCACCAGTCGAGCGGGGAGACTTGGAACGCACGCCCCAGGCAGCAGAGGGGTTCAGCGACGAACCTGCCTGTGGGATCAGCGGTCGTACTCACATGAACCCAGCGACGCTGATCAGCCACGCCATCCGGTGAGCCAGGGTGAGGAACGAACCCTGGCTCGTCGATCGCCCCCAGCCATCTACGGCGGCCGGCCACATGGAGGCGATCGTAAGTGCGGTGCCACTCGCCGACGGGTTTACAGCGGGTCGGTAAAGCGACGCCGATCATGCCCGGGACTTGCCCGAAGTTCTATCAACCCAGCGCCCTAAGGTCATCCCGTATATATCCCGGATCTTGAGAACCTGCCGCTTCCGGTTCCGCTACACCTGTTCATGACTGGAGATCACTCTGAGGGCATGAGGGCGGTACTCGTCATTGGCAGGCTCAACGCAGTGACCTGCCGACGTCAAGATCACCCGCAGCGTCTGCTCCATTACTTCATTGATCACACCAAGGTGACGGATCGCCGGGCTATGGAGGTCACCACTGAGCACAGGCTGCCGGATCTGTTCCACCAGCGCCGGTCCTACGGCCCAAGAGACAAAAACCCCTCCGGCGGGATCATTACCTGGGTCGATCTCCACGTTGACTCCTGCCGCTGAGTCATGCCCAATGAACGCGAAACCTGCCGCTTCAAGATCTTCCCGTAGCCGAGCAGCGAGCCGGCTCCAAGCGTCGAGCGTGGCCTCGTCCACTCGCTCAAAGTTCGACACGCTCTGAACCTAGCTGTTGGACCGACCGTCAGCACCTTCCACCCTGATCATCCCGTCTGCCGTCGTCCGCCCGAAGGGAAGCGGGCCAGGGCCACGGGGACAAGGTGGAGCGCCCTACTGGACGAACGACCTTGGCTCCGTGGCCCTGGCCCGCTCGGCTTGTCCCGGGTCGGTGGCCGGCGGGATGATCAGGCTTCCATCTCAGCCACCTACGGACCTCATGCCCCCGGGGCGATCACCCGGAGCCGGAGTTCCCCGCCGGAGGCTAGTCTCTGACCGCACCGAGGAGAGGCGGAGAGTTATGGGCGCCTGGGGTACTGGTCCGTTGGACAACGATGCGGCGGGCGATCTGTTGGACGAAGTCTTGGAGGCAGGGCAGGAAGACGTTCCTGCCCTGCTGGAAACTGTGTTCCAGCGGGTGTTGGTTGGTGACGGCAGGATAAACAGCTGGGAAACCGAGCAGGCCTTGGCGGGTGCTGCGCTGGTTGCCTATCGTCTCGCGGCCAGGCGTGGTCATCCGTTGGCGACCGGAGGACCTTGATCCGATCCAGCTTGAGGCTACGGAGCGGCTGAAGTCCTTGGTCGGAGAAGTCATCCGGCGAGCGCTGATCCCCGAGAACAACGAGTGGTACCACCTGTGATCCTCTCGGAGGGGATCGACGAGGCGCAGGTACAGCTTGCGCCGCACTTGCACGTGCTTGCCTCGTAGCTCGGTCATCTGATCCCGCCGAGCAGCCGGACGCGGCGGTGTGCCGTTGGTTGGCGAGATGGTTGGGTACGGCGGGGCCGCGTCTACGGCGATGCC
Source organism: Nonomuraea sp. NPDC004702 (assembly GCF_053601695.1). Classification (NCBI taxonomy): domain Bacteria; kingdom Bacillati; phylum Actinomycetota; class Actinomycetes; order Streptosporangiales; family Streptosporangiaceae; genus Nonomuraea; species Nonomuraea sp. NPDC004702. The sequence goes on from NZ_JBSGCE010000133.1 coordinate 2,474, forward strand.
CCGCGCAGTGCCCGCGCCGTGACCGGCCCCCAGGCCGCAGCGCGGCGCGGTAGCGCGGGCGCGGGGCGTACGGCGGCGCGGCGCGCCGCCGCTTGATTCTTATGAGCACAATTCGGCAGTGCTCCAACCCTCCAAAGATATTCACAGAGGCTCGCATCGTGGACCGCCCGCTTTCAGGCGGGACAACCGCCCTACTCGGTTGATTGAAGCCATGGTTACCTCGTGGCAAGGCCCGGCGGAGGAGGGCCTTGCCACGATCGCCCCAGCCCGTACAACGGGTGTCGAACTCCGCGATCGTCACGGCCTCGATCACAACGCTGCCTTCTGACCAGTAGCAAGGCCGAGATCGCCCACCAGCGTCCACGGATGTCAGAAAGACCTGTTCGAGACACCTCGCTCTTGATCACCTTTCATGGGTGTCCACTCACATCCAGGGACGGTGTTAGCACCTCCGTTAGCAAGATCACATTCTCTGGGTGCCGTCCGCACGAGTTGACAGCATCAGTATTCAAGCTGAGAAGCGGGATGCGGATCACCACCGTGATCGCCAAGCCGCATACACCACCTCCGCGTACGCAACCTGAGAGCGCGGCGCGGCTGGATCATGAGATTCTGGGGCGTGGACTCGGTAACACTGCACGTGGCAGCACGCCGGTATCTAATAAGGCGCTACGACAAGTTGGCCGACAGGTACGCTGAGCTGCCCAACCAGGGGCGGGCCGCGGACGGGTACGACTACAGTCCCGACGCCTGGCGTATCTTCCCTCGCTACAACGTGGTCGCAGCGATCCTGGAACAGGTGGAGCGGCTCGATCCAGACCGGCTGCCCGAGTTCTCCGACCTCGTCGAGGCTCTGGCAGAGGCGGCCGACGCCGCCCAGTCCCCGTTCACCCAGCCGGCGTCCAACGAGGTGGAGGCCAAGGCCATGGCTGAGGAACGCCGTCTGTTCCAGTCGGTCCTGCAAGGTTGGGTTACGCGGGGCGACCTTCGGGTGACACCGTTGGCGTACCGCCGCGTGTTGACGCCTGCCGAGTCGGCCGAACGGCAGGAACAGTTGCGGCAGCGGTGGGGGTTGACGGGCAGATCCTGGCACCCGATGCTCGCCGAGCCAACCCCGCCCGGCGTGCTCGTGCTGACGGAGGCATCAATGTGGAATGAGCAGGGACTTGCCCAGGTGCGCGCCGCACTGCTCGAGATGAGCGGCAGCCGTGTGACAGAGCTACGTGAGTACGGCGCGGACTATCTCGTTGACGTGGAGATTTTTGCACCTCAGTACACGGGCGCCGAGGGCGTGTGGAGCGATGACACGCTTACTTGGATCGCGTTCGCCTCCCACGAGGGAACTGTCGCCTTCGGTGGCCGACTCGCCGCCGCCCTCGAAGCGAAGTGGGTCGACCTCGACCGATGGCGCTGGTCAGGCTGAGCCACTCTGGCTTCGATGGACGCTCGACCTTCTGATCCCTAGGGAAGGGCAGATGCTACGTCAGCGGCCTCCCGCCCTGGTGAAGCGGTAAATATGGGCCGGTGTCACGTGATCGGATGTGACGGTGTTGCTGTACGGCGCTGCTGTACAGCACTCTCCATGGTCTAGGTTCACACGCAGGTTGGAGACCTAGTCAAGGGCTGTGCGTACTCGCCGACGGGACACGGTCTTGCCTCGAACGAGCGTGTAGTTCTCATGGGCTGAGCAACCTACAGTGGCAGCGTCCGGCGCCTTGAGAGGAGGCTCTATGGAGCCGTTCGCAAGAAACGGGTATGAGACCGAAGCTCGGAAAGCCTTACAGAAGGGGAATACTGAGATTGCCCTCGTCTGGGCCGCTCTTGCACAGGTCGAGGCCATGAAGAAGACCGCAGGACATCTGGAAGAGATCAGGAGCTTGCTAAGCAAGATCCAGACTTGAAGGACAGGGCTGCGATTCACCAACCACGTTCGTCCAAGGCGGTTGTTGCGCCCGCAAAGGCAAGACCGGTCCCTCAGCACACACCTAGGCTTGCAGGCATGCGTTGACCGCTCAAGAGGTGCGGTCGCTACAGGTCGTAGCGGCGACTGATGTCCAGCGCCTGCTGCCCGGTGACTTCGGTCGCTGTGCGCGGGATCTGATAGCGGAGATCGCTGAGGATGGTCTCGCCTGCGTACAGGACTCGGCCGTTGTGTCGGTCGAGTTCCCCGCCGAAGAGCTTGGCCACCGGTCCCGTCCAGATCCTGCCGGTGTGCAAGTTCTTGACAGGGGCGTTGAGCGCGTCTCGTATCTCGTGAATTAGCGGCTCGATCGTCCGCAAGGTGTCTTGTAACGCCTCCCGCAGCGGATTGGGCACCATGTCGGGCATCGGTTCAGCTCCGCTTCTTCGGCGACGAGCCAGGCGATGGCGTGGCGTTGCCGGCAAGGAGTTGTGGTGCGATCAGCTTCATGAACGCCACCATGTCCGCGACGTTGTCCCGCCCCTTGACGCCTCGGACGAGTTCGACCAGGAGCCGTGCCATGGCCCCACTACCGCAACGAGCACGAGGTCTGGGTCAAATTGGCCAGCCCGCACTCCCTTCCCAACGCGGACGAGCGGCCCACATTCTCCACGGCGATTATCTCGGAGTCGGAGCATCCCGGTCGGAGGCATCTCGTTGAGCTTCGTCACGACGGGTCTTGAACTCGTTGAACTTGCCGGTAAACACATAGAGATAATCCATGAGTGCCTCAGCCAGGTCAAGAGCATCCCGTGCATCTTGGTGAGATACCGCGCGGCCTGTGAAATGTGCTGCTTCGTTTCCGAGGACGCGCAGTTCCTGCGCCCATTCAAGCAGTCGGCCTTCTATCAACCCCTTACTCTCCATTTCCTGGAGGCCGTTCATCAAGGTCTTGTTCCTGAGGTTGATGTTGTGGGCAGCGCAAACTCCTTCGAGGGACCGCCTTACCATAACCACGGTTGCGGTATACGCGTCCGCGTTAAAGCAAAGTTGCGCCTCTTGGTGTTCTCTGCGAAGCTCTGGAGGGATTGCGCGTGACCTCTCCTGGCCACGCTGATCAATGGTAGGCCAGATCACATCAGCTCGAGTTGACCGGACCTTCTCTGACTCGTCGAGATCGCTCCAAGTAACGTCCTGATAGAGAGCTACAGGTGCCGAGCAATGCACGCAAGTAGCAATGGCTAAGCGCATTTTCCGCTCATCGTGCTTACCGGACCGGCCGGTCACGAATGAGGCCTGCTCTTCCGCTGCCTGTCGTTCCGAACATGCCCAGCAATCGATCTCGTACCGAAAAGAGGCGATCTTCTCGTCGGACCGCATAGGCTCGGGCTGATCATCGGTGGGCAAATTGGTGGGTACATTAGTGGTCATCAGGAAATTATGTCCGTCCACAGTATGTCACGTCGATACCGTAGGTGGCCTGATCGTTTGCGTACAGGGCGGGATTAGTAGCTAGGTTCGCGCATGTGGAACGAGAGAACGATGTCCACGCTGCATAAGCGACTTGGAGCACCGCTCTGATATCTTGTGAACATCGGAAACTCTCTTCTGCCGGCTGCTACCGTGCCTCGTCGATGAACTGCCGGAGCGGTTCCAAATCGTCAGACCAGTACAAGCTGAGACGGTTCTCCTGAGCATAGGTGAGGTTCTTGAGAACAAAGACTCCAGACAGCACTGCCGCGGGGACGACGTTAGCCTCTCCAAGTGCTTGTCGCCAGGACACAGCCTTCACGGCTGCATCATTGTTGATCCGCTTATAGCTATTCGTGCCACTGTTAGAGACTTTGCATTCGATTGGCATCAAACGCCCGTCCCAGAGTCGTACGCACACGTCCGCCTTACGTCCGCAGACATCGGCTTCGCCGCTGAACGTCCCGTAGGCTGGATAGTGGCTCATGTTCAAGATCCTCCTCGCGGGAACCTCCGTGAATCCACAGTGGGAGGCGAGGAAATCTTTCACTTTCTGCTCTTGGAGCTTCTTGCCTTCGTTCCGCCGCAGCGTTTCCGTTTGACGAAACGCGAGCATCGCTGCAGTGGCAACGATGGCTGCATAACGTTCTGCCTCTGTTGGCTCTCGATCCTCAGTAAGCCAGGGGAAACGTTCTCGGTCAAAGCCAAGAAGGATCACATCCATGAGTGTGGCGGCTCGTGAAGGGTCCTTCTCTATGAGGGTAGGAGCTAGCGATACGTCAGCGATGGTCTCAAGATCATCCTTGCTGACAGGGGGTGAACACAAGTAGCGAGCCGCGTCAACAAGCTCCGCGTCTCCGAGGATTGCTGCTGCTTCCTCTCGGATGCGGGTTAGATCGACCGAGATTTCGAGGATACTCGCGACCGCTTCACGACCCTTGTCGAAGAAGCCAAGGTACTGTTCCAAGGGCTCGCGGAAGCGTTCGTTCCTGAAGATCTCAATTGATCGCCGTCTGTGCGATTCAAGCTGTGTCTCGGTCCACTGCACAGGCTGTACTTGAGGCATGCTGGAGGAGTACCTCCGGGCTCGGCACGGGGAGCCGCTCCATCTCACGCGGCTCAAACTTGGTCAGGCCGCCAGCATAGGTGCGTCCCTGCCCAAGCGCGACCGAGACCCTTAGATGATCCGCCAAGGAATCAAGGACTCCGTCTTCGAGGGGCTCGCGGGGGTAGAGCCCATGCGCAATGTTGATGTGTCGGGCCTCCGCCAGGTTCCTGACGAAGGCTGGGGGCCGCCTCGCCATGTAGGTCGCAAGGATGGGTGCGGGTCGGCGTAGCCCAACGCTCCACCATGCCTTTCGAGCTCGCGCGATGTAGGTGTCTGCTGCTCCTTCTTCGCGTGCCCGGTCCAAGAAGCGATCCACGAGTTGGCGCTCATCCGCCTCTAGCTCGTCCAGGTCGGCTGGTAGGTCGATCACCGGCCGCAACGCTGACCCGTTCTCGAGAATTGCCCCGGCCGCGAAGAGTTCCTTTGCACGCGTTACGCAGGGAAACAAGAAGCGCCTTGGAATCCGATCCTCATCGGACTGTGTAACCCAGACACGATTCGCTCCCGTGACTTGCCCCCGGTGCACACGAACGAGTTCGCCGAGCTCTATGTATCCCTCGGGAAGCTTCGGAGTAATGCGAATGAGCGGACTCCATCGAGTCGCCTCCTGGAGCCTTTCTATGGAGACTTCTCGTCCTTCGCGTAGCGCTCCAAGTCCGGGAAGGTCCTTGACCTGACGGAGTTTGATTGAACTTGGCCGCGCTCCTACGCTGAAGCAGGTAATCGCCGCGGTCGTAGCTGCGTCTGGAAATGCTTCTACGGTTGGCTCTAGGACATGAACGGCAGTTCCTCCTAGACCATCAAGGAGAAGATCCCGTACCAAGGCTCCATAATTCACATCGAGCCATTCGGCGGAAGTGATGAACGCCCCAAAGTCGCCATCCTTGCCGTACTGGGCGGTTGCGAGAAAGAAATGAACATGCAAGCCAGCCAGCTGGCTGGCTCGCAAGCCGCGATTTCTAGCAGTGTCCACCAGCCATTTTTTCCAATCCGGCTGGATCTGATGGTGACGCACATACGGCGGATTTCCCAGATAGAGAGTACGTCCCTCAATAGAAGGAACCGGGTAGTTTCGGAAGTCGTGGAGCTCGATATGGGCTCTTCTTGCGTACCCGTGCACTGCTAGGTTGGCGCGAGCCATTAGCGTGGCGACGGGATCCACGTCCACGCCTAGGAGCTGGGCTTGCGGCCACTGACGTGCTGCAGCAATCAGGTACCGAGCGGACCCTACGCCGGGATCGACAATCCTCGACGGGCTCCCCTGATCTGCGGCCCATGCCACCATGCTTGCGATGATTGCTGGAGGAGTGTATGTCTGCCCCAACGGCCGTCGCGCTACGGCATCACGTATCTGACTGAATGCCTGCCCTAGCGGGTCCGATCCCTGAAGGATTAGTTCCCTCAGGTATGTCAGGTCGGAGTTTCGAGGCTGAACTTCTTGCGCCAACTCTTTCTCGGCAGAAGACCAGCCTGACACATCCTCAGCCCCGAGCTGAAGGGCAATGCTAATTAGTTCCGAAATCGACTCAATCGGAGGCATGTGACTCACTCCGACGGCTCCTTTCTGGGCGGGCGGCCCGGAGATTGGACGGGAATTGCGCGAAGCAGATAGCTCTGGAGTGCTTCATCTCGCGTCGTTGCGTCACGGGCCAGCGCCCCCGAAATAAATTCGAAGTCATCTTTGTTGAGTCGAACCAGGCTACGGCGAATGTATGCTTGCCATGCATTCGGGAATGTGTGGAGCTGCTCAACAAAGGCTGCTAGCTCTAGGCCCTGGCCCCAAGGTGCTAGCTGATCTATATTCAGATTGCAGGAGAACTCGTAATTTTTATCACGAAATTCGACTGGGCGGATCATTCTCGATATCGGTGTCGACACGATGGCCGTTCCGATTATACGCCCCCTGTCTCTTGTTGGATTTCTGAAGCATTGACGTGTCGTGTATAGAGCCAGCGCGTCACCCTGCTTTAGCTCGCGCCAGAGCTTCCATCGCTCCGGCCCGAATGCCATACGCTGCTCCTGGAGGATCCAGCCGAGCGCTTCGCGGTCTCCGAGGATGGCCATATAGGCGCTGGACGATTCGGTCATGTGTCGACCATACTATAGTCGACATCCTACGTGATGAGACTGCTCAAAAGAAATATGCTTGTGATCTTTGGTCAGCTGAACAGGCTTGCGGGCAACCTAGAGTACGGCTCCGACATTCCCGAACGGGGACGTGACCTGGCCTGTGTACCAGGCAGGGGCACACCACACAGTCCCACTGACCGGCTAATGGCATCACTGAAGACAGCCTTGAACGTGACGTGATGTCAGCATGTCAATCAGAGGAGTGGCCGCGGCATGACAGCGTGGATGCGCTGCTTGTTTCACGTCGGCTACATGGTGGAGCGCCTGCTGCGGCAAGATGGCTGGTGGTCCGGGTGCGCGAGCGGTGCGGTGACCAGGTCAACGTCGCGGGCGTGCTGTGCTTCTCGCCTGAGCAGCGGCCGCACGTCTATCTTGGTCGGTGAGGTGCGCGGGAGAAGCTCGGCTGGCTGGCCTGCCGTGATCATCGCGTCAGTGCTCCAGCAGATCGGCGCGCCGCTGGTGTAGTGCTGAGGCAATCTGAATGTGCACGGAAGTGGCAGCGTCGGGCTGTGGCCTGGTGACGACGGCGCCAGTCCGACCAGCGCAGAACGTGCGTGATGGGGGAGCGCCGGGTCAGCACGAGCGCCCCCAGCAGTCGACGGATCTAAGGCAGTGTCAGCGGGATACGGTCGGTGTCGGGTGGCTGGGCGACGGCGATGGCCACCAGAGGGGCCAGGGCGACATGGCCAGGGTGATGTGCCGGCGCCAGGGTGTCCAGCCCCGCACCTGGTAGTGGTCCAAGCCGACCTGGCCCTTGGCGGTTTGGAAGGACTCCTCCACCGCCCAGCGGACGCCCGCCACCCGAACCAGGCTCTTCAAGGGGCGCGGCACGGGCGCGTAGCAGCGATAAAGGCCAACTTGCCGGTGACCGGATGGCGGCGGATCAGCAGCCAGCGCCAGCTCAGCCGGTCGGCGTCGATGCGGGCCCAGGCCCACAGATAGAAGCGGGGGCCTTTGGCTCCTGCCCCGGCGCTGTAGCGGTGCCAGTGCCGATCCGCGACTCGCGTTGCGACCTGGGCCGCGCTCACCTGCTCACCCTCCAACTCGACGCGCCGGTTGCCGGCGATGGCCGGCACATAGCCCATCTGGCGCTCTTCCAGGGCCGCACGCGGGCGCGGGTCCTGGCCGTAGACTTCATCGCTGCTCACCCAGGAAGCCTGCACGCCCGCATCCAGCGCGGCCAGTACCATCTGGGTGGCCAGGGCGGGCTTGGTGGCGAAGGCAATCTCGTCCGGGACACCAGCCGCGTGGCAGAGGCCTGGGTCGGCCATTCACATGTGCTCGGGCAGGTAGAGCCGCCGGTCCAGCAAAGCCCGGCCGCGCGCGGTGGCGTAGGCCAGGAACACGCCGATCTGGCAGTTCTCGATGCGGCCCGCAGTGCCGCTGTATTGGCGCTGCACACCGGCCGAGTGGGTGCCTTCTTTTGATGAAGCCGGTCTCATCCACGATCAGGACGCCGTCGGGGCCGAGCCGGTCGACCACGAAGGAGCGGACGTCGTCGCGGACGGCGTCGGCGCCCCAGCGGGCGGTGCGCAGCAGCCGTCGCAGGGTCTGCGGGCCGCTCGCGGCGGTGTGTTCGGCTAGGTTCCAGCAGTTCTTGCGGTCGATGTCGGCCAGCGGACCGCAGATGTAAGCGGACGCGGTGCGGCGTGGTTCGACGCGGCCGAAACGGCCGGCGATCCGGCTCATCATCTCGGTGTAGATGACCACCCAGCCGTCAGGGTCTACGCTGTGGCTCGCGGCCACCGCACGATCTTTGGTTGTCTTCACAAACTCCGAATGATCACGCGGTGGCCATTGCCATGTGACCACGACCCCTCAAGATCGCGAAGTGTCACTGGAGTACTAGGTAATCACTCAAGGTCCCCACACCGCGGCAGCGACTGTGGGGCTGGGTGTTCGAACACTTCATTAGTACGAGTGAGAACACGATCGTCCAGGACTGTCCAGGGAGGCGCCGATGCATGCTCAAGGCCACCTCAAGGTGGGGCACTGTCCACCAGCGTCCATGATCGTCCAGAACGGTTGTTAGCATCCCCGTTGGCAGCATGGGACCTCAGCCCTCATACTCGGTGGCAAGCCGACCCGGAGCGCAGGGCCGCCAGGCCCGAGCACCGGAAGCGGCGCGGCAGCCCGACCTTGGCTTTCAGGTATGGCGATCGCTCTGCTCGCCCTCCTGCCCTGGATAGACGATGCTCGACGGTGCGCACATGGGGTCGACGTTGCGTCAGTTCGTTCGACGTCAAGCGGCGGCTCGAACAGAGGGTTCTGAGTGTTGAATGGCTTTCTCGTGAACCCGTGTGGACCAAGCTGTGTACCCGTGTGCGGCGACTGATGGTGCCATGGATCTCGATATCATGCAGAATGGAGACGTTTGCCGCTTGGTGGTCTCCGAAGGTGTCGCGATCATTAGCGGCAGCCAAGCTCCGCTCAATAGGCGAGAGATCCCAAGTTGCTGTCTTTGATATTGGCATCTATTCCACGGCTTCAAGATCTTCTAGTTCTTTAGCATCCGTTCCCGCGGGCTTTCCTCGCCGCCGGTCCATCTTGCGCCGTCCCAGCCTAGACGCTCACGTAGTTCTATAAGTTTTTGAGCCGAGTGTTCTTCTATCGGTATCGGGATCGGGAGAATCACCAGCCGTATAAATAACTTCTCGGCGGACGGTTTGGCATTGCAAGTGGGACAGCGAATGCTATCAGTTCTTGTGGCAGCCACAGCCGTTGACACCAATTCGGTTCTTTCGGTGCTTGGCTGCCTGCACAGTGGAATTATATCTACACAGTCGCACACGTAGCCAAGTGTGAGATAAGGGTTGTATCCACAATCAGGACACGCAATTCCTCTAAGGCCACCCCAATTGGCGTTCAAGGAGTGGTTGCAATTGGGGCAGCGGATTGGGCCAACAGCAAGATTTGACAGGAAGTCATGAAAGTAGTGCCTCCTCCACTTCTTCATGATTCGCTTAAACGCAGCGCGAACCAAACGTGCCTGCTGCTGGAAGTCTGCCTCTTTTTGGGGATCTTTTAGATAGCCGAAGCTCGTTAGCGTCCAATTCACGTCCCACGTAAACAGTCCAAGTGGCAGAAAGTCTGCCAAGATGTCATCCTGAACTTTCGTTAGTGGAACCACATGACGCTGACGCCGTGCGAGCGCAAAAAACCCGCCTGCCAGGCGGTCATAAAGCTGTTCCACTCTATGGTCGGTGTAGTCGTATACTGGAGCTGCGGCGCGAAGAAGCGCAGAAAAGATCGCTCTGCAGGTCGGAGAGTCTCGACGGAGATCGCGCGTATCTATGCGCAGCTTCATTACTACGTCGATCGGTAGATCCCATTTGGTTTCAAAATCACGAATTGCGGAATGGCTATGTTCAGGCATGTGCTCAAGTGCTGTTTTGAGTTGGGAGATATGGTCGGGCAGATGTCTTGCGGTGCGACCGAGTCCTCCTAGCGCATAGATCCTGACCTCTTTAATGGGAGGATCGGAGTTTTCTTCTAGCGCTTGCTGAAAGTTGCTCGCGATAGTTCGGATGTCAGCTAGCCCTATTTCTCCTTGCTTGACCTGGGCCAAGATGCGGCCCGAATCCCAGTGGAGTCCGACATCGTCCTGCCACTCGCAGGAAATGCGAGCCCGCTGCCCTGATATGTCTGCCAGGCCATGGCCTACGTATCCAGCGATAGCTTCGAGAGCTAGGCAGGCAGCCACGGAGTCCTGTGACTCAATGAAAGAGGCATGCCATCCGCCGAGTGCTGAAGCGCTGAAGGCGCCGCTGGTCTCATTCATTAAGATCATTCCATCTATAGAGCGCGCACGCAGATCGCCTGTCTGCCGATGGAGAAATTATGTTCTATGTGTGGCCTGGTATAGCAATAGACCGACAGGTCAGTAGAACGTGCCATTTGGGCACCTCTCCTGTGCCTGTCCGACCGATTCCCTTGCAATGACCAACTGGGCGCTTCCAACTCTATCGGCAAAGTTGTACGTAGAGGAGGCGTGTAACGCCGGCTTTCTCACAGACGTGTGGCGAGCGCTGGCCGCGACCGGCCGGAGAGCCTCGCAGAAGGCGCTTGCCGTGGGTGACGGCGGCCTCGTCGCTGTCGGCGTAGACCACACGCGCGCCCGGCTGTGTCT
>NZ_JBSGCE010000134.1:0-13005 GCF_053601695.1 Nonomuraea sp. NPDC004702
GTCGTCCTCGTGCTCCTCCCGTACGTCGTCTGGTACCTCACCGCGATCCCCACCTCCGCGCGGTCGCCGTTCTGGCCCGGCGAGACGGAGCAGCTCGTCGTCCTCGGAGACCTCGCCGCGGGAGGCGATGGCCTCCGCGCCGCCCTGCGGCATCGCGCCGATGAGGCCGGTCGAGGCCGCCTGGGCGGCGCCGATGAGCGCCGGGTGGGTGGTGCCGACCATGCCGAGCGTGGCGTACTGCTCCAGCTTGGCGCGCGAGTCGGCGATGTCCAGGTTGCGCATGGTGAGCTGGCCGATGCGGTCGACCGGGCCGAACGCGGAGTCCTCGGTGCGCTCCATCGACAGCTTGTCGGGGTGGTAGCTGAAGGCCGGGCCGGTGGTGTCGAGGATCGAGTAGTCCTCGCCGCGGCGCAGCCTCAGGGTGACCTCGCCGGTGACCGCCGTGCCGACCCAGCGCTGCAGCGACTCGCGCAGCATGAGCGCCTGCGGGTCGAGCCAGCGGCCCTCGTACATGAGCCGGCCGAGCCGCCGGCCCTCGTTGTGGTACGTGGCCAGGGTGTCCTCGTTGTGGATGGCGTTGACCAGGCGCTCGTAGGCGGCGTGCAGCAGCGCCATGCCGGGGGCCTCGTAGATGCCGCGGCTCTTGGCCTCGATGATGCGGTTCTCGATCTGGTCGGACATGCCCAGGCCGTGCCGGCCGCCGATCGCGTTGGCCTCCATGACCAGGTCGACCGGGGAGCCGAACTCCTTGCCGTTGATCGTGACCGGGCGGCCCTGGTCGAAGCCGATGGTGACGTCCTCGGGGAGGACCTCGACCTCGGGGTCCCAGAAGCGCACGCCCATGATCGGCTCGACGGTCTCGATGCCGGTGTCGAGGTGTTCGAGGGTCTTGGCCTCGTGGGTGGCGCCCCAGATGTTGGCGTCGGTCGAGTACGCCTTCTCGGTGCTGTCGCGGTAGGGCAGCCCGTGGGCGAGCAGCCACTCCGACATCTCCTTGCGGCCGCCGAGCTCGGAGACGAAGTCCGCGTCGAGCCAGGGCTTGTAGATGCGCAGGTGGGGGTTGGCCAGCAGGCCGTAGCGGTAGAACCGCTCGATGTCGTTGCCCTTGAACGTGGAGCCGTCGCCCCAGATCTGCACCTCGTCCTCAAGCATGGCCCGCACCAGCAGGGTCCCGGTGACGGCGCGGCCGAGCGGCGTGGTGTTGAAGTAGGCCCGGCCGCCCGAGCGGATGTGGAACGCGCCGCAGGTGAGCGCGGCCAGGCCCTCCTCGACCAGCGCGGCGCGGCAGTCGACCAGGCGCGCGAGCTCGGCCCCGTAGGCCAGCGCGCGGCTGGGCACCGAGGCGATGTCGGGCTCGTCGTACTGGCCGATGTCGGCGGTGTAGGTGCACGGGACGGCGCCCTTGTCGCGCATCCACGCGACGGCCACCGAGGTGTCGAGACCGCCGGAGAAGGCGATGCCGACCCGCTCGCCGGTGGGCAGGGAGGTGAGAACCTTGGACATAGAAGAAGATTATGCATTGCAACGCATGTTCATGCAAAGCCAGCGTCTTTTCCGGGTGCGGGCCGGGATCTCCGGCGGAGGGTGGACAACCGGGCGGGGACGTGATCTGACGGAGGAAGGACCGCCGACGATCACGAACAGGAGCACCGCGACATGAGCGACAAGCCGCGCCTGCACTCAGCCGGCCCCACCCACCTGGACCGCGCCCGCGACCTGCGCCCGCTGATCGAGAGCGAGGCGGCCGAGGCCGAGGCGCTGGGCAGGCTGACCGAGCCCGTCGTGGCCGCCCTGCACGAGGCCGGGCTGTTCGGCGTCTGGCTGCCCGCCCCGCTGGGCGGCTCGGAGTTGTCGCCGTCGGAGCTGCTCGCCCTCTTCGAGGAGCTGACCTACGCCGACGCCTCGACCGGCTGGGTGGTCATGGCCACCACCCTGGAGAACGGCACGGCGGGCGCCTACCTGGGCGACGACGCCGTCGAGCACATCTTCTGCGGCTCCCGCACGCCGCTGTTCGCCGGCCAGGGCACCCGGCCGGGCACCGCCGTGCGCGAGGACGGCGGCTTCCGGCTGACCGGCCGCTGGAGCTTCGCCTCAGCCATGCCGCACGCCCGGTACGTGCACAGCCTCGGCGTCGTCGAGGGCACCGGCGAGGAGCGCATCTTCATCACCCCGGTCGAGGACGCCGAACTCCTCGGCAACTGGGACGTCCTGGGCCTGCGCGCAACCGGCAGCCTCGACTACGCCATCGACGGCGTCTTCGTGCCGGAGTCGCGCACGCACCTGTTCGCGCAGCGGGAGCCGCTGCGCGGCGGCGCGATCTACCGGCTGGGCCTGCTGGACCAGGCGCTGATCGCCCACTCCGGCTGGGCGCTCGGCCTGGGCCGCCGCCTGCTGGACGAGCTGGGCCGGCACGTCGCGGCCCGCGCCGGACGTCCGGGTCAGCTCGCCGTCAGCGACGCCTTCCACACCGGCTTCGCCCGCGCCGAGGCGTCCCTGCGGGCGGCGCGCGCCCTGGTCCGCGAGACGTGGGAGGACGCCGAACGCACCCTGGACGCGGGCGGCACGCTGTCCACCCGCCAGGAGACGATGGTGCGGCTCGCGCTCAACCACGCCACCTCGACGCTCACCGAGGCGGCCGGGTTCGCCTACGCCTCGGGCGGCACGACGGCGCTGCGCGACGGCCTGCTCCAGCGCCTGTTCCGGGACGCGCACGCCGGGGCCCAGCACATCACCTCGGGCCCGCAGGCGCTGCGGGAGTGCGGCCGCGAGCTGGCGGGGCTGGCCCAGGGCGAGGAATGGACCCTCTTCACCCTGCAACCCTGACCCGAGGCCCCACCCTGAAGCCCTGACCCACCCTGGAAGCCCCGACCCACCGTGAACCCCTGACCCACACCGAAGCCCTGCCCCGAAGCGCCGCCCTGAACCCCTGCCCCCTGAGCCCTGAGCCCTGAGCCTTGCCGCAGGACGTCGAGCTCTGCCGGGAGGTCAGTGTTGCCGGGAGACCTGGGCGGTGTGCAGGGCGTCGGCGGTGGCGATCTTGTGGTTGCGGGCCGCCTGCTCGATCACCTCGGCCTCGGCGGCGCCCTCGATCAGGCTCAGCAGGTGATCGTGCTCCTCCACCGACCTGCGCGCCCGCCCCGGCACGTACGTGAAGCTGGAGCGGCGCATGTGGTCGAGCCGCGCCCACTCCGACTCCAGCAGGGCGTTGAGGTGCTCGTCGGGGCAGTGGCGGTAGAGCGAGAAGTGGAACTCGCGGTTGAGCGCGGTGAAGGAGGTGGGGTCGAACTCCTCCAGCGCCTCCTTCATCCGCTCGTTGATCTCCCGCGACTCCTGGATCTTGGCCGCGTCCATGTGCGGCGCGCAGATGGCCGTGGCGTAGCCCTCCAGCCGGGCCAGCACGTTGAGGGTGTGCTCGACCTGCACCGAGTCGAAGACGGCGACCCGGGCGCCGATGTTGCGGACGACCTCGACCAGCCCGTCGGACTGCAGCCTGCGCACGGCCTCGCGCAGCGGGATCGTGCTGACGCCGGTCTCCCGGGCGAGCTGGTCCATGACCAGCCGGTAGCCGGGGCCGTACGTGCCGTCGAGGATGCGGGCCCGCAGCAGGTCGTAGCTGATCTCGGCCTTGGAGCCCTTGGGCCGCTTGGCCTGGGCCGGTTTTCTCGTGCTGCTCACCATCACCTCTGCAGGACCTTCATGATGGCGTCGCGGAAGCCCGCGCCCGCCGGCGCTTCGACGCGACCGCCCGGAGCCCTCACCGGCTCCGCCCCCGGAGTCACCTCGACGATACGCTGGACGCCCGCTGTCATCCCCTCATCTTGCCCGACCACGAGCACGCGCGGCGCCCGGTCCCCCGCGCGGACGGCCCGTCCGCACGGGGCGCCGGAGGAGCGGGAGCCGGGCCACCGGGAGATCAGCCCCGCCATCCAGAACCTCCGTCTGTCCTATTTCACATATGATTTCAGATCTTATCGTACGCGGGCACGGGGAAGTCCACGACCACCTGCCCGGTTCCGGTCGAGCCGAAGTACGGGCACAACTGCTCCCCCCGCCCCTTGTACGACCGCCACCCCAGCAGCCCGAACAACATCGCCGTGTCCGCCATCGCTCCCTCCCCCGCGCAGCGCACGTTGTAGTCGGGCAACATGTCCAGGAACTCGCCGATGCGCCCTTCGGCCCACATGTCCAGCACGGCCATGTCGATCTTCCGGTTGAGCGGGCTGCTGACCTCGTTGAGCAGCGACTCGGCGGTCTCGTTGGAGGGGAAGGCGTGCGAGAGCGAGCCGCTGGCCAGGAAGGCGACCCGGCGGTCGCTCTGCCGGATGCCGCGCAGCAGCGCCTCGCCGATGCGCCGGTTCTCGTCGATCGAGGAGTAGACGTTGCAGCCGATCGGCAACACCCGCACGGCGGAGTCCTCGTTCATGAAGTGCATCGGGACCAGCGTCGCGTACTCCAGGCCCAGGTCGCGGTAGGTGTGCACGAGCGCCTTCTGCCCGCCGGCGGCGATCTCGGCGCGGATCAGCTCGGCCAGCTCGGGGTCGCCCGGGTAGTCGTAGTCCAGGTCGTGGATGAAGTGCGGCAGCTCGTGGCTGGCGTAGGAGTCGCGGTGGCGCTCCTTGCCGTTGAGGTGGAAGCCGATGCTGTTCATCCAGTGGGTGTCGGCGATCAGGTACGTGTCCACCCCCAGCTCCCGCGCCCGCCTGCCGACCTCGGTGAGAGCCAGCTCGGCGGGCCGGCGGATGCCGAAGTGCCTGCCCGGCTGGATCGACAGCCAGATCGACGGCACATGCGTGATCTTGGCTGCCAGGACGAGCTCTCCCATCACACCCTCCCCAGGTGCGTCCAGACGCCCTTGACCTCGGTGTAGGCGTCGATGGCGTACGGGCCCATCTCCCTCCCCCACCCGCTGGCCTTGTAGCCCCCCCACGTGGTGGCGGCGTCGGGCACATGGATCATGTTGATGAACACGGCTCCCGCCCGGATCCGGGCGGCCAGGCGGTGAGCGGTCGACAGGTCGTTGGTCCAGATGGAGGCGGCCAGGCCGTACTCCAGTCCGTTGGCGCGGCCGGCGATCTCGTCGGGGTCGTCGTAGGCCAGCACCGGGATGACGGGCCCGAACACCTCCTCGCGGGCCACGGCCATGGCGTCGGTCACCTCGGCGAACACGGTCGGGCGGTAGAAGAAGCCGGGGCCCTCGGCGCGCCTGCCGCCGGTGACGAGTTGCGCGCCATCGTACAGCGCGCTGCGGACGTGGGCGTCCACGGCCATCAGGTGGTCCTCGCTGATCAGCGGGCCGAGGTCGGTGGCCGGGTCGAGGCCCGGTCCGACCCTGAGCGCGTCGGCCGCGGCGGCCATCTTCGAGGTGAACTCGTCGACGCGCTTGCGGTCGACGTAGAAGCGCGAGTACGCGGCGCAGACCTGGCCGCTGTTGAACAGCGCGCCCTGGACGTTGCCCGCCACCGCGGCGTCGATGTCGGCGTCGGCCGCGATGATGCTCGGGGTCTTGCCGCCGAGCTCCAGCGTCAGGCGCTTGAGGTTGTCCGCGCTGGCGTGCACGAGCGA
Source organism: Nonomuraea sp. NPDC004702 (assembly GCF_053601695.1). NCBI lineage: Bacteria > Bacillati > Actinomycetota > Actinomycetes > Streptosporangiales > Streptosporangiaceae > Nonomuraea > Nonomuraea sp. NPDC004702. The sequence goes on from NZ_JBSGCE010000134.1 coordinate 5,563, forward strand.
GCGGCCGACCGACGTCGAGCCGGTGAAGGAGATCTTGTCCACGCCCGCGTGCCCGGCCAGCGCCGCGCCGGTCTCCGGGCCGCCGGTCAGCAGGTTCACCACGCCGGGCGGGAAGCCGGCCAGCGCCATCAGCTCCACCAGCCGGACCGTGGTCAGCGGGGTCTGCTCGGCGGGCTTGACGATCACCGTGTTCCCGCAGGCCAGGGCGGGGGCGAGCTTCCAGGCGGCGATCATCAGCGGGAAGTTCCACGGGGTGATGAGCGCGCACACGCCGACCGGCTCGCGCCGGGTGTAGTGCAGGGTGTCGGGGTACGAGACGGGCAACACCGAGCCCTCGATTTTCGTACACCATCCTGCGAAATATCGGAAATGTTCGGCGGTGCCGGGGACGGTCACGTTCCGCGCCACCGCCAGCGGCTGGCCGTTGTCCCTGGTCTCCAGCTCGGCCAGCTCGTCGGCGTGCTCCTCCACCAGGTCGGCCACCTTCCACAGCAGCCTCGCGCGGGCGGCGGCGGGCAGCTCGGCCCAGGCCGGGTCGTCCAGCGCGGCCCTGGCCGCCGCCACCGCGCGGTCCACGTCGGCGGGGCCCGCCTCGGCGCACTCGGTGATGACGGTGGCCTCGGCCGGGTCCAGCGTGGCGAACGTCGCGCCGTCCGCGGCCGGGCCCCAGGCGCCGCCGATGTACAGGCCGGTCATGAGCCGATCTCCTCTCGCACCATGTCCGCGCACCGCTCGCCGATCATGATGGCGGGCGCGTTCGTGTTCCCTGACGTGACGGCGGGCATCACCGAGGCGTCGGCGACGCGCAGCCCGTCGATGCCGTGGACTCTGAGCCGCTGGTCCACGACGGTTCCCATGGCGCAGGTCCCGACCTGATGGTGGTAGGTCACCAAGGTCCTCTCTATGTGCTCGGACAGTTCACGGTCGCCGGGGTAGAGCTCCGCGCCCGCCCATTCCCGCAGGGCGGCGGCGTGGGCCAGCTCCCGGCACAGCTCGACGGCCGCGCGCATGCACGCGCGGTCGGCGGCCGCCTCCAGGTAGGCGGGGTCGATGTGCAGCGGGGCGTCGGGGTCGGCCGAGGTCAGCGCCAGGTGGCCCCTGCTCTCCGGCCGGACGATCCCGGCCATGAGGGTGAAGGCGTCCGGCGGGCCGGTCATGCCCTCGTCGTACAGGGGGATGTGGAAGAACAGCGGCTGCACGTCGGGGCCGGGCAGGCCGGGGCGGCTGCGCCAGAAGAGCTGGCTGTGCATCGGCTGCAGGCCGGGCATCGCGGGCGGCACGGGCCGGCGGGCTGCCACGATCACCGGGACGAGCGCGTGGTCGTGCAGGTTGCGCCCGACGCCGGGCAGGTCCTCCACCGCCTTGATGCCGTGCCGGCGCAGCTCGGCCGCGTCGCCGAGACCGCTCAGCAGGAGCAGGCGCGGCGACTCGACGGTCCCGGCGCTGACCACGACCTGGGCGGCGGCCCCGACCTGGTGCAGGCGGCCGTTCTGGCGGTACTCCACGCCCACGCACCGCCGCCCGCGCAGGAGCAGCCGGCGGGCGCGGGCCCCGGTGCGGATCTCCAGGACCGGCCGGTCGCAGCGCGGGCGCAGGTAGGCGTCGGCCGTGCTGTGCCGGCGGCCGTGCCGGATCGTGAGCTGGCAGAACCCAGCGCCGTCGGGACGCTCGCCGTTGCAGTCGGGGTTGAACGGCAGGCCCTGCTCCACGGCGGCCGCCACGATCGCCGCGTTGACCGGGTGCGGCGCGTAGTCGGCGATCACCCGTACCGGCCCGCCGACGCCGTGGTGGTCGCCGGGCCCGCGGTCGAAGTCCTCCAGCCGCTTGAAGTACGGCAACACCTCGGGGTACGACCAGCCGGGCCCCCAGGCGTCGTAGTCGGCCGGCGCGCCCCTGACGAAGATCATGCCGTTGAGCGAGGACGAGCCGCCCAGCACCTTCCCGCGCGGCCAGTGCGGACGCCGCCCGCCCAGCCGCCGCTGCGGCGCCACCCGGTAGTCGTAGTCCTCGGGGCCGCCCCACAGCCGGAACACCCCGCCGGGGTCGTGGATGTCGGGGTTGACGTCGGGGCCGCCCGCCTCCAGCAACAGCACGCGCAGCGCCTCGTCGTCGGCCAGCCGGCGGGCCACCGCGGCGCCCGCCGAGCCCGCGCCGACCACGACGACGTCAAAGGTCTCCATCGCCCGCTCCCAGATAAGCCGACCGCAGCCGGCCGCGCAGCTCGTCCGGCGTGCCGCGCAGCACGACCCGGCCCCGGTCCAGCACGTGCACGCGGGTGGCCAGCTCCAGGGCGAGCCGGGTGTACTGCTCGATGAGCAGCACCCCGGCCCCGGCCTCCGCGAGCGCGGCCAGGGCGGGGACGAGCCTGGACACCACGGCGGGGGCCAGGCCGAAGGACAGCTCGTCCACCAGCAGGTAGCGCGGCCCGCCGGTGACGGCCTGGGCCAGGGCGAGCATCTGCTGCTGGCCGCCGGACAGCGTGCCGGCCCGCCGGTCGCGCAGCCCGGCCAGCTCGGGGAAGGCGGCCAGGGCCGGTCCCGGGTCGGGCCCGGCCACGCGCAGGTTGTCGGCCACGCTCAGCGAGCGCAGCACCCGGTGGCCCTCGGGCACGGCGGCCACGCCCAGCGCCCGGACGCGTTCGGGGCGCAGCCCGGTCAGCTCGTCGCCGTCGGCGGTGACCGCGCCCGCCTCGACCGGCAGCAGCCCGGCCACGGCGAGCACGAGCGTGCTCTTGCCCGCGCCGTTCGCGCCGAGCAGCGCGGTGATCTGGCCGGGCGGCACGTCGAGCGTCACGTCGTGCAGCACCTCGCGCCCGCCTCTGCGCACGCGCAGGTCGCGCACCTCCAGGCTCACGGCGCCTCCCCCAGGTAGGCGGCGCGCACCCGCTCGTCGGCCAGCACCGCGGCGGTCGGGCCGGCGGCGACCAGCCGGCCGAAGTCCAGCACGGCCGTGGTGGCGCAGACCTCGCCGACCAGGGCCACGTCGTGCTCGATGAGCACGACGAGCGCCCCGAACCGGTCCGGCACGGCCGCCACCACCTCGGCCAGCGAGCGCGACTCCGCCTCCGACAGCCCGGCGGCCGGCTCGTCGAGCAGCACGATCCTGGGCGTGCCGACCAGGGCGCGGGCCAGTTCGAGCCGCCGCCGTTCCGGCAGCGTCAGCTCGCCCGCCGGGCGTCCGGGGTCGCTCAGGCCGCAGAACGCGAGCAGGCCCTCGTCCGGGCCGCCCAGGTGGTCGGCGGCCAGGCGCAGGTTGCCGGCGACGCTCAGCTCGGCGACCACCTGCTCCTGCTGGAACGTGCGGCGCAGCCCCCACCTGGCCCGCCGGTGCGGCGCGAGCGCCAGCAGGTCGGCGCCGCCGGCCGTGACCCGCCCGGAGACCGGCCGGACGAAGCCGGACAGCACGTCGAACAGGGTGGTCTTGCCCGCGCCGTTGGGCCCGATGAGCCCGCACAGGCCGGAGTCGAAGGTCAGGGTGACGCCGTCCAGCGGGCGCACGCCGCCGAAGCGCACCCGCAGGTCCTCGATCTCCAGCCTCATGCGGGCCGCCGCAGGTCCTCTAGCTGCCCGCCGATGCCGCGCGGCGCGGTGACCAGGGCGTGCACGGTGCCCGCGCCGAAGACGACGAGCATGAGGTTGCCGTCGAGCCCGGCGGCGTCGAGGGCGGCGGGCACGACCTGGCCGACCACGCCGGACAGCACCACGCCGGTCAGCCCGTACGCGCCGCCGACCAGGACGACGGCGAACAGCAGCACCGAGTCCGAGGCCCGGAACGAGATCGGGTCCAGCCGCCCTGTGTTGGCCGCCAGCAGCGCCCCTGCGGTCCCGGTGACGAACGCCGCCAGCGCGAACGCCCACACCTTGTACCTGGTCAGGGCCACGCCGACGGCCAGCGCGCCGGCCTCGCCGCCCCTGATCGCCGCCCACGCCCGGCCCGGCCGCCCGCGCTGGTGCAGCACGACCAGGACGAGCGCGAGCACCGCGCACAGGACGGCGAGCCGGAAGAACCCGGCGTCGGAGGAGGCCATCGAGGGCCGCGGCATGGCCTGCTGCGTCCCGCTGCCCGCCACCCGGCCGAGGAACCCGGGCCCGCCGTCGGGGAACCCGGTCGCCGAGAACGCGACCTGGAACGCCCCGCCGGCCATGAGCGTCACCAGGGCCAGGTCCACGCCGGACAGGCGCAGCGCGGGCAGCCCGTACACGATGCCGACCACGCAGGTGATCGCCCCGGCCGCCAGCACGACCAGCGGGAACGGCCATCCGGTGGCGAACGCCAGCCGCAGCGCCACCCAGCCGCCGACGCCGAGCAGCGCCACCTGGCCGAGCGAGACCAGCCCGAGCCGGGCGTACAGCAGGGCGATGCCCGCGGCGGGGATGACGAAGATGACCGCGGAGGTGAGCACCCGCACCCAGTAGCCGTCCACGGCCAGGGGCACGAGCACCGCCAGCGCCGCGGCCCCGGCGGCCAGCCCGAGCACCACGCGCAGCACCGAGCGGGCGTCGCCGGGCGGCAGCGGCCGGGTCCGCGACGGCGGCGCGGGCTCGGCCGGGCGCACCTCGACGGTGCCGCCGCGCCTGGCCCGCGCCCCTGTGCGCTGCAGCCACAGGATCGCCGCGACGGCCACCGCGAACGGCGCGACCGACCGGTACGGCGCGGTCTGCTCCCACGCCCCGCCCAGGGCCTCGGCCAGCCCGATCGCCAGCCCGGCCGCCAGCGTGACCGGCAGCGAGCTGAAGCGGCCGACCACGCCCGCCGCCAGCGAGGCGATCACCAGGAAGGTCAGGGTGCCGGCCTCCAGCCGGGTCAGCGAGCCGAGCACCAGCCCGGTCAGCCCGGCCACCGCGCCGCCCGCGGCCCAGGTGACGGTCTCGACCCGCCGGATGGGCACGCCGAGCAGCGCGCTGATCTCGCGGTCGTCGGCCAGCGCGCGCATGGCGGTGCCGAAGCCGGTCCGGCGCAGCAGCACGGCGGTCCCGGCGGTCAGCGCCACGGCCAGGGCCAGGGCGAGCGCCTGGGTGAGGGTGACCCGCGCGCCGCCCACGTCGAACCCGGCCGTGTCGGTCGGCAGGGTGAGCGTGCGCGGGTCGTCGCTCCACGTCCAGTAGCACAGGCCGAGCAGCACGAGCGCGAGACCGAGCGTGCACACCGCCTTGACCAGCGGGTCGCGGGCGGCGACGAGCGGGCTGACCAGGCCGCCGTACAGGCCGGACAGCAGCGCCGCCAGCAGCGGCGCGGCCGCCAGCGCGGGCACGACCGGCCAGCCGTCCTGCAGGAGCTGCCAGGACAGCAGCGCGCCGATCGCGCCGAGCGCGCCGTAGGCCAGGTTGAGCACGCCCGTGGCGCGGTAGAGCACGACGATGCCCACGCCCGACAGCGCGTAGACGGCGCCGAGGGCGAGCCCGCTGATGACGAACGGCAGCATCAGCCGGTCAGCCCCAACTGCTTCTCCTCCCGCAGCAGCGGCGCGAGGTCGGGGTCCTGGGTCGGCGTGCAGTCCTTGATCTTCGACCAGCCGCCGCCCTTCATCGTGACGAAGCGGGTGTCGTGGTTGGCGTTGTGGCGGGCGGCGCGGCCGAAGTACCAGGGGGCGCAGAGCAGGTCGCTGCGGAAGCCCTTGACCTGCGACAGGGCCCGGCTCACCGAGGCGCGGTCGATCGTCCCGCCGGTCCTGGTCAGGGTGTCGACGAAGATCTTGGCGGCCAGGAAGCCGCCCTGGGAGAAGGAGTCGCGGGGGGCCTTGTCGTCGGCGTACTCGTCCATGACGCGGCGCCAGAGCTTGTTGTCGGGGGTGCCGGCGTCGAGCATGGTGAACTCGGAGTTGGACACGAAGCCCTCCCAGTAGCCGCCGACCTGGCCGGGGAAGGTGGTGTCGTAGCAGGGCGTCAGGCAGACGAAGGTGACCTTGTCCTTGAGGCCCTGCGCCTGGGCGGCCTTGAGGATGGCGGCGTCGTCGGGGGCGGGGTCCTGGAGGATGATCGCGTCCGGGTGGCCCCGCATGGCTTCGAGGAGCACGGCGGTGGCGTCCTTGACGCCGGGGTCGTGCAGCACGTCGCCGGCCGAGGTCAGGCCCTTGGTCCTGAGGTAGGCGCGCACGCCGTCCTGGGTCCAGTCGCCGACGCCGGGCACCCGGTTGCTGATCTGGGCGACCCGTCTGGCGCCCTTGACCTCGACGGCGTACTGGGCGGCGGCCACGGCGCTGACCCTGGGGCCGGCGTTGACCGGGGCGATGCGCGGCGACTCGAAGCACGCCCGCGGCACGCCGACCGCGAGCACGTCGAACAGCCCGTTCTGCTCCCAGATCGGGCCGGAGACGCCGCAGGCGACGAAGCTGGAGCCGCCGACCAGGGCGACCAGGTCGCGGTTGCCGGCCAGCTTGGTGGCCAGGGCCGAGGCCTTCTGCGGGTTGAGGCCGTCGTCCTCGACCAGGTACTCGACCGGACGGCCGCCGATGCCGCCGCCGGCGTTGACGCAGTCGAAGTACGCCTTGGCCGCCTTGGTGGCCGAGCTGAAGTCGATGCCGCCGCTCGCGGTGACGATCGCGCCGACGGTGATCGGGGTCCCGGTGGCGGGCTTCCCCGTGCCGCAGGCCGTTCTGGCGGCGCCGCCGTCCTGGCCGGTCCCGCAGGCGGAGACCACCAGGGCGATCGCGGCCCACCACACCAGGCGTCGTGGACATCGCATACGCATCCTCCTCGAAGCGCCGTGCGTCCAGCCCCGATGGACAAATCATGTACGACATCAGATATTTCTGTCCATAGGTTCCCCATGTATCATCGACGATGTCCTATACGATTTGACGGGGTTGCGAGGGGCCCTCCGCTGGGCCTTCCACCTGGGCAATCATCGTGGCGGGGCGGAGGAGGAGTGCCATGAGAGGGCGGTCCGGCCGCACGTCCGACAGGGGATCGATCGCACCCGTGGCCGGGGGGCCGCCGTCCCAGTGCAAGGAGATCGCCCGTTGAACCTGGAGCACTACATCGGCGGGGCCCACGTGCCCAGCGTGTCCGGCCAGACGTTCACCTCGCTGGAACCCGCGACCAACCGCCCCGCGCTGACCGTCGCCTCCGGGGACGCCGAGGACGTCGACCTCGCCGTGCGCGCCGCGCTCACGGCGTTCACCGACGGCCCGTGGCCGCGGATGCCGGGCGAGGAGCGGGCGGCGGTGCTGCGCGGCATCGCGGCGGCCATCGAGGCGCGCGACGAGCGCATCGCCGAGCTGGAGTGCGGCGACACCGGCCTGCCCATCACCCAGGCCAGGGGCCAGGCCCGGCGGGCGGCGCACAACTTCCGGTTCTTCGCCGACGTCATCAGCAGCCTGGGCGAGGACGTCTACCGCGTCGGCTCGGCCCAGCTCAACTACGTCGTGCGCAAGCCGGTCGGCGTGGCCGGGCTGATCACGCCGTGGAACACGCCGTTCATGCTGGAGACCTGGAAGCTGGCCCC
>NZ_JBSGCE010000135.1:0-12894 GCF_053601695.1 Nonomuraea sp. NPDC004702
GGAACCCCCTATCACCGCCGGTCAGCAGGTCAATCCGACCGGCATGGTCGGCTACGTCTGGGAGATCGCGGGCCGGTGGGGCATCTCCTACCGCGCCGCCGCTCTCCTGCCGACAGACACGGAGCCGCTCCGTGCCTGACATCACGCACACTGGCCGCACGGCCGCCTGGAACACCCCGCCACCCCGGTGGAAGTACACCCGCCCCGGCACCGTCACCTGGCCGGCAGTTCCCGAGGGGACGGCATCCGCCTGGTCCGCGACGCGGCCTGTCCGCCACCGGCCTCGGCCCCGCACGTCACCCCGGCGCCGCGCGGGCGGATCGACGGCCTAGCCGAGCGAGGCTGGCCGCTGGCCGTCTTGGACCGCCACCTCCCGGCCGCGCTCACCCCCGGCGGCCTGCGAGCCGCCTCACAAGCCGATGGCGGCCTTCGATCCCATGTAGGAGCCCACGCCGGGGAAACCAGCCTGGGACAGCTCGGCGAAGCGCTCGGAGAAGCCCAGCGTGGGCAGGTCGGTGAGCTTGACGAATTCGACACTGCGGATCGGGCGGGCGTCGGCGCCGACGGTGACGTCACCCACGACCCCGCCGGTGCGGGTCACTTCGAAGGTCACGTGGACAACGTTGGCGGGCAGGTGATCGCACACGTACAACAGGCGGCCCACGGCGACCCGCAGCCCGGTCTCCTCCCGCATTTCGCGCACCAGCGCGTCCCCCAGCCCTTCGCCCCGCTCGACCTTGCCACCGGGCAGCGACCACGACCGCCCGGTGTCAGTGTCCTGGTTGAGCAGCAGGATGTGATCACCCTCGATGAGAACGCCGGTCACCCGTACGACCTTCATGCGGACAACCTACCCCCAGGGAGTGACGGATGACGGACAGTGACCGCGGGAGGGTCCTGATCGCCGCAGGGGGCTGGACGCCCGGGTCCATCCCTGGGCCCGCCATCTGCCCAAGGAGTTCCTGCCCGTCCAGGGCCGGCCCGCCTTCGCGCACCTGCTGAAGGGGATCGCGCACACAGGCGCGAGGCACGCCGTTACGATCTACCCCTACTACGAGGGGTTCGCCCCCTGGGCTCGTCACGCCTTCGGCTCGGACGACTTCTAGCCCCAACGCCGTTCAGTTAAGGGAGAGGGCTGTTCGTCAAGACCGGTGAACAAAACAGCGGAGCCGCTGTAGAAGAGGGGTGTCACTCCAAGACATCCTCAGCACAGGAGCTCCGCTGTTGGAACAGATTGCCATACAACGAACGGCCGGGGTAGCCGGTGGGGTGTTCGCGCCGGGGCACCTGGGCGAACTGACCCGGATCATCCCGTTCGAGATGGTCGATGAGGTGCTGGCGGAAACTCACGCGCAAGAGCGCGGGGTCCGGCTGGTGCCGGCTCGTGTCACGGTCTACCCGCTCCTGGCCGCGGCCTTGTTCACCGGCCTGGGCTACCGGCAGGTGTTCGATCGGATGTGCGCCGGACTGGCGGGCCCGGCACCGGTACGGCCCAGCGGCAGCGCTCTTCGCCAGGCCCGCTAACGGCTGGGACCAGCCCCGATGAAAGCGCTGTTCGACCTGATCAGCGGCCCCGCAGTGACAACCGCCGCCGCCGGATGGTGGCGAGGACTACGAGTGGTCACCGTCGACGGCACCCTGCTGCCGGTCCCGGACTGCCCGGCCAATCTTGCGGTCTTCGCCCGGCAGCGGCTCGGCAACGGGATCTCGGGATACCCGCAACTGCGGCTGACCGCGCTGGTGGCCCGCGGGACCCGGTCGCTGATCGCGGCCGTGTTCGGGCCGGCCGCCATCGGCGAGCTCGACTACGCCCGCTGCCTGGCGGCGAACCTGCGGGCCGGGATGCTGCTGCTAGGCGACCGGAACTTCGCCGCCGCCGATTTGCTCAACCAGATGGCCAGCACCGGCGCCGCCCTGCTGGTGCGCTGCAAGTCCGGCCGCAACCTGCCCGCCGTAGGCCGCTGCCGGGACGGCTCGTTCCTGGCCCGGCTCGGCGCGCTGACCGTTCGCGTCATCGACGCCGAGATCACCATCCGCACCGCGGCAGGCAGCAGGACCGGCCATTACCGGCCGCTGACCACCCTCACCGACCCCTCGGCCCACCCGGCGGCCGACCTCATCCGGCTCTACCACGAGCGCTGGGAGATCGAGACCACCTACGCCGAGCTGAAGTCCACCATCTTGAGCGGGCACGTCCCGCGGGCGCACACTCCTGCCGGTATCGAGCAGGAGGTCTGGGCGCTGCTGACCGTCTACCAGGTCCTGCGCACCGCGATGACCGACGCCACCGACAGCGTCCCGGGCACCGACCCCGACCGGGCCGGCTTCACCACCGCTCTGGCCGCCGCCCGCGACCAGCTCATCCTGGCCGCCGGACTCAGCACCGGCAGCGACATCGACCTGATCGGCGTCATCGGCCGTCAGGTCCTGGCCCACCTCCTGCCCGCCCGGCGAGTCCGCACCAAAGACCGCATCGTCAAACGCGCGATCTCCAAGTACAACGCCCGCGGACCCGCCATCGACCGGACCACCTACAAAGCCGCCATCAGCATCACCATGATCCCGGCCAGCCCTTGACACCGCCGTCCCAGCCCTAACTGAACGGCGTTGCTTCTAGCCCCGCCTCACCATCGGGGTGGACGACGGAGTGGACCAGTTGATCCGCCGCGCCGGGCCGTACTTCACGCTGCGGCCGTGTCGGGCGGGGCGGCAGAACGGATCACGCAACCGTCCAGACCGCCATGATCCTGAGCAACGCGCCCGCGCCCGCGCACGTCAACGCCGGCGGCTGGTCGGGCATCCTAGAACGGGCCCGGCTGCCGGCCTCCGGGCGGAAGACTGGCGCGTGATCGTCGGTGGCGGCAGCGTCGAAGGGCTGGCCGCGGCGTTTGGGGCGGCTGGGTCACCGGGGCGATGGCACCGTCACGGCGGAGGTGTGGCGGGGGGCCGGCTACTGGTGAGGAAGCGGGTGACCGTCGCGCCGAGGTCGGTGGTGGGCCGGCCGGCGTGGTCGATGCCCAGGTGGTCGGCCAGGCCCGCGACGTGCAGGCGGACACAGGCTTCGACGAGCGTCGCGTAGGCGTCGGTGGCGCTTCTGACACGGTGCTTAGACACCATGGCCAGAACCGCCGCCGTGGGCAGGGCGGGCCACCACCAGATCGTCAGAGGGAGGTAGAGCAGCGCCCAGCCGCCCAGGGTGGTGGCGCGGGCCAGGGCGACGCGCGCTTCACCGATCTCGGCGCGGACGGTATCTGGCAGGTGCAGCCACAGGTGCGGCCACACCGTGGCCAGGTCCAGCTGCAGGTCACGCTCAAGGCGGAGCGCGACGGCGTGCGTCCGGTCGCCGCTCCAGGTGGGCCGGTCCGGGGGTTCGGCGCTGATGCGCTCCACCGCCCGGCGGGCCCGGTGGCGCGGTGCGGGGTCGGCTCGCCGGCCGTGTGCGAGCGCGTCCGCGTCCTGTTCGCGTACTCGCTGATGGACCGCGTTCTTCGCGCTCCAGCGACGGGCCCGACGAGCGACCAGCTGGCCGGCCGGCAGCCGCAGCGGCCACGGCCAGGTACGCCAGCCGGCGGCCAGCACCACGTACTCGAGTGCCGACCCGCACGCCTGGGCCACCAGGCCCGCGGCCGCAGCCGCGGCCAGGATCGCCCCCAGCACAATCACCTGCCCGCCGACGGTCCCGACGACAGGAGAGCGCGCCCACATGCCGATCTCGGCGGTGAGCCAGCCGAGGTTCAGGGCGTGAGCGTGTCCCAGAGTGCGGGCGGCGAGCGCGACGGCCAGGAACAGGGCACCGGGCAGCACCAGCAGTGACAACCACCGTTCGGCGATCTTCTTACCGAGCTCGCTCAGCAACGCGTTCACCGGCTACAACCGGTCCAGGCGCATCGGATCACCACTGATCGCGCACCGAGGCGTGTCACCGACCGGATCGGGCCACCGGTAGTGGGAGCAACCGTGCCGCCCGGGGCACAGGTACACCTCCTCGCCCGATCGGCTCACGTCGATCCCCACTGGCCAAAGGCTTCGGGTGCCGTACAGGCCCAGGTGGTCGCCGGCGGCCAACATCGCCTCGTGCAGGGCGCGCAGCGGGCCAACGGGGTCGCGACCGTGCTTCAGAGCCGCGAGGACCCTGCGCAGCAGGCGAGGATGCTCGTCGCGCAACTCCTCCAGGTGGGCACAGACGTACGCCACCGCGTCGGCCACGTTGTCAGCGGAAGGACTGGCTTCTTGAACCATTGCTCTCCTGTTCGCCGGGGGGGCAAGCGGCTACGACGATATCGTGCGAATCCTCCCCGCAAGATCGACCGCGTGATTAGCCTCTTCCTTGGGCGTCGGTCGAGGAGGGGTCAATGGGAGAGCGTGAGGAACTCGTCCAGGTGATCAAGGCCAGGCTGGAGCGGTTGTCCGATGACGGCCTGGCATCGGTGCTGGATCCCGCTCTCCTGGCGCAGGCCGCGGCACTGTTCCGCCTGCTACGGGACGACGACGGGGACATACATGCCCGGTACGTCCTTGGCTGGTTGCACTGGTTCCGCTTTCATGCCTTGCCCGAGGGCGAGGGCGGGCAGGATCTGAGCGTCGCCGTCCTGATGCTGACTCCCTGCTTCGCGTGCGGCGTCGGGAACCTGCCCGAGCCGCTCCTGCCCATCATGGCCGAGCAGGCGGCTCCTCCGGCCATCGCGATGCTCGAGCGCGTTCTCGCCTCACCCGACCCGACGTTGCTCGGAGGGACGCTCGACCTGTGGCGCGCCATTCTGAACGCCACGTCCACCGATCACCCAGACCGCGCGATGTACCTGAACAACTTGGGCGTCGCACTGGCACTCCGGTTCGAGCGGAGCGGGGACCAATCCGACCTGGACGAGAGGATCGAGATCGCGCGTCAAGCGGTGGCGGCCACGTCCGCCGACCACCCTGAGCGCGCGATATATCTGACCAACCTGGGGAAGTCGCTCAACATCCGGTTCGAGCGTAACGGGGACCAATCCGACCTGAACGAGATGATCGAGGTCGCCCGTCAAGCGGTGGCGGCCACGTCCGCCGACGATCCCAGCCGGGCGACGCGTCTGCACAACCTGAGAGGCTCTCTGCGGGCCAGGTACGAGCGAACTGGAGACCGAGCCGACCTAAACGAGGCGATCGAGGCCGCCCGTCAGGCGGTGGCGGCCGTCCCCGCCCACCATCCCGACCACGCGATGTACTCCGACAGGCTGGGCGACCTGCTAAGGATCCGGGTCATGCGGACCGAGCGGCAGGCCGACCCCGACGAGGCCATCGAGGCCGCCCGAGAGATGGCGGCGCTCACCCCCGCCGGCCACCCCGAGCACGCGATGGTCCTGGACCACCTGGGGAACATGCTGCGCACCCGCTTCGAGCGGAGCGGGCACCGGGCCGACGCGGACGCCTCCGTGGCCGCCGGCCGCCAGGCGGTGGCGGCCACGGCTGACCGACTGGACCGTGCGCTCTGCCTGTGCAACCTCGGCGGCGCGCTGGTACTCCGGTCGGAGCTCACCGGGGACCAGGCTGACCTGGAGGAGGCGATCGAGATCGAACGCCAGGCGGTGGCCGACATCCCCGACCGCCACGCGGACCGCGCGATATCGCTGTCCGGCCTGGGCGCAGCGCTGCTGCGCCGCTTCGAGCGGAGCGGGGACCGGCCAGACTTGGACGAGGCGATCGAGACCCTCCGCCAGGCGGTGGCGGCCACCGACGGGCACCCGGACCTCGGGATGTTCCTGTCCAACCTGGGAGCGGCGTTGAGCCTCCGGTTCGAGCGCACACAGAACCAGGACGACCTCGACGAGGCGATCGAGACCCTCCGCCAGGCGGTGACGCTCAGCCCGGCCGACCACCCCAACCAAGCGATGTTCCTCAACAACCTGGGCAACGCGCTAAGAAGCCGGTTCGAGCGGACCGAAAGCCCGCTAGACCTGAACGAGGCGATCGAGACCCTCCGCCAGGCGGTGACGCTCAGCCCGGTCGACCACCCCAACCGAGCGATGTATCTGAACAACTTGGGCAACGCGCTGAGGAGCCGGTTCGAGCGCACCCAGGACCGCGACGACCTCGACGAGGCTATCGAGGTCACGCGTCAGGCGGCCGCGGCCACCCATCCTGACCAGCCCAACCTCGCCATGATCCAGTCCAACCTCGGAACCGCGCTAGTGCAGCGGTACGTGCTGACCCAGGACCAGGCCGACCTGGATGAGGCGGCGGCCGTCTACGAGCAGGCCTTCGAGCTTCGTTCGTCCCCGCCGTCCGTTCGGGTGCGGGCGGCCAAGTTCGCCGCCTACGTGGCGGCCGCATCGGATCCGGGCCGGGCGGCCGATCTCCTGGAGGGAGCGGTACGGCTGCTACCCGAGGTGGCTCCACGCTACCTCGAACGGGCCGATCAGCAACACGCGATCGGCCGGTTCTCCGGACTCGCCACCACCGCCGCCGCCTTCGCCCTGACCGATCCTGACGCTCCCGCCGACCGGGCCGCCGCTCGCGCGCTGAGCTTGCTGGAGGCAGCACGAGCGGTGCTGCTCAGCCAAGCCCTGCACACCCGCAGCGACCTGACCGACCTGCGCGAGCGACATCCCGACCTGGCCGACCGGTTCACCCGGCTACGTGACCTCCTGGACAGTCCCGCCGATGCCGCTCCCTCCCCTCCCACAGGGGGAGAGGCGAACCCCAATCCGGCGTCAGCCGAGCACGCGGCACGTGACCGACGCCGGCTGGCCGCCGAGTTCGCCGACGTGCTGGCCGACATCCGCGCGTTGGACGATTTCGCCTCCTTCGCCCTGCCACCCACCACGGAGGAGCTGCTGGCCCAGGCCCGATCCGGGCCGGTGGTGGTGTTCAATGTCGGCGCGCACCGCAGCGACGCCCTGCTGCTCACCGGCGACGGAGTGGCCGCCCTGCCGCTGCCCGCCCTGACCCCGGACGCGGTCGCCGGCCGGGTCACCGACTTCCACGACGCCCTGCGGATCATCACCGACCGCGAGGTGCCCCGCAAACAGCGCATGGAGGCCCAGCCACGGGTGCGCCAGACCCTGGAGTGGCTATGGGACGTCGCCGCCGAACCGGTCCTGCGCGCCCTGGGCTACGACCGGCCGCCCGAGCCAGGCCAGGAGTGGCCGCGCGTGTGGTGGGTGCCGGGAGGGCGGCTGGGCCTGCTCCCCGTCCACGCCGCCGGCCACCATACCGACCCGCCGGGCGAGCAACGGCGCACCGTGATGGATCGGGTCATCTCCTCCTACACTCCCACCATCGGCGCGTTGAGTCATGCCCGCCGGCGGATCGACGACCACCTCCCCCGATCGGACCGGACGCTGGTCGTGGCGATGCCGACAACGCCCGGACTGCCCAAAGAGGGCCGCCTACCCAACGTGCCCGACGAGGTGAAGCTGCTACGGTCTCGGCTACCTCGCCTGACGCTGCTCGCCGACCTCGATTCCGACATCGCCCCCACCGCCGGGCCGGCGACAAAGGCCAACGTCCTGGTCCACCTACCCGATGCTACGATCGCGCACTTCGCGTGCCATGGGCACCTCGACCCGGCCGACCCCTCACGCAGCCGACTGCTACTGCGCGATCACCAGGACGATCCATTGAGCGTGGCCGGCCTGGCCCCCATCGCGCTGGAACAGGCCCGACTCGCCTACCTGTCAGCGTGCGGCACCGCCACCACGGCCGACTCCGTCCTGCTGGACGAGGCCATCCACCTGGCCTCGGCGTTCCAGCTCGTCGGCTTCCCCCACGTCGTCGGCACCCTGTGGGACATCAATGACCAGATCGCCGTCGAAATCACCGAATCGTTCTACGCCGGGCTGGCCGCCGAGGAAAACGTCCTCGACACCGGCCGGGCCGCCCACGCCCTGCACCACGCCGTCCGCACCGTCCGCGACCGGTACCCCGCCACTCCGTCCCTGTGGGCCGCCCACATCCACGTCGGCGCTTAACCCGTCATCCCTGGTAGCGCGTCTCGTCGCTGCACGGGGACGTCGGAGTTCTGGAACATGACGACCGGATGCCCGCGATAGCCCGCCCCGCCGCCCAATCCCCAGCGGCCGGCGCACATCACCCAGGCGCCGCCCGTTCCGCTGGCCGATAACACACACATGATCCCGCCAACTCCGCTCGCCTGGGCCAAGAGCCTGGCCAACGGCATCAAGGGGCCACGCGTGCTGACCTAGAACAGCGACGGGCACCCCTCATACCCGCGTAACACCTGCGCGACCGACACCATCGACCGATATCTGATCCCCAGGACGCAACCCCGCGCCCAGCACGGTCTGCCGCTGAATCGTGTGAGGCTCTGGACCGCCACCCCGTCCAACAAGCGCCGCAACCCGGCCTCCCAAACCTCGGTCAGGTCGAACCGCGGCCGGCCATCGAGAGGCGCCATGTGCTTCGAGAGCCCAGCATGAAAACAGGAAGATAGGCGTTGCACCACTGGTCAGACACAGCCCCGTGTGCCGCTCCGCTCTCGTGCTGCGCCGCCAGGTTCGTGGCCGTTCCCCTTACGTGGTCGGCCATCGACCACCACACGACCCGAGCCGCCTCGGGGCCGAGGCCAAACCCGAGCACGCCGCTCATACCCAGCCGCTGCTGTCGGCCCCAGGCGGTATCGGTACCGGCCTTGAAGCGGCGAGAGATTGGATGGACTGATCAACCGATAGCAGCAAGCGACCTGAGCAGACTCGCGTACATCAACCTACAGATCACAGCTCTCCGCACCCTCTCAGACTGGACGCGCCCCGGCGCCGAATCTCCGCCTGCCCTCCCACGTTTCCAGGAGCGGCAGGCCCACCGCGTACCGCCGGAGGAAAACCGCGGTCGCGGTGTCCGCAGCCGCGACGGTGTCCGGGGGGCCCTCTGCGACCACCGCACCTCCGTCCGGACCGGCTCCGCGCCCCAAGTCGAACAACCAGTCCACGGACGCGGCCACGGAGATGCCATGCTCAGCTACGACGACGGTGCTGCTCGAGCCGAGCAACACATCGAAGGCGTCAACCACCCGCTGGACCTCGAACGGGTGCGACCCGAGACGGGTTCGTCGAGAACGACAAGCCCGGCCCTGCGGCCGGCGGCACCTCGCTGAATCACCGAAGCGAGCCTCAGCCGCTGCGCCTCACCCGGGACACCCCTGTGGCGCTCTGACCTAATCGGAGAAAGCTGAGCCCGACCTGGTCCAAGGCTTGCGGGATCTCCCCGAGCTGTCGGATCTCGGAGAACTGCTCCACAGCCTCGGCGACGGTCAGCTCCAGCACATGATCGATGGCCAGCCCTGGATACTTGATTTCCAAGGCCTCCCGCTTGTAACGCCGCCCGCCGCACGCGTCACAGACCACCCACACATCCGACAGAAAGCTCATGTCGACCAGCTTGCGGCCATATCCAGTACAGGTCCCGCAGCGGCAGCCATTCGCGGTGTTGAAGCTGAACCAAGAGGCATTGACCCCGCGCCCCGCACCACGTCGGTTCTGGCGAACAGCCTGCGGACGATGTCGAACGCCTTGCTGTAGGTAGCCGGGTTGGATCGCGGCGTCCGCCCGAACGGCTCCTGATCGACGACGGCGACCCAGCTGAACCCCTCGATGCCGCTCACCCCCCGCACCATGCTGGTCGCCGTTCCGTCCAAGGCGGCCGCCACACTCGCCGCCAGCGCACGAAGCAACCTGCTCACACCACCGCCGCTCACCCCAGCCAGGCAGGCGAGCCAACCAGCGGTGAAACGCACCCGGTCCGCGGTCACGTTGTGCGCACGCAGATCGTGCAGCTCCACCCAGCCGATGTCACCCCCGACCGGGCGGCGGGCCCGGCGTAGCCGCGACCCCTCACCGGCCAGGTAGCGCCCGGTCAGTGATCTCGGGTGGGCGGCCGCATCGGCGTATCATCCCGGCCAGCGCTAACGCTGCCCCAGGTCCCCATGAAGGTCTGACCAGCACACCTTCGTTGAAGTGCTTCGCGGAAGCGATCTGTGCGGGAATCCGCCGCTTCGCGGTGGAGCTCCTGCTGTGGTCCGTTCGCTTGATCTCTCGGTCGAGGCAGGCGTGTTCGGCCATGACCGCCCCTGCGGGAATGAGGGAACTTCGCTCCCGGAGCGGGACTCCTGGAAGGTGCCGGATGGGGCGCTCCTCATAGGCGAGGTGCTCGCCGCACCGGGATACGAAAGCCGCCAGGTAGCGCCAGCGGCTCATGCCGCGGCCGCCGAGCGCGCCCCGTACGTCGGCTCCGAGAAAATCCGGTCCACCCGACTCCTCAGCTGGCGTCAAGTCCCTTATTTAGTGAGCGAGTACGGGCGAAGCCCGTTCCGTATTGATTCTAAAGGTGTGTTGCCGTGCTCGCCGAAGCCTTTACATTGTAGATCAGGACAAGAGGGGCCTTAGCGACAGGGCCGTTGGTCGGGTGATCTTCCGCGTTCGCGGGAACTGGCTGCCGATGAAGCCCTTCCGGCGCGTTCGAGCACAACCACGCGTCCCTGTCCGTCTCCCACGAACTCGGTATCACCCCGACGTTCACCGACGTCAGGCACTGGACGGAAGGATGGTGATCGAGCATCGACTGCGCCTCGCCCGGACGGCATGGGAAACAGCACCGCACCGTCCCCCGCGCCCCCAGAGAGCCTGCACTCCTTCAAATTCACGATCCTCACGCAATACCCTTGCACTCAGGCAAAGGACGTTGCATGCTTCTCGTATGACTCCACGTGAGATGCTCACTGATCTCGCGGCGATCCGCCACCCTATGCCGGTCGCCACCGAGCATGACGAGACCACATCCGAGGCGTTCAACACCGCTGTCGCCGGCGTAGAGGAAGCCCGCGCCGCGTTCGCGGAAAACCTGGACGCGGCATGGGACGCCAGCGGCCCCGGTTTCGATCCCTTGCTGAACACCATCGAAGGCCTGGTCGCGGCCAAAAAGGACGCCGACACACAGATCCGGCTCCTGCTCGCCTACGGCCGCGCCTACGTCGCCCCACGCCCCTACACTCTGGAAACCCTGGGGCGCGCCGCCGACCTCAGTCCCTCCGGCGCCAGTCGCGCCTTCGGGGCCGACGAGGTCGTCGAGGTTGGCGACCGTACCGGCCTACGCCCACCCGCCGCCAAGATCGAGGACTACGATCCCCACGATCCTCAACTCGGCCAGGCCAGCCGCACCCGCTGCACCTGGGGCGGCGGCGACCGCAACAACCGCTGCCCCAACAACCCCAAATACACCGTTACCGACAAGTCCGGCACTCGCTGGGCCTGCTGTGACGATCATCTCCCCCGCTACCTCGCCTCCCGGCCTCCGCGCTGAATCACCATCAGGAAACCGATCGGGTAGCTCGGGCGGTCTCCCCCGACGGGGCTTCCCGCGTAACGTGACGACCGAACCAGGAGGGGCTCGGTCGTGGCAGGAACCACGAGGCGTCGTTCTGATCCGGAGTTCCAGGCAGGGGCGGTGAGTATCGTCAAGGAGACCGGCAAACCCGTCGCGCACATCGCTATCAACGAGTACACCCCCTGTACAACTGCATGCGGAAGGACCGGCACGCGACAGGGCGCGTCGGGTGCGACGGCAACGCAGGCGGCGAATTGAAGGAGGGTGTGGCTCTCCCTCAGTGAGCTCCTGAACTGGGCTTTTGTGGTCGTGACTGTTTGATTCGGGAACCGCCTTTTACTGTGAGTGCAGACCCGTGAGGCGGTGGTGACGGCGAGCTCGTTGCTCGAGGAACTGGCACGACGCGAAGCCGCGGCCCGCCGGCGGATCGAGGAGATCGGCGAGCAGATCGCCGCGCTCACCTCACAGATGTAGGACGAGCAGGACTCTTGTCACGGCTGACGATCACACGGGAGACCGTCGAGGAGATCCTGGGTGAAAGCGGCCCAGCTGCTCGATGAGCCCGATGGACAGGCCGGGGCCGCCGACGCGGCCGGCACCGCGCCGCCGGTGCTGGGTGTGGTGACGGGTGCCGCACTGGCAACCCGGCATGAATACGGCGGTGCTGCCCCGCGTACCGAGACGCGGTGGAGATCATGGCCGATGCCAGGCGGGCGATACGGGCCGGGCAGATCGCGGTGGCGATGGGACTGCCGGATGAGGCGGCCAAGCGGGAAGGGCTACGTTCGAAGCTGAAGCGGCTGGTGGAACGCGGCTGGGTGAAGGAAGAAGGGCCGGGACTGTTCATGGTGACCGAGCCGGTGGCGCGTGAGGTGTCCGCGCGGAACGACGGAGGGTGACGAGACGGCATCGCGCCGTCATCTGCTTCGTCACCGGGCGGGTGATTGCGGCAGGGCTCTTCCACCGTCAGGTTCAAAGGTGCCAACCACATGTCCCTGGTGAGAGAAGAGCCCTATGCGGGCACCGCACGACACCAGCCTGGCCTGACGTCTTTGCGAAGGCGAAGAACACCTTCAACTGGCTCATCGGACAAGTACGGGCCCCGCTATCGAACCAGTCGGGGCCATCCGGCTCCACGGCTCACCAGGAGAGTCCCAAACAAGAGCACCACCACCGAACCCGCGATAGTTGCGTGAGTCAAGCAACGGCATTGAGTTCCCACCCGTCGATTTCGATTGTTTTCGGCAGTCGTGAAGTTGTGGCCGCACGGCTACGGTGAGGACCTCGCGCGGGGCGTGGTAACCGTTGCGCACGACCAGGCGGCGGCCGTGCTCGTCGCGTTCGTCGGCGAAGGCGGCGATGTAGGCGTCGACCTCGGCTTGGAGTGCGGCGGCGAGCATCTTGCGAGCGCCGTCGCGGACGATCTGATCGATCAGCGACGAAGAGTCGGCGGATGCGGGGATGCGGTCGTCAGCGGGCGGCTCGGGCACTACGGTGCTCGTGGGCCAGCGCCGTCCCGGCCCGGTCGAGCACGGCGGTCTGGCTCTCGTTCAGCCGGAACTTGCCCGACAACCGGGC
>NZ_JBSGCE010000136.1:0-2171 GCF_053601695.1 Nonomuraea sp. NPDC004702
CCGACGCTCTACCTAGCGCGCGGCGCGGCGGCGCCGGTGAGCAGGGCCGCCGCGCCGAGCGGCAGGTTGACCAGGAACGCCCAGCGCCACGAGAGCGTGTCGGCCAGCAGGCCGCCGAGCACCGGGCCGAGCGCGGGCGCGAGCGCGGTCGGCACCACGATGTGCCGGGACAGCCGCATGCGCTCCTCGGGGGCGTAGGCGGCGAACAACATGGCCATCCCGGCGGGCGTCAGGACGCCACCCGCCGCTCCCTGCAGCACCCGGAAGCACACCAGCGACCCCAGGTCCCACGACAGCGCGCACAACCCGGAGGCCGCCGTGAACGCGGCGAGCGCGGCCAGGAAGACGCGCGACGCGCCGTACCGGTCGCACAGCCAGCCGGCGACCGGCATGGCGATCGCGAGGCTGGCCAGGAACGCCGACTCCACGGCGTTCGCCGCGGCGGGCGGCACGCCGAGGTCGGCCGCGACGGCGAACAGCGCCGGGTTGACGATCGTCGCGTCCAGGCCGCTCACGCACATCGCCGTGACGTAGGCGGCCAGTACGCGGCCCCTCACCGGCGCAGGCTGCGGGGGCGCAGGTCGGTCCAGGACGCCTGGACGTAGGCCAGGCAGGCGGCCCGGCCGTCCGGCCCGAAGCGCACGGACCAGCCGTCGGGGACGGCGGCGAAGGAGGGCCACAGGGAGTGCTGGTCCTCGTCGTTGGCCAGGACGAGGAACTGCCCGTCCGGGTCGTCGAAGGGGTTCACGGGGTGTGCTCCTGGGTCGCGGGGGCGGCGCCACGGGGGCCGGGGCCGCCTGGTCGGTCGATTCCGTCGAGGTGGTCGAGATGGTCGAGGCGGTCGAGGCGGTCGAGGCGGTCGAGGCGGTCAAGATGGTCGAGGCGGGCGGCGACGATCGCGGCGATCTCGGCGATCGGGCCCGGCTGTGTCATGTCCTTGTGGCTGCAGGCCACGTCGTGCGTCTCGATCGTGCCGCCGACGTGCGGGCGCCAGGCGTCCGCGGTCAGGGTGTCGTCCACCGTGTCGACGGTGGCGCGGAAGAACAGCACGTCGCCGTCGAAGCGGCGGGTGTCGAGGGCGCGGACGAGGCGGTTGGTGTTGAGGTAGAGGTCCTTCAGCTCGGCCAGCGTCCCGGCCGGCAGCCCGGCC
Organism: Nonomuraea sp. NPDC004702; assembly: GCF_053601695.1. Classification (NCBI taxonomy): domain Bacteria; kingdom Bacillati; phylum Actinomycetota; class Actinomycetes; order Streptosporangiales; family Streptosporangiaceae; genus Nonomuraea; species Nonomuraea sp. NPDC004702. The sequence goes on from NZ_JBSGCE010000136.1 coordinate 1,151, forward strand.
AGGGGGCTGGACTCGCGGCGCAGGATCTCCGCCACCCGCTCCAGCGTGAGGGCGGCGTCGGGGGCGAAGCCGGCCATCGTGAGCAGCGCCTCCAGCGCCTCGGCCTCGTCGGACGGCGGCAGGTCGCGCATGCCCTCGGCGGGGTAGGCGTCCAGGACGGCCAGCAGCGCGACCTCCTGCCCGGCCAGCCGGAGCTGCACGGCCATCTCCTGGGCGATGATCCCGCCGGTGGACCAGCCCAGCAGGTGGTAGGGGCCGCGCGGGCGCACCAGCCTGAGCTGGGCCACGTAGTCGGCGGCCAGGCGGCGCAGCGAGGTGGGCAGGTGGTCGCGGCGGGCCTGCAGCCCGTAGATCGGGCGGTCCTGGACGTGCCGGAGGAGGCCGCCGTAGCACCAGCTCAGCCCGCCCGCCGGGTGCACGCAGAACAGCGGCGGACGGGAGCCGGACTCGCGCAGCGGCAGCAGCGTCCGCAGCGGGTCGGTGCGCGCGCCGCCCTGCGCCAGGGCGGTGAGCGCGGCGGCGGTCGGCGCCTCGAACAGCGCGCCGACGGACACCTCGGCGCCGAACACCTCCTTGACCCTGGCCACCAGCCGGACCGCGAGCAGGGAGTGGCCGCCGAGGTCGAAGAAGCCGTCGTCCACGCCGACCCGGGGCAGGCCGAGCACCTCGGCGAACAGCGCGCACATCGCCTCCTCGCGCGGCCCGTCCGGCAGCCGGCCGCCGCCGGTGGGGGCCTCGGGGGCGGGCAGGGCGGCGCGGTCGAGCTTGCCGTTCACGGTGAGCGGCAGCGCGGGCACCCGGACGACGGCGGCCGGCACCATGTAGCCGGGCAGCACCCGCGCCACGAACGCCCGCACCTCCCCCACGTCGGCGTCCGTGGCGAAGGCGGGCCCCTCGGAGGCGGTTCCGGCGGAGGCGGGCCCCTCGGAGGCGGGCCCCTCGGAGGCGGGCCCCTCGGAGGCGGGCCCCTCGGAGGCGGGCCCCTCGGAGGCGGGCCCCTCGGAGGCGGGCCCCTCGGAGG
>NZ_JBSGCE010000136.1:2266-12851 GCF_053601695.1 Nonomuraea sp. NPDC004702
GNAGGCGGTTCCGGCGGGCGCGGTTGCGGCGGAAGCGGTTGCGGCGGACGGGACGATGTACGCGGTGAGGCGCTGGTCGCCGGGGCGGTCCTCGCGGACGATCACGGCGGCCTGGGCGACCGACGGGTGCCGCAGCAGGGCCGCCTCGACCTCGCCCGGCTCGATGCGGAAGCCGCGCACCTTGACCTGCTGGTCGGCGCGGCCCGCGTAGTCGAGCGTGCCGTCGGCGCGCCATCTGGCCAGGTCGCCGGAGCGGTACATGCGGGTGCCGGGCCGTCCGAAGGGGTCGGCGACGAACCGTTCGGCGGTCAGGCCGGGCCGGCCGAGGTAGCCGCGGGCGAGGCCGTCCCCGGCGACGTACAGCTCGCCGACCACGCCGGGAGGCACCGGCCGCAGGCGGTCGTCCAGGACGTAGACCCGCAGGTCCGGGATGCCGCGCCCGATCGGGCTGCCGTGCTGCTCGCCGGGCGGCAGCACGTGGTGGGTGACGTGCACGGTCGTCTCGGTGATGCCGTACATGTTGACCAGGCGTGGCAGGTCCGGGCGGCGGGCCCGCCAGGGGGCGAGGCGGGCGGGCTCCAGCGCCTCGCCACCGAAGATCACGTACCGCAGGGCCAGGTCGCGGCCGTCGTCGGCGGCGATGAGCTGGTAGAACGCCGACGGCGTCTGGTTGAGCACGGTGACCCGCTCGCGTTCCAGCAGGGCGAGCAGGTCGCCCGGGGACCGGCTGGTCTCGTACGGCACCACGACCAGGCGGCCGCCGTACAGCAGGGCGCCCCACAACTCCCACACCGAGAAGTCGAAGGCGTAGGAGTGGAACAGCGTCCACACGTCGCCGGGGCCGAACCCGAACCACGCGTCGGTGGCCGACAGCAGCCGGACGACGTTGTGGTGGGTGACGACCACGCCCTTGGGCCGCCCGGTGGAGCCGCTGGTGTAGATGACATACGCGGCGTCCCCCGGACGCAGGTCGCGCTCCGGGTCGTGGTCCAGCCAGTCGCCGAGGTCGCCCAGCCAGGACGCGTCCACGACGCACACCGGCCCGGCGTCGGCGATCATGTGGTCGGTCCTGGCGGCCGGGTGGGACGGGTCGAGCGGCAGGTAGGCCGCGCCCGTCTTGACCACCGCGAGCAGCGCCGCCACCAGGTCGGGCGAGCGGGGCAGCGACAGCGCGACGACGGCGCAGGGCCGGGCGCCGTGGGCGATGAGCTTGTGCGCCAGCCGGTTGGCGCGCGCGTTCAGCTCGGCGTACGTCCAGGTGTCCACGGCGACGGCGTCCGGGGTGCGGCGGGCCTGGGCCTCGAACAGGCCGGGCAGGGTGCCGCCGGGCTCGCTGACCAGGTCGCCGTTCCACTCCTCGACCAGGGTGCGGCGTTCGGCGGCGTCGAGCAGGTCGTACGAGCCGAGCGGCCGGTCCGGATCGGCCACGGCCTGTTCCAGCAGGCGGGTCAGCCGGCCGGCGATGGCGCGGGCGGTGGCCCGGTCGAACAGGTCGCGGTTGTACTCCAGGAACCCGGCGCCGGACGGGCCGACGTTCAGGGTGAGGTCGAACTTCGCCGTCCCGGTGTGGACGACCTCGACGCCGGGCGGTTCGGCGGCGTCCTGGTGGACGAGCATGACCTGGAACAGCGGGTGCCGGTCGCGCGACCTGGGCGGGTTGAGCGCCTCGACGAGCCGGTCGAAGGGCAGCTCGGCGTGGTCGAACGCGGTCAGGTCGGCGGCCTTGACCCGGTCCAGCAGCTCGGCGAACGACGGGTCGCCCGAGGTGTCGGCGCGCAGCACGAGGGTGTTGACGTAGAAGCCGACGCTGCCGTCCAGGGCGCTGTGGCCGCGGCCGGCGACGGGCGTGCCGATCGGGATGTCGGTGCCCGCGCCGAGCCGGGTGAGCAGGGCGGCCAGGGCGGCGTGCAGCACCATGAAGACGCTGGCGCGGGCGCGGCGGGCCAGCGCCTCGACCTCGGCCATGAGGGCGGGCCGGAACGTCACGGGGACCGTGCCGCCCGCGCCGCCCAGCACGGCGGGCCGTGGCCGGTCGAAGGGCAGGTCGAGCCGGTCCGGCAGGCCGGCCAGCGTGGCCCGCCAGTGTTCCAGCCCGGTCAGGGGCAGGTCACGCTGCCACAGTGTGTAGTCGGCGTACTGGACGGGCGGCGGCCCGAACGCCGGCGCCTGTCCGCTCCGGCGGGCCTCGTAGGCCGCCCTCAGGTCCCCGACCAGCGGCCCCGCCGACCAGCCGTCGCCCGCGATGTGGTGCAGGACGAGCATCAGCACGTGCTCGTCGCGGCCGAGCCGCAGCAGGTGGGCGCGGAAGGGCGGCTCGGCGGCCAGGTCGAAGCCGCGGCGGGCGATCCGGCGCATGGCCGCGGCGGGCTCGGCCGGCTGCCAGACGGGCATCGGGACGCTGTACCGGTCCAGGACCCGCTGGCAGGGGACGCCGTCGCGTTCGGGGAAGACCGTGCGCAGGATCTCGTGCCGGGCCACGACGTCGTCGAGCGCGGCCCGCAGCGCGGCGCGGTCCACGTCGCCGCCGAGCCGCAACGCCAGCGGGATGTTGTACGTCGGATTGGGCCCCTCCATCCGGTACAGGAACCAGAGCCTGGCCTGCGCGGACGACAGCGGCACCGGGTCGGGCCGCATCGCCGCCGGCCCGGTCCGCGGGGACGGGACCAGGGGCGGCCGGGGGGCGGCGGTGACGCCGAGCCGGGCCGCGAGCCCGGCCGGGGTGGGGGTGTCGAACACGGCCCTGATCGGCACGGCGGCGCCGAAGGTCTCCCTGATGCGCACGGTGAGGCGGGCGGCCAGCAGCGAGTGGCCGCCCAGGTCGAAGAAGCCGTCCTCGGGGCCCGCCGCCGGGAGGTTCAGCACCTCGGCGAACAGCGCGCACATGGTCTCCTCGGCGGCGTTCGCGGGCCCGCGGCCGGGGGCGGCCCTGGCCTCGGGGGCGGGGAGGGCGGCCCGGTCGAGCTTGCCGTTGGGCGTGCGGGGCAGCGCCTCCATGGTGACGACCTGGGCGGGCGTCATCCCGGCAGGCAACCGCGCGGCCACGAACCGCAGCAGCTCCACCCCCGTCGAGAGGTCCACGCCCGTAGGGAGGTTCACGCCGGGCGGGAGATCCGCGCCCTGCGGGAGGTCCACGCCCGTCGGGAAGTCCGCGCCGGACGGGCCGGGCGCGCCGGGTGGGCCGGACGCGCCGGACGGGCCGGGTGGGCTGGGGATGACGTAGGCGATCAGGCGGCCGGAGTGGGCGGCGACCGCGACCGCGGCCACCGACGGGTGCTCCTCCAGCACCGCCTCGACCTCGGCCGGCTCGATCCGCACGCCGCGCACCTTGACCTGGTCGTCGGCCCGGCCCAGCAGCTCCAGCCGTCCGGGGGCGGCCCAGCGGGCGCGGTCGCCCGTCCGGTACAGCCGTGACCCGCCGGGACCGGCGACGAACCGCTCGGCCGTCAGGTCGGGACGCCCGAGGTAGCCGCGGGCCAGCCCCTCCCCCGCCAGGTACAGCTCGCCGACGGCGCCCGGGGGCGCCGGTTGCAGCGCGTCGTCGAGCACGTGCGCCGACGAGCCCGCGGTGGGCCCTTCCGAGCCGTCGCCGAGCCAGGTGTAGGCGTCCACGGTGGCCTCGGTGGGGCCGTAGTGGTTGACGGCGAACGTGCGCTCGCGCAGCGTCCGCCACAGCGGGCCGGGCACGGCCTCGCCGCCGACCACGACGACCCGCGGCGGCTCGGCCAGCAGGCCGGGCAGCTCCTTCAGGTGGGAGGGGGTCAGGTCCAGGTAGTCGACGCCGTGCTCGCGGACGTAGGCGGTCAGGGCCTCGGGGTCGCGGTAGCGGTCGTCGCCGAGCAGGTGCAGCTCGTGGCCGCCGATCATCCACAGCAGCGGGTCCAGCGAGGCGTCGAACGAGAACGACGCGGTGTGCGCGACGCGCAGCCGCCCGCCGTCCGGGAACAGGCGCTCGCGGTGGGAGTCCAGGAGGGCGGCGAGCCCGCCGTGGGTGCCCACGACGCCCTTGGGCCGGCCGGTGGAGCCGGAGGTGTAGATGACGTACGCGGCGTCGCCCGGCCCGGGGAGAGGCAGCGGATCCGGCGTGCCGGAGACGTCCCCGGCCCAGCCTGGGGCGTCACCCGCCCAGCCGGGGGCGTCACCCGCCCAGCCGGGGGTGAGCACGACGGACGGGGCGGCGTCGGCCAGCATGAGGGCGCGCCGCTCCGCCGGGTAGGAGGGGTCCACCGGCAGGAAGGCCGCGCCGCTGCGCAGCACCGCCAGCAGCGCCACCACCAGCTCGGCCGAGCGCGGCAGGACGACGGCCACGACCCGCTCCGGGCCCGCGCCGCGGGCGGCCAGCCGCCGGGCCAGCCGGTCCACCCGCGCGCCCAGCTCCTCGTAGGTGAGCCTGTCGCCGTCGCACACCAGGGCCGTCTCGGCGGGCGTCAGCCGGACGCGTTCCAGGAAGGCGTCCACCACGGTCCGCCCAGCGGTCCGCCCAGCGGTCTGGCCGTCTGTCCGCCCAGCGGCCTGGCCGTCTGTCCGGCCGTCTGTCCGGCCGTCCGTGCGGCCGTCCGTGCGGCCGTCGGGCCGCCTGGTGGCGCGACCGGTGGCGGGGCCGGTGGCGCGACCGGTGGCGTGGCCGGTTCGTGGTGGGGCTTCGGGGGGAAGGGCCGCGCGGTCGTCGGCGGTGAGGAGGGGGAGGCGGCCGAGCGGGGTGTCCGGGGAGGCGCCGGTCAGGGTGGTGAGGAAGCCGGCCAGGCGTCGGGTGTGGGCGGCCAGGGCGGCCTGGTCGTAGCGCGCGGCGTTGCCGTCGAGTTCCAGGGTGAGGCGGTCGCCGTCGGGCAGCAGGGCCACGGCCAGGTCGTCCACCGGCCCGGCGGCCAGGTTGGTGACGGTGCCGGTCGCGTTGCCGAACTTCGTCTCGGCCGGGAACGGCTTGATGTTGAGCAGCGGGCCGAACAGGGCCCGCGACGTCCCGCCGAGTCCCAGGTCGCGGCGCAGGTCCTCGATGCGGTAGCGGCCGTGGCGGCGGGCCTCGGCGATCCGGCGGGCGGCCTGCCCGACCAGGTCGCCGACCGTGCGCCCGGGCCGTACGTCGAGCCGGACCGGCAGCACGTTGACCGTCAGGCACGGCACGCGGACGGCGGCCCCGGTGCGGTTCATCAGCGGCAGCCCGACCAGCACGTCGGTGCCGCCGGTGAGCCGTCCCGCGTAGCAGGCCAGGCCGGCGGCGGCGACGTCGGCCCAGGTGGCTCGGGCGGCGCGGGCCAGGGCGTCCCACCGGGGCAGGGACGGCAGGACGGCGCGCCGCCGTACGACCTCACGGGCCGACAAGGCGGCCGTCCCGGCGAGCCCGGCGACCTCACGGGCCGACAAGGCGGCCGTCCCGGCGAGCCCGGCGGGCTCGGGGGCGCCGGCCAGCCGCTCCAGCCAGTACGCCCGGTCGCCGGCCCGCCGTTCCGAGGCCAGGTACGCCTCCTCCTCGGCCAGCAGCGCCGCCATCGACCCGAACGGCCCCGCCCCCGGCGCCAGCCCGTCGGCCAGCGCCGTGTAGATGTCGGCGGTCCGGCCGACCAGCATCGACAGGGCGTAGGCGTCGATGAGGATGTGGTGGGCCCGCAGGTACCAGACGTGGTGGTCGCCGGCCAGGCGCAGCAGCGCGTGCCGCGACAGGGGGCCGGTGACGACGTCCACGGGCGCGGCCAGGTCGGCCCGCATCCAGGCGTCGGCCGCGGCCTCCGGGTCGGGCTCGCCGCGCAGGTCCAGCACGGTCAGGCAGCCGCGCAGCGAGTCGTAGTCGGGCAGGTACTGGGCCGGTTCGGCGGTGAAGCGCAGGCGCAACGGCTCGGCCTCGGCCAGGCAGCGTTCCAGCGCCCGCGCGAAGAGGGCGGGGTCGAGCGGGCCGCGCAGGTCGATGCGGTCCGCGGCGTTGTAGACGGGGTTGGCGGGGTCCAGGCGCTGGGCGAGCCAGATCCCGGCCTGGGCGCCCGTGAGCGGCATGGTCTGCACGGTCACGTGAGCAGCTCCGCCCAGGCCGCGATGGTGGGCCGGTCCACGAGGTCGGGGAAGCCGATGTCGCGGCCCTCCCGCTTCCACGCCTCGATGAGCGTCATCACCCTGATGGAGTCCAGGCCGGCGTCCAGCAGGTCGTCGTGCGGGCCGAGCTCGGCGGGCTCGACGTACAGCAGGCCGGCGATCTGGGCGCGCAGGCGCTCCTCGGCCTCAGACACCGGCCACCGCCCCCGACAGGGCGCGGCTGACGCGGGTGGTCGTGGTGGTGACGGCGCACCGCTCGGCGGCGTAGGTGAGGGCCATCTCGTGGTGCTGCCGGGAGAAGTCGGCGACGGCGTCGGCGACCACGAACGCCTGCACGTCCCGCATGAACGCCTCACAGGCGGTCATCAGCACGCCGATGTGGGCGTACACCCCGCAGATGACGAGCTGGTCGCGGCCCTGCCCGGCCATCAGCTCGGCGAGCCCGGTGCGCTGGTAGGCGCTGTAGCGCCACTTGGTGAGCAGCACGTCGCCGTCGCCGGGCGTCAGCTCGTCGGCGATCGCGGCCTCGCGCGGGTCGGCGCCGATGCCGGTGCCCCAGAAGTCCAGCAGCAGGCCGCGCTGCTCGGCGCTCTGGGCGCCGGGCTGGGCGGAGTAGACGACGGGCACGCCCAGCTCGGCGCACCGCTCGCGCAGCGCCAGCACGTTGGCCATCAGCTCGACCATCGGCGAGCGGCCGGGGGTGAAGGCGCGCAGGAAGTAGTTCTGCATGTCGTGCACGAGCAGCACGGCCCGGCGCGGGTCGGGCCGCCAGTCCACCCGGTTGGCCGGGAGCTCGGACGGCATGGCGTACGGTTCGATCCTGGGGATCGGCATGTCATGTCCTTTCGCGGAGGTGGCGCTTGCTGACCTTGCCGACCGCGGTCTGCGGGAAGGCGTCGACGAACTCGAACCGGTCAGGGATCTTGAAGACGGCGATGCCGCGCCCGCGCAGGAACGCGCGCAGCTCGGCCCCGCTGGGCGGGTCGCCGCGGCAGATGACGTAGGCGCAGGCCCGCTCCCCCAGGTAGGGGTCGGGCACGGCGACCACGCTGGCGTCGTGGACCGCCGGGTGGGCCAGCAGGTGGTTCTCGACCTCCTCACCCGCGATCTTCTCGCCGCCCCGGTTGATCTGGTCCTTGGCGCGTCCCTCGACGACCAGGTGGCCGGTGGGGGTGCGGCGGACGATGTCGCCGGTGCGGTAGAAGCCGTCGTCGGTGAAGGCGGTCCTGTTGTGCTCCTCGGCCCGCCAGTAGCCGCGGATGGTGTACGGGCCGCGGGTCAGCAGGTGGCCGTGGTCGCTGTCGCGGCCGTCGTCGTCCAGGACGCGGATCTCGTCGTCGGGCGAGATGGGACGGCCCTGGGTGGCGACGATGGTCTCCTCGTCGTCGTCCAGCCGGGTGTAGTTGACCAGGCCCTCGGCCATGCCGAACACCTGCTGGAGCGTGCAGCCGAGCTCGGGCCGCACCCGCTTGGCCGCCTCCCGGCCGAACTTGGCGCCGCCGACCTGGAGCACCTCCAGGCTGGACAGGTCGTGGCCGGTGGTGGCGGCGGCGTCCAGCCAGACCAGGGCGAGCGGCGGGACGAGCGCCGCGATCGTGACGCGCTCGCGCTCGACGAGCGGGAAGCAGGTGCCGGGGCTGGGGTCGGGGGCCAGCACGGACGCGGCCCCGGCGCTCAGCGCCCCGAACACGCCGGGCGAGCTCATCGGGAAGTTGTGCGCGGCGGGCAGCGCGCACAGGTAGACGCTGTCCGGCCGCAGCGCGCAGATCTCGGCGCTGGCGCGGAAGCTGTAGATGTAGTCGTCGTGGGTGCGCGGGATGAGCTTGGGCAGGCCGGTGCTGCCGCCGGACAGCTGCAGGAACGCGACGTCGCCGGGCGCGGGGCGGTGCGGGCCGCTCTCGCTCGGGTCGCCTTCGTCCGGGTCGGTCTCGGGGAGCTCGCCGAGGACGTGCGCGGGCGTGCCGGGGGCGTAGGCCCGGTGCTCGTCGTCGGGGCAGATGTAGGCGGCGGCCTCGGTGAAGGAGCAGAAGTAGGAGATCTCGGCCGAGCGGTGGGCGGGCAGCGCGAACACCGGCCAGGCGCCGATCCGGAACAGCGCGAAGCACACCTGGTGGAACTCGGGCACGTTGGGGAGCTGGACCACGACGCGGTCGCCGCGGCGGATGCCGCTCGCGCGCAGCCCGGCGGCCAGGCGGTCGGCCCACTCGTCCAGGTCGCGGAAGGTCCAGCGGGCTGTGGGCGAGATCAGCGCGGGGCGGGGGCCGTACGCGGCGGCCAGGTCGCGCAGCATGCCGCCGAACGTCTCGCCGCGCCAGTAGCCGGCCGCCCGGTACCGCGCGGCCTCCTCCTCAGGCCAGTGCATCGGAGACCCCCAGGGCGCGCAGCATGGTGCGGAACTTGGCGGCGGTCTCGGCCAGCTCGGCCTCGGGGTCGGAGCCGGTGACGATGCCGGCGCCGGCGTACAGGCGCAGGGTGTGCTCGGCCACCTCGGCGCAGCGGATCGCCACGGCCCATTCGCCGTCGCCGGCGGCGTCGGTCCAGCCGGCCAGCCCGGCGTAGAAGCCGCGGTCGAACGGCTCCAGCTCCTCGATCATCCGCCGCGCCCCGGACTCGGGCGTGCCGCAGACGGCGGGCGTCGGATGCAGGGCGGCGGCCAGCGCGAGCACGCGGGTGTCGGGGTCGCGCAGCGTGCCGGTGACTCGGGTGGACAGGTGCCACATGCTCTCGGTGGAGGTCAGCTCGGGTGTGACGGGCACCTGGAGGCCCGCGCAGTACGGCGCGAGCGCGTCGGCGACGGCCTCCACGACCAGCCGGTGCTCGCGCAGGTCCTTGGCGGAGGCGGCCAGCGCGGCGGCCCTGCGCCGGTCCTCGGCGGGGTCGGCGCAGCGGGCCGCCGAGCCGGCCAGCGGGTTGCTGACCACCGCGCGCCCGTGGCGGGAGACCAGCAGCTCGGGGCTGGCGCCGGTGAGCGTGCGGCCGCCGGGCAGCGGCGCGGCGAAGGAGTAGCCGTGCCCGAGCAGCGGGCGCAGCAGTCCAGGCAGGTCGATCGGCTCGTCCGAGCGCAGCTCCACGGTCCTGGCGAGCACCACCTTGGCCAGGCCGCCGCGCTCCAGCTCGGCCAGCGCCCTGCGCACCGCGGCGGCGTACGCGGCGGGCTCGGGCACCCGCCTGCTCCACCAGCCGCCGCTGACCAGGGGGGCGGCGCCCGGCGGCAGCGGCGGCGACCAGGTCTCGGACTCGGGCAGGATCAGGTGGGCCGTGCCGTCGAAGCCGATGGCCCCGGCTGCCGGGCCGTCCACCCTGCCGGCCAGCGTGGCCAGGTCGCCGGCGGCGACGCCGCGCACCCCGCGGGTGAGCAGCGTGCCGCGGGCGGAGGCGAACAGCACCGACTCCGCGCGGTCGTAGCCCGCGAGCGGATCCGCCGCGGTTGTCAGCAGATGCAAGGGAGGTCCAATCTCGATCGGTCCAATCTCGGTCGGTCCATCGGGTTCGGCCCCATGCCGGGCGGTCCGGGCTCGGACGCCGCGGGCTCAGGGCGGGCTCGGGGGGCGGGCTCGGGACGGGTCAGGCGCGGAGGGTGGCGCCGCCGTCCACGAGGAGGTCGTGCATGGTGATGTGCCTGGCGCGGGCCGAGCAGAGGAACAGCACCGCGTCGGCCACGTCGGCCGGGTCGGCCACCCGGCCGAGCGGGATGCCGACGCGGAAGGCGGCCGGGTCGCCGTGCAGGGTGGCCGACAGCGCCTCGTCGGGGTCGGCGCCGTCCCACAGGGCGCGCAGCATGGCGGTGTCGGTCGAGCCGGGTGAGACGACGTTGCACCTGATGCCGTGCCTGGCGACCTCCAGGCCGAGGCAGCGGGTGAACATCCGGGCCGCCGCCTTGGAGGCGGCGTAGGCGGCCATGCCGACGCGCGGCACGCCGGCCGCGTTGGAGCCGACGGTGACGATCACGCCCCGCCGCCGCGGCGTCATGCGGCGGGCGACGGCGCGGGAGACGTGGAAGACACCGTCGGCGTTGACGGCGAAGCTCTGCCTCCAGTGGTCGTCGCCGGTGCCGTCCACCTCGCCGGGCAGCAGCACGCCGGCGGTGTTGACGAGGATCGCGATCGGGCCGAGGTCCCGCTCGACCGCCGCGACGACGCGCTCGACGTCGTGCGGGTCGCGCACGTCCACGCGGTACGGCCGCCCGTCGCCGCCGGTCACCGGTCGCAGGTCGGCAGCGGCGACCATGGCCCCGGCCCCGGCCAGGGCGGCGCAGACGGCCGCCCCGATGCCGCGGGCCGCGCCGGTCACCAAGGCGATCCCGCCGTCGATCCCGTCCATTGCGGCACGTCCTCCCCGAATGCTTTAGTTAGGTAAGCCTTGCCTAATTTGAAGGCAAAGAGACGGTCTGTCAAGACCGCCGTCCGGACCCGGCGAGGGCCGTCGGGAAAGCCGCGCGAGGAGCGAGATCGGGGATGTCACCGCAGGTCGGAGACGCGAAGAGGCGGCGTGGCCGCGGCTGGGGCTGCTCAAGGATCCGGGCCGCTGGCCGCTGGCGTCATTGCCGGCCGCGGCCTCCAAGTCGGGC
>NZ_JBSGCE010000137.1:0-12357 GCF_053601695.1 Nonomuraea sp. NPDC004702
CCACCCGCTATGACAAGCTCGCCGTCCGCTACGAAGCCGTCCTCACGATCGCTGCGATCAACGAGTGGCTGAAGGCCTTATGAAACACGGCCTAGACGCCCGCCGGGTGCCAGACGGTCTTGGTCTCCAGGAACCGCGTCATCCGCCCGAGCCCCGGATCGGCCGTCCAGTCCTCGCGCACCGGACGCAGCACCCGCTTGAGGTTCTCGGCCGCCTCCTGCTCGCAGCGCAGCGCCAGGTCGGCGTCCTCGACCCCGGTGAGGTCGAGCGCGTTGACGTCCATGTGCGCGGCCAGCCAGGGCGCCAGCTCGGCCTGCTGACCGGTCAGGATGTTGACCACCCCGCCCGGCAGGTCGGACGTGGCCAGCACCTCGGCCAGCGTGATCGAGGCGAGCGGCGAGGGCTCGGAGGCGACCACGACGCACGTGTTGCCGGTGACGATCACCGGCGCGACCACGGACACCAGCCCGAGCAGCGGATCGGCGGGCGCGACCATGGCCACGACCCCGGTCGGCTCCGGCGAGGACAGGTTGAGGTACGGCCCCGCCACCGGGTTCGCCGACCCGCGCACCGCCGTGATCTTGTCGGACCAGCCCGCGTACCAGACCAGCCGGTCGACCGCCGCGTCCACCGACTCAAGGGCGGCCTTCTTGCCCAGGCCCAGCTCCTCGGCGAACTGCCCGCGCCGCCCCTCCAGCATCTCGGCGACGCGGTAGAGGATCTGCCCCCGGTTGTAGGGGGTCGCGCCGGACCAGCCGGGGAACGCCTTGCGCGCGGCCACCACGGCGTCGCGCGCGTCCTTGCGCGAGGCGCGCGAGGCGTTGGCGAGGAAGTCGCCCTTGGGCGAGGTCACGGGATAGGACCTCCCACTCTCCGAGCGCGGGAAGGCCCCGCCGATGTACAGCTTGTAGGTCTTTCTGACGGACAACCTACTCATCGCCCCGACCTCTCCACGTGGACTCCTGCGACGTCTGGACCGGGGCGAACACCTGGCCGCACCTGCTGACGCCGCAGCGGTGGGCGTACCAGCCGACGCGTACGGGCCGGCCGGCGCGGGCGAAGGCGTGCCCGCGGGTGGCCTGGGCACGCCGCCCGGACCGCCCGGCACGGCGATGATCACACGTCAAGGTAGGCCTCCAGCCCGGCGAGCCCGCCCTCACGGCCGTACCCCGACTCCTTGTAGCCGCCGAACGGCGAGGTGGGGTCGAACTTGTTGAACGTGTTGGCCCAGACGACCCCGGCCCGCAGCCGGTCGGCCATCCACAGGATGCGCGAGCCCTTCTCGGTCCAGACCCCGGCCGACAGCCCGTACGGGGTGTTGTTGGCCTTCTCCACGGCCTCGGCCGGGGTGCGGAAGGTCAGCACGGACAGCACCGGCCCGAAGATCTCCTCCCGGGCGATCCGGTGGGACTGGGCGACCCCGGTGAACAGGGTGGGCGGGAACCAGTAGCCGCGCTCGGGCAGCTCGCACGCGGGCGACCAGCGCTCGGCGCCCTCGTCGGCCCCGGCCTCGGACAGCTCGCGGATCTTGGCGAGCTGCTCGGCCGAGTTGATCGCGCCGATGTCGGTGTTCTTGTCCAGCGGGTCGCCGAGCCGCAGCGTGCCGAGCCGCCGCTTCAGCGACTCCAGCAGCTCGTCGTGGACGGACTCCTGCACCAGCAGCCGCGAGCCCGCGCAGCAGACGTGGCCCTGGTTGAAGAAGATGCCGTTGACGATGCCCTCGACCGCCTGGTCGATCGCCGCGTCCTCGAACACGATGTTCGCGGCCTTGCCGCCGAGCTCCAGCGTGAGCTTCTTGTCGGTGCCCGCGACCGCGCGGGCGATGATCCGGCCGACCTCGGTGGAGCCGGTGAAGGCCACCTTGTTGACGTCGGGGTGGGCCACCAGGGCGGCGCCGGTGTCGCCCGCGCCGGTCACGATGTTGACCACGCCGGGCGGCAGCTCGGCCTGCTGACAGATCTCCGCGAACAGCAGCGCGGTCAGCGGGGTCGTCTCGGCGGGCTTGAGCACCACCGTGTTGCCGCAGGCCAGCGCCGGAGCGATCTTCCAGGCCAGCATGAGCAGCGGGAAGTTCCACGGGATGACCTGCCCGGCCACGCCGAGCGGTTTGGTCCCGAACCCGGCGTAGGCCAGCTTGTCGGCCCAGCCCGCGTAGTAGAAGAAGTGGGCCGCGACCAGCGGCAGGTCGACGTCGCGCGACTCGCGGATGGGCTTGCCGTTGTCGAGGGACTCCAGGACGGCCAGCTCGCGGGCCCGCTCCTGGATCAGGCGCGCGATGCGGAACAGGTACTTGGCCCGCTCGGCGCCCGGCAGGGCGCTCCACACGCCGAACGCCTTGCGCGCCGCCTGCACGGCCCGGTCGACGTCGTCGGAGGAGGCCGAGGCGACTTCCGCCAGCTTCTCCTCCGTCGCCGGGTTGACCGTCTTGAAGGGGGAGCCGGAGCCGTCCACGAACTCACCGTTGATGAACAACCCGTACGACGGCTTGAGATCGACAATGTCGCGCGACTCTGGCGCGGGTGCGTAGTCGAACATCGCCGTCACGCCAGGGTGAGGTATAGGGACATCACCTTGCCAGCGTAGACGGTCGGTCCGAGTGCTCAGAGGGGCCCGGAGCTCCTAGGACAGGAGTGACAGCCGATGCGCCGCCGCGGCGGCCTCTCCGCGCGTGGTGACACCCAGCTTGGCCAGGATGTTCGAGACGTGCACACTGACGGTTTTCGCCGAGATGAACAGTTCGGCGGCGATGTCGCGGTTGGTGCGGCCCTGGGTCACCAGGCGCAGCACCTCCAGCTCACGCGGCGTCAGCAGCTCCGACGGCGTCTCCTGGGCCTGCGGGCCGCCGCCCACGCGCCGCGACAGCGCCTCGATCTCCTCGGCGAGCGGGGTGGCGCGCAGCGCGGCGGCGAGCGGACGCGCCTGCCGGAGCCGGGACGCCGCGCCCTCCCGGTCACCGCTCCTGGCCGCGACGCCGGCCGCCCGCAGCAGCGCCTTGGCCTGGTTGTGCGGACGCATCAGCCGCTCCCACGCCGCCGCCGAGGCGTCGAAGTCGCCGCTGTAGGACAGCCGGTACGCCTCCGCCACCGGCCCGCTGATCGTCAGCTCGGCCGCCACTTCCGCGGCGTGCGCCCGTACCGCGGCGGTCCGGCCGGGTTCGAGGTCCTCCGCCGCGTCGCAGACCGTGCGCAGCAGGGAGAGCAGCCGCCAGCCCAGCATGGCCTTGCTCGGCAGCCTCGGATGCGACAGCGCCCGCTCGGCCACGGCCAGCGCCGCCCACGGCTCGCCCTTGAGCAGGTGCCAGCCGATGTGCAGGCGCGCGTTGCTGATCACGTCCTGGACGAAGTCCTCGGGACGGTCCTTCAGCACGCCGATCTCCGACAGGATGCCCTCGACGCGCTGCAGGTCGCCCCTGGCCAGCCCGATGTCGGCCCGGACGCGCAGCAGCGCGTACTGGGTGCGCAGGACGGGCCCGTAGTTGAGCGCGCTGTCCACGAGGTCGAGCGCCTCGTCCCAGCGGCCGAGCGACTCCAGCGCCTCGGCCCAGTTGTTGAGGATGAACAGCCCGCTGCCGCGCAGCCTGCCGTACTTCTTGGCGTACTCCCAGCCCTCCTGCGACAGGCGCAGGGCCTCCTCGGCGCGGCCCATGTCGATGAGGGAGTCGATGTTGTTGCCGATCGCCCTGATGATGATGCGGCCCGAGCTCTCGGTCTTGCCGAGTGCCATCGCCTGCTCGTTGACGGCGATGACCTGCTCCAGCTCGCCTCTGAGCGAGTGGCCGAGCGCCAGGTTCATCAGCAGGTCGCCTTCGAGGCACTTGTCGCCGGACCGCCTGACCAGGTCGAGGCCCTCGTGGATCAGTTCCTCGCCCTCGGTGATCTGGCCGCGGAGCATGAGCTGCCTGCTCAGCGGCATGACGACCTCCGCGCGCACCGGGCCCGGCTCGGGCGCCAGCCGCAGGGCGTGCCGGAGCAGCTCGATGACGCCCATCTGGCCCTTCGACGCCTTGAACGACGCCTGCCGCACGATGAGCTGGGCCACCCGGCCCGGCTCCTTGGTCTCGTCCAGCTCGGCGAGGGCGGCCTTGACGAACTTCACGCCCTTGTCCACCTCGCCGCCGGCGTTCGCGGCCTCGGAGGCGCGTTCGAGCACGGCGGTGTGGTCGACGCCGATGCGCCGGGCGGCGTCGGGGACCCGGTCCCAGAGCATGAGCACGCGTTCCAGCAGCGGCACGGCCTCGGTGTAGGCGTACGCCTTGAACGACTTCTGCGCGGCCTCCCAGGCCGACACCAGGGCCCAGAGGTCGTTGCGGGCGCCGTGCCAGTGGTGGGCCAGCTCGACGGCGGCGCGGCCGGGCGGGACGAGCGAGCGGTCCTTGGAGATCTCCTCGGCGTACCGGGAGTGCAGGCGCTGGTGCTCACCCGGCAGTAACTCCTCGTGCACGGCCTCCTGGATCAGCGCGTGCCGGAAGACGTAGGCGCGGTTGTCGGCGATCTGCAGCACGTTCCCGGCGATGGCGGGACGCAGGGCCGCCTCCAGCTCGATCTCCGACAGCCCGCTGACGGCGGCCAGCAGCGCGTGGCCGACCCGGTTGCCGCCGGCCGCGGCCATGCGCAGGACGCGCTGGGTGTCCTCGGGCAGCCGTTCGACGGCGCTGAGGATGAGGTCCTGCATGGACTCGGGGAACGTGCAGTCCTCGCCGCCGTCGAGCAGCGCCTCCACGAACAGCGGGATGCCCTCGCTGCGTTCGTAGACTTTCTGGACCTTCACATATTCCGGCGCGGAGCCGAGGATGCCGGCCATCTGCGCGGCCACCTCGTCGCGCGACAGGCGGGGCAGGTCGAGACGGTGGACGCCGTTCACCCGGCCGAGCTCGGCCAGCACGGGGCGGAGCGGATGTTGCCGGTGGAGGTCGTCGGAGCGGTAGGTCATGACGATGAGCACCTGCGGGGCGTGCAGGTTGCGGCTGAGGAACGCGATCAGGTCGCGGCTGGAGCGATCGGCCCAGTGGATGTCCTCGATGACGAGGACCGTGGGGCGGCTGTCCGCGAGGCGTTCGAGAAGGGTGAGGAACTGCTCGAAGAGCCGGGCACGGCCCGTTTCGGTCTCCCCGTCGCCGCTGGGCTCGCCGAACTCCGGCAGCAGCCTGGCCAGGTCTCGCTGGGCGCCTTCGGGCAGCAGCGCGGCCACCGCGGCGGGGCCCTGCTCCCTGACGAGCTGCCTGAGCGCGGCGGTGAAGGGCGCGTAGGCAAGGCCCTCGGCCGACAGCTCCACACAGCCGCCGACCAGCACCTGCGCGCCGTCGGCCACGCAGGACTCGGCGAAGCGCTGCACGAGCCGGCTCTTGCCGACCCCAGCCTCCCCGCCCATGAGCACGGCCGTCACCGTGCCCTTACGTGCCTCGTCGAAGCTCTCTGCGAGAGCGGCGAGCTCCTCCGCCCGCCCGACGAAGACGGGACTCACCGAACGTCCCAGCATGTCGTTCAGCATGCCATGCCCTATCAATCAGTTTCGACGGGGTTTCAGGGGGGTTCAGAGGCCCGGCCGCCACAACTGATGACGCGGCCGGGCTCTCTGGGGGCGGTCATGACGAACGGAGCTTGCCGAAGACCGAGCGACGCTCGGCCTTGTTTCCCTTCATGGCCTCGCGTACTCGGCGGTGCTCGGCGGCGGCCCGCCGGAGCTCGCTGGCGTGGGACTTCATGAGCTCGTACTCGAGTTCGGGGTTCATCGTGTTCTCCTGAACATTTGCTGCTTTTCCCTGACATCTTCAATGTTCGGCCTAAGGCCCGGCCCGCCACATCGGGTGGATGACCTATCTGCGGGCGTACGCGGGGCCGGACATACCTAGGACGGGGCCCGCCCCGCCTTAGGCGGCGTTCCCGTCCGTCCGGTTTGGAGGTAGTGGCCCTGGTCGGCGATGCTGTGAAGGTGTCAACTGTGACTACCTCGCTCGCGGACGTCGCCTCGTCCCACGCGACGCTGCGCGCCTTCCTGCACGGCCTTCCCGGAGTCGACCGGGTGGGCGCCGACCAGCGGGCGGCCATGCTCGGCACCCGTTCCATCAAGACCACGGCCAAGGCCCAGGCCATCGACCTGGCCATCTCCATGGTCGACCTGACGACGCTCGAAGGCGCCGACACGGCGGGCAAGGTGCGGGCCATGTGCACCAAGGCCGTGCACCCGGGCGGCGGCGCCCCCAAGGTGGCGGCGGTGTGCGTCTATCCCGACATGGTGGAGGTGGCCGTCCGGGCGGTGGCCGGGTCGGGGGTCAAGGTGGCCTCGGTCGCCACCGCGTTCCCCAGCGGGCGCTCCTCGCTGGAGGTCAAGGTGAGCGACACGGCGCTGGCCGTGGCCGCGGGCGCCGACGAGATCGACATGGTGATCGACCGCGGCGCGTTCCTGTCCGGCGACTACATGAAGGTCCACGACGAGATCGTCGCGGTGAAGGCCGCCTGCGGCGCCGCGCACCTGAAGGTGATCCTGGAGACGGGCGAGCTGGCGACCTACGACAACGTGCGCCGGGCGTCCTGGCTGGCCATGATCGCGGGCGCCGACTTCATCAAGACCTCCACCGGCAAGGTGTCCCCCGCGGCCACGCTGCCGGTGACCCTGATCATGCTGGAGGCGGTGCGCGACTTCCGCGACACCACCGGCCGCCAGGTGGGCGTGAAGCCGGCCGGCGGCATCCGCACGACCAAGGACGCCATCAAGAACCTGGTGCTGGTCAACGAGACGGCGGGCGACGACTGGCTCTCCCCCGACTGGTTCAGGCTGGGCGCGTCCTCGCTGCTCAACGACCTGCTCATGCAGCGCCAGAAGCTCGCCACCGGCCGTTACGCGGGCCCCGACTACTTCACCCTCGACTGACGGCGACGGCCCTCGGGCGGCTCTACGAGGTGTTCGGAGCCGTCGCGAGGCCCGCGAGCGTGCCCGGCTGCCCCCACTGCGTCGAGCCGGGCGAGCAGGCGTGCCTGCTGTCCGGCCCGGTCTCGGCGATCGAGGCGGGCTCGCTGGCCCGTTACGCGGCCAAGGCGCTCACCACGTGGGGGGACGTCCCCGCCTTCCGCTACTTCCTGCCGCGCCTGCTCGAATGCGCGGCGGCCGACGCGTTCTCCTACCCCGACCCGGAGATCGTCATCGGCAAGCTGGCCGTCGCCGGCTGGCACGGCTGGCCGGGCGGCGAACGCGCGGCCGTCACCGCGTTCCTGCACGAGTGGTGGCTCGGCACGCTGCGCCGCCATCCGTCCCGTCCGCCGGCCGGCACGGTGTTGTGCGCCGTCGCCGCCGCCGGCGTCGACCTGGCGCCCTTCCTCGACGCCTGGGCCGCGCTGGAGAGCGAGGCGGCGATCGCCCACCTGCGCGACTTCGTCACCGACGGCCTGTCCGGGCGGCGGCTGACCAACGCCTTCTGGGATCGTGACGCCCCCGCCCACGCCCAGGTCCTCGCCTGGCTCGGCGACGGGCCCGCGGCCCGGGCGGTGGAGGCCGCCTTCGCCCGGGAGCGCCGCGAGCCCGTGCTCGACCTGCTCGCCGACGTCCACGAACGGCTGCCGCGCTCTTAGATCAGGGCCTCGACCAGCAGGATGACGCCGAACACCGCGAACGCGGCGGCGGCGCCGTACCGGATGACCTTCTCGGGGAGGTGCTTGCCGAGCAGGCGGCCCACCAGGATGGCCAGGGCGTCGGCGGCGACCATGCCCACGGTCGAGCCGATCCACGTGCCGACCCAGCCGTGCTGCGTGGCCAGGGTGATCGTGGCGAGCATCGTCTTGTCGCCCAGCTCGCTCAGGAAGAACGCCACGGTCACGGCGACCAGGACGTTCCTGGTCGTCTTGCGGGCCTTGTCCTCTTCCTCCTTGGTCAGCTCGTCGCCCCGCAACGTCCACAGGGCGAACCCGAGGAAGGCGATGCCGGCCACGATCGAGATGGCCGTCGTCGGCAGCGCCTTCCCGACCAGCCCGCCCACGGCCACGCTCAGCAGGTGCACGACGGTGGTGGCGATGGTGATGCCCGCGAGCACGGGCCAGGGCTTGAAACGGGTGGCGAACGTCATCGCCATGAGCTGGCTCTTGTCACCGAGTTCGGCCACGAAAATGACCGCGAGACTGATCCAGAACGCTTCCAACCGGTCCTCTTTCCCGCGACCAGACCGGAAGCAGGCACCCGGGGGATCTTCGGGCACGACTTTCGGCCCGGCAGCGTCTTTGTCCATGACTGCCAGGCCGAAGGTCTCGTCCGCCCGTCAAGGCCCGTGTGACCGGGCGCGATCACGCGCCAGTATGTCGATCACACGATTGGGACTACTCCCCTTCGGAATTACCAACACACCATAACAGCCCACGTAGAGCCGTCATTCCGCCGGCTGTTCCCCCGCCTCGGACACCGGCTCGGTCGTCAGCGTGCAGCCGACCAGCACCGGCTCGTTGACCAGCGTCACGCCGAACTTCTCCCGCACCCCGTCGCGCACCTCCACGGCCAGCCCCAGCAGGTCGGCCGTGGAGGCGGCGCCCGCGGGGTTGGTGAGGGCCAGCGTGTGCTTGGTGGAGATGCGCACCGGGCCGCGCTCGTAGCCCTTGGGGAAGCCCGCCTGCTCGATCAGCCAGGCGGCCGGCACCTTGACGCGGCCGTCGGGCATGTCCCAGCGCGGGTGGCCGGGAGCGCGTCCGGCCAGCTCGGCGGCCTCCTCGGCGGTCAGGATCGGGTTGGTGAAGAACGAGCCCGCGCTGCGGCTGTCGGGGTCGGCCGCCGGATCGAAGACCATGCCCTTGCCCCGCCGCAGCCCCAGGACGGCCTCACGGGCCGGCCCGAGAGGCACGCGGTCGCCGAGCTCCACGCCGAGCCGCCCGGCCAGCTCCTGGTAGGCCACCGGGCCGGACATGTCCGACACGTCCAGTGCGTACGTCACGGCGAGCACCACGTGCCGCGACAGGTCCCGCTTGAACGCGCTGTCGCGGTAGGAGAACCCGCACTGGCGCGCCTCCAGGTCGACCACCTGCCGGGTGAGCCGGTCGTAGGCCCGTACGCACCTGATGGTCTGCGCCACCTCCTGGCCGTACGCGCCGACGTTCTGGATCGGCGTCGAGCCCACCAGGCCCGGGATGCCGGACATGCACTCGATGCCGGACCACCCCTCGGCCACGGCCCGCTCGACCAGCCGGTCCCAGTCCTGGCCGGCCTCGACCGTGAGCAGCACCTGCTCGCCGTCCCTGGAGACCGTCACGCCCTCGGTGGCCACCTTGACGACCAGGCCGTCGAAGCCTTCGTCACCGATCACCACGTTGCTGCCGCCGCCGAGCACCAGGGTCGGCACCCCGTTCATGTCGGCCTCGGCGACGAGGGACACGAGCTGCTCCGCCGTGACCGCCTCGGCGAAGTCGCGGGCGGGGCCGCCCAGGCCCAGGGTGGTGTGCGACGCGAGCATCTCCATGGCCCCCAAGCTTATGAGCCCCCCAGCCCCCACAACACCGCCCCGAACCCCCTACAACTCCCCACAACCGCCCCCGCCCCCCAGCTCTACCCCGAACCAACCCCCGGCGGCATCCCCCAACGGCTCCCCGCCCCGAACCGCCACCATTCCTGGCGGCACCCTCTCGCACCGCCTCTCGCACCGCCGCTCCCACTGGCGGCCCCCTGAGCCCGCCACCCGCTCCCTGCAGCCTCCTCCGACCCGGACCGCCACCCGCCCGCCCGTGCACGCGCCCGCGCCGACGCTGCCGATCGGCTCCACGGGGCAGGGGCCGGGGGTCAGCTGTGGAGGGGCTGGTCGTGGTGGTGGGGCGAGCCGAGGCGGTGGACCGGGAGGGGACCCTCGGGCACCACCAGGCCGCCCTCCAGCGCGCGGGAGAACTCCAGATCGGCCTCCTCGCCGCGCTCCGCGCCCTCGGGGAAGGCCCCCAGCGCCGCCGACCTGCGGACCGCCATCAGGTCGCAGCGCAACGCCCCCACCCTGCCGGGCTCCTCGGCCTCGGCCGCCTGCCACCCCGCCGCCACCGCCCCTTCCACGATGGCCGCCACCAGCGGCGTCAAGGCGTCCCCCGTCAGCGCGAGCGAGGTCTCCATCAGCACGTGCACCTCGGACTCGTCCAGCCGCAACAGCTTGGTACGACCTTCTCCCCACCCCGCCGTGCCCCCGGCCGCCCGCGAGGTCTCGGCGACGTGCCACACCACGATCCGCTCCGGGTGCCGTTCGGCCAGCTCGTCCAGGACGTCTCCCGCGCCGTCGACGTTCCCCAGGTCGAGGGCCAGGATCCGGGCGCGCGTGTGCTCGATCACCGACTGGACGCACTCCAGCACGTCCCCGGGCCGGCCGTCCACGAGCAGCCCGGCGGAGACCGTCACGTCCTTGGTCTCGACGCGCTGGCGTTCGGTGTTGACGCCCAGGTCGTCCATGCGGTTCGTGGCGAGGGTGCCGTCCCAGACGCGCTGGGCGTGCAGCATCGTGTCGTCGGGGTCGCCGTGCTGGCCGGGGTCGCCGGAGAAGCCCAGCGCGGCGGCGGGGTTCCCGTGCGCGCCCGCGCCCCTGGGCCGGGCGCGGCCCGTGCCGACGCCGGTGGCCGAACCGCCCGTGGTGTCCCGTCCGGTGCCGCTGCTGCCTCCCACCTGTTCAGGGGACGCGGGACGCAGGTGAGCAGGAGGCTTGGCATCGGTCACGGACGACACGGGGATGGAACGGACGGTGGGCCAGACCTGTCGCGCAACTTCACTCATAACAACACGGGCTACCCGCGACCCGCCCGACATATCACGGGATCAGGAGAGCTGTACCACCGCACGCGCCTTCGACAGGACCCTCGCGTCGCCCGCCTTGGCCGTCAGCCCGACGACCACCCGCTTGTCCTCCAGCTTCTCCTCGACGACCCCGCTCACCGAGATCGTCGCGCCCTGGTCGTCGTCGGGCACGATCACCATCGACGAGAACCGCACGCCGAAATCCAGCACGGCGCCCGGATCGCCCGCCCAGTCCGTGACGAACCGGCCCGCCTGCGCCATCGTGAACATGCCGTGCGCGATCACGTCGGGCAGCCCGACCGTCCGGGCGAAGCGCTCGTTCCAGTGGATCTGGTTGAAGTCGCCGGAGGCGCCGGCGTACATGACGAGGTTCAGCCGCCGGACGTTGTAGCCCACGACCGGGAGCTCCTGCCCGACCTCGACCTCGTCGTACCTCACCGTGGCCGCCATGTCAGCCCGCCCCTCCGCGCTCGACGATCGTGTTGTAGGTCGTGCAGACCGGCTCTCCGGCGACCGTCGTCACGTCGCTCCTGATCGTCAGCAGCTCGTTGCGTCCGGCGCTCCTGATGTCGGTGATCGTCGCGGTGGTGACCAGCTCGTCGCCCGCACAGACCGGCCTGACGTACTCGAACCGCTGCTCGCCGTGGACCACCATCGCCAGGTTCAGGCCCAGCTCGGGGTCGACCAGCGCCTCGCCGCCCGCCTGCAGGCTGAACACGATGGGGAACGTGGGCGGCGCGATCACGTCGGGGTATCCGGCGGCCCTGGCGGCCTCCCTGTCGCGGTAGACCGGGTTGTTGTCGCCGATCGCCGCCGCGAATTCCTTGATCTTCACCCGGCTGACCTCGTACGGGGCGGCGGATGGATAGGTCCTGCCCACGAAGTCACGGTTCAAGGCCATCAGTGCTCCCTCGTATGTCTTCAACGAGCGCTGCTGAGGCAGACGGTAACAGAACAAGGTTCGGCTGTCGCCGCTCATGGCGTGCTTTTTGCCGGGACCCGGGTCAGCGCCTAGGAAGGCGCCTCAAAGCAGTGAAAACACGACAAACCGGCGCCCCGTCCGGGACGCCGGTTGTGCGATATGGAGGCAGAAGTACCGCTAGCGGGTTTCGCGGTGCGCGCGGTGGCAGCGGCAGTTCGGGCAGTACTTCTTCAGCTCAAGCCGATCCGGGTCGTTGCGCCGGTTCTTCCGCGTGATGTAGTTGCGGTGCTTGCACTCCTGGCAGGCCAGCGTGATCTTCGGCCTAACGTCGGTGGCAGCCACTTGGGAGTGCCTTTCTACGTTCGGGACATGGACACACCCGTACCCAGGCCGACCGACCTGGGATTGGGTAGTAGCGGAGGCCGGACTTGAACCGGCGACACAACGATTATGAGCCGTTTGCTCTGCCTGACTGAGCTACTCCGCCTTGGCCGGAAACTCCCGGCCCGTAGAGGATACCCGAAGCTGGGAGCACATTAGTAACTCACCTGATCGGGTGGGGTGCTACCAGTATGCCCCAGGAACCTCCGACAACCGAAATCCGATCATGCCACCTGGGTCTCGCCTGGGGAATCACCCGCGGAGGCCATCGTCACACTAGCAGCCCCCCTTTACCGACGCGAACCTCCGGACCAGGCACGCGGCAA
>NZ_JBSGCE010000138.1:0-12239 GCF_053601695.1 Nonomuraea sp. NPDC004702
ATCAACACGGCAAGGAACTTGCCGGCCTTCATCGAGGGGAACTTGGCCATGGAACGGATGATTCCATAGACCACGCAAGGCTGCGGCTCGGACGGGGCGGGGCTCGGCTCGTCGTGTTCCCGGGGCTCGTCGGTAATCCCGTAGTGGCGGGCCAAGCCGGGAAGCCGGCGTGTGTACTCGGCCCTGTCGCTGAAGTCCCATGCCTCGTCCTCCGGCTCCGCGAGGAAGCTCAGGAAGGGAAAGGAGCTGGTGATTCCGCGGGCCTGGACGGCTTCGGCCGGATGGGCCGTGTCCTGCCCGATGACCCGCTGATACGCGTGGCAGGCCACGTAGGCGAGCACCTCGAACTCTGGCCAAACCTCATCCGACCAGCGCTGACGCCGGACCCGTGTCAGCCGTACGAGCCGGACGGCGCCGTCCTTGGACGCCGAGGTCCTCTCGTGGGAGAAATTCCGCGACAGTTCGAAAAGCCGCCGCACCTCGGGAAGTTCAACAAGACGGTCGGGACACTCAGTGACCATGCCGAAGGCGCTGCGGCCGAGGCTGATCAGCCAGTCCACGAAGTACTCGAAGCCGTCAGAGGATCCAGAGCCGGTGATGGTCCAGCAGGCCGCGTACATGTCCCAGGTGCAGGCGCGGTTGGCGCAGAGCGTGAACCATGCCTCGTAGTCCACGATTTCCTCAGCGGACAAGCGGGACAGATGCTCCTCCAGCCAGCTCACCCTCTCCTGCTTGGTGGCGCTCTCTGAGCGGAGCGTTCAACCAGGTCCCAGAAGCCGTCAATGTCCATGGGGCCTGATCATGACAGCCGACGCAAGCCCTGCCCGGATCTCCCGATTCTTGATGCGGTTTACCACCGTCGACGGGCACGCGGTCGAGGGGGACCAGACGCCGCCGGAATGGACCTGTCCCTCCTGCGGCCGCGCCGGTCCGCTCGCGGTGGGCGAGCTGTTGCCGAACGACACGCTCACCCGCTGCCCTGCGTTCCGCAGATGTGTAGCGAGAAGAACACATGAATCAGGGGTGTGAGCTGTGGAAACGCTTGCGGGCACGCTGATGCGGCGTGTCACTAGGCGTGGGTGTTGTGCCTGGTCAGGCGTCTGTGGCAGGTGTAGCCTCGACCATCTTCTTCGGGGTCGGGATGTCGAGTTTGGCCAGGATGTCGCGCTGGGGCTTGGTCAGCTCGGCGCGCTGGCGGAAGGTGCCGGTCGCTCCGGTGAAGGTTGCCACCGTGAGCAGGTCGAACTCGTCGCGGATGCGGTTCCAGGTGGAGCCGGTGGTGGTCTCGATGACGCGGATCAGCAGCAGCGTCAGCCAGCACAAGATGACGTGCGCGCGGATGCGTTCCTCCAGCCTGTGATGGACCGGCCGCAGG
Organism: Nonomuraea sp. NPDC004702; assembly: GCF_053601695.1. Lineage (NCBI taxonomy): Bacteria > Bacillati > Actinomycetota > Actinomycetes > Streptosporangiales > Streptosporangiaceae > Nonomuraea > Nonomuraea sp. NPDC004702. The sequence continues at coordinate 1,376 of NZ_JBSGCE010000138.1, forward strand.
TCGATGACCTGCTTCATGTCTCGCCAGCCTCGCTCAACCTCCAGCAATTGCTTGTAGCCAACCGCGATGTCCTCAGCCGACAGCTTCGGGTCGGAGCAGCGCAGCAGGTACTTGCCGTCCAGATTCGCCTCGGTCTTGATTTTCGCGGCGTCGAGGCGCAGCAGCCCGTTCGGGGTGGTGCGCAGGTAGCGGTTCAGGCCGGGCTTGGTGCGAATCACGCCGCGTAGTTCAGCGCGTTTGGTGGCGCTCAGCGCGTCGCTGCCGGCGATCATCTCCTCCAATTGGGCGATCAGACGCGTCCGGATGGCGGCGTCGCGTTCGGCGCCGTCGGGGTTGAAGCAGATCACGAACCGGTCGGCCTCGCCGATCCGTACCTCTTTGACCTTCAGATTGTCGGCCACGTCCTGGTAGCGGCCTTGGCGGGACAGCGCGGCCTTGGCCTCGGCCGAACCGGAGCGCAGCCGTTCGCCGATGATGTAGTGGTGGTCGCCTTGGCGCGGGTAACGGCGGTTGTCGGCGGAGGCGAAGCCGCGGTCACCGACCCACACGATCTTGGACATGGTCCAGTCCCGCATGTCGTCCTTGACCTGGCGGATCAGGGCGGTGTCAGTGGTGTTGCCGGGCCAGGACCAGACGCGGACCGGGATGCCGTCGCGGGTGACGGCCATCCCGATGACGATCCGCGGCAGGTCGTCGCGATGATCCTTGGACTTGCCGCGGGTGCGAAAGCCCTTCATCACCGGTTCGTCGCCGTCGCAGTTTTCGGGGTCGGGGTCGGGGTCGGGCAGCCGGATGCCGCGCTGGTCGCGGGCGATCGGCTCGTCGGGTTCGTCGATCTCGAAGTAGGTGGAGGTGGTGTCGAAGAACAGCAGGTCGACTTCCAGGTTGAGCAGGGTGGCGACCTGGTCGAATACCTTGCGCTCAACAGAGTCTTGGACCTGGTGCAGCCAGTCCATCGCCCGGTAGCAGGCGTCGTCGGAGCAGTCCGTGAGGCCGTCGATGTGGGCGTTGCGGCCGACCCAGTGCGAGGCGGCCAGCTTGGAGGAGGCGTCCAGGGCGCGGTTGGCGACCAGGGCGAACAGCACTCGTTCGGTGAACGGGCTGCGCCGGGTGGAGGCCAGGATCGTCGTCAGGATCACATCGATCTTCAGCTGTCGCCACAACTGGTCGAGGAGATAGACGCCGCCATAGCCGGCCGAGCCGATGAAGGTCAGCTGCGCGCCCGAGGTGAGTGCCGCGGCCCGGCCGGGATCCAGTAGTCGGCATAGCGAGCTGACCAGGCGTTCGACGGCGGCGCGGTCCATCTGGTCTTCGCGGCCGAAGTTGTGCAGGACCTTCATCTTGGCGGTCTTGGCGACGGGGTCCCATTCGTTGTGGGCGAGTTGGAGGTATCGCACCGTGGTGCCGTTTTTGTTCTTCCGGGTCGCGGTTCTGACGAACATGTCACCAGACCGTAGCAGTGTGTGTGCAGATCGTGACGGGGTTATCGCTGAAGTCGTGTCACTAGGTGTACTGACCACAGAGGTTGAGAACGCGGGGCGACACGATCCCCAAGATCGTTGCATAGGAAAGGGCCTACGGGTTCGGTGTGGATTGCGACATCTACGCCAAGCCCCGGAGGCCCTTCATGCCCCACAGTAACGCGCCGCTGACCGAACTCGGACGCCTACGCCTGGCCCGCTGCGTGGTGGAGGACGGCTGGCCTCTCCGCCGTGCCGCTGAACGCTTCCAAGTAGCGGTCAGCACCGCCAAACGATGGGCCGACCGCTACCGCCAACTCGGCCCTGCCGGCATGACCGACCGACCCAGCCGGCCACACCACAGCCCCCGCAAGACCCCACCCCGGACCGAACGCCGCATCATCAAGGTACGCATCCTGCGCCGCTGGGGACCGGCCCGCATCGCCTACCTCCTAGGCCTGCACCCCTCCACCGTGCACCGCGTGCTGTCCCGCCACGGCCTGGCCCGCCCGCGACACCTGGACCGCGCCACCGCCCACCCCGTACGACGCTACGAACACGACCGGCCCGGCGACCTGGTGCACGTCGACGTCAAGAAACTCGGCAACATCCCCGACGGCGGCGGACACCGCATCACCGACCGGCAGACCGCACATCACCACCGCAAGGCCACCACCACCGCCCGCTACCGGCACGGCAAGCCCAAGATCGGCTACAGCTACCTGCACACCGCCCTGGACGACCACTCCCGCCTGGCCTACACCGAAATCCTGCCGGACGAGACCAAACAAACCGCCGCCGCCTTCTGGCACCGCGCCCACGCCCACTTCACCAGCCTGGGCATCACCGTCCGCCGCGTCCTGACCGACAACGGCGCCTGCTACAAATCCCACCTGTGGCGCGACACCCTCACAGGACTGGGCATCACCCACAAACGCACCCGCCCCTACCGGCCCCAGACCAACGGCAAAGTCGAACGCTTCCACCGCACCCTTGCCGACGAGTGGGCCTACGCCCAGCCCTACACCAGCGAAACCGAACGCCGGCAAGCATTCCGATCCTGGCTCCACACCTACAATCACCACCGAGCACACACCGCACTCGGCGGCCACCCACCCGCCAGCCGCGTACCTAACCTCTCAGGTGAGTACACCTAGTGGCTGAAGGCGAGGAACACGGCACCGTATCCGCGCACAGATTTCGGCACACCGCCCGAACGCCCTGCGAGTTCGAGCCGCGCGCTCTGGAACGGCTGCGCGGGATCGGCCGACACCCAGCACGCTGAACGCGACGCTAAGTGCTCCTGCTCGTAAGTCCTTCGGGGTCAGTGGCTGAGGTAGAGATCGCAGGCGCAGTCGAGGGCTTCGTGGGGTGTGCCGGCTGACCTGCCGGTAGGCAGGATCTGGTTCTCGTACTTGCCGCTGCTGGCCAGGTAGAGCCCGAATCCCCAGAAGTGGCAGCGCCCCTCGTAAGATCACCGAAAGCGTTCCGTGTGCCCGTCCCTCGTGCTCGCCAGATCGTCTTGACCACCGCTGAGCGGCGGCGGCTCAAGAAGCTGGCCCATTCTCACACCGCCCCCTACCAGAAGGTCGTTCGCGTCCGGATCGTGCTGGATGCCGCGCACGGCTACTCCAACGCCCGTAGCGCCCTGCAACAGCGGGTCCACCTCGATACCGTCCGCCGGTGGCGTGGCCGCTACGCCGACCAAGGCATCGACGGGCTCAAAGACCGGCCCCGCACGGGCCGGCCACCCCGCTTCACCCCCGTCCAGCGGGCTGAAGTCACCGCGCTGGCCTGCCAACCGCCGGCCGAGACCGGGATGCCGTCGTCCCGCTGGAGTAGCACCGACCTGGCCGGCGAAGCGGTCGGCCGGGGCATCGTCGAGGCGATGTCCGCCTCAACCGTCTGCCGGATCCTGTCCGCCGACGTGCTCAAGCCCTGGCAGCACGCCTCCTGGATCTTCATCCGCGACCCCGACTTCACCACCAAGGCCGCCCGTGCCCTTGGCCTCTACCAGCGCATCTGGGACACGCAACCCCTCACCGGCAACGAGTACGTGATCTCCGCCGACGAGAAGACCTCCATCCAGGCCCGCTGCCGCTGCCATCCCACCCTGCCGCCCGGCACCGCCCGTACGATGCGGGTCAGCCACGACTACGACCGCGGCGGCGCGCTGGCCTACCTGGCCGCCTACGACGTCCACCACGCCCGCGTGTTCGGGCGCCGCTCGCCCAAGACGGGCATCATCCCGTTCATGGACCTGGCCGAGCAGGTCATGACGCGGGAACCATACGCTTCCGCCCGGCGGGTGTTCTGGGTCGTGGACAACGACTTCTCCCATCGCGGCAAGGCCGCCGCCGACCGGCTCACCGCCCGGTTCCCCAACGCGGTGATGGTCCACACCCCCATGCACGCGTCCTGGCTCCACCAGATCGAGCTCTTCTTCTCCATCGTGCGGCGCAAAGTGGTCACACCCAACGACTTCACCGGCCTTGACCAGGTCGAAGATCGACTGATCGCCTTCGAGCGTCGCTACAACGAGACCGCCCAGCCCTTCAAATGGAAGTTCACCCCGGCCAACCTCGAGGACCTGATGGCCCGGATCGAGCGACACGAACAGAAGGAGCGCCACTTCCAGAAGCCCACCGGCTGCGGCCACCAGCCTGCCGCACTACCAGCAACCACGTGAACCCTCGAACGACTCACGAACTGGACCACTAAGTTCCGAGCCGCGATCCGAGTGGAAGATCACTTGCCGATCCCTCACTCGCCGTAGACACCGATGACCATGGGCGGAGAGGCGGAGTGGGCAAGCAGCGCCAGCGCCTGCGCGTACTCCGCCCGCCCCAGACTGTCCGTGACCGCCGGCTCGTCGCTGTGCGTGAATCCGGCCGGGGCCTGCTCCTCCTCCTTGGGAGAGGGGGCCGGTTCCACCCGCGGCCTGCGCCTGCGCCACATCAGCCAGGCGAGGAGCCCCACAAGGATCAGACCACCGGCGAGAAAGGGCCACAAACGCAGAAGCAGGTGCCGCGGCACCACCCGCAGTTCCCGCCGCGTCACCCCGGTCTCGGCGTAGAGAACCAGTTGCCCGCTTGTCTCACGCAGCCGTGGCCCCGGCACCAGTGTGACGGTCACGTTCCCGCCCGCCGGAAGCTGAACCGACCCGCCTCCCTGGACACTCACCGCGCTCGCGGCAGCACCCGCGACCTGGATGCGGGCCGTCACGGCCGGCCCCGGATTCACGACGGTGACCTTCACGGGCACACGCGGAAACGTCTCGAGTGAGATGGACAGCGCCGAATTGTCCAGGAACTGGGGAGCACCGAACCCCGTGCCCACGGCCAGGACCACCACGACAAATAAGCGCGCGATCGGCATGCCTTGATTATTCAGGCTTTCCGCGGGGGCCAGCCGGGCGAAAGCCCTTTTCTGAAGGGCCGAACCATGGTGGCGGCAAAAGCGAGCGTGACCATCGCGACGGCCAACGTGGTGGTGGTGACCCACACGTCCGCGCATGCGTAGAGCAACCCGGCGAGCACCGGGCCGAGCGCCCCTCCGCCGTAGCTGACCAGCCGGGAGACGCCTGCCACCCGAGCCAGCTTGTCAGCCGGCACCCGGCTGATCACCGTACGGATCGTCACGTTGCTCAGCCCACCCGCCACGCCGATCATCAGCAGTGCCAGCGCGAAGGCTCCGGGCGAGAGCGCGGTCGTCACGGCCAGCAGCAGCGCCGCCGCGCACACCCAGGTGTGCACCAGCAACATCGATCGGCCGCGGTGGGTGAGGCCGATGATCTCGGCCAGCCGGTAGGCCGGCACCTTCCCGGCGATCCTCTGGCGTTGCGGCGAGATGAGCGCCCCCACCACCCCGCCCACCCCCGCGGTCGCCAGGATGACGCCGATCAACGCCGGGCTCTCCCGTGTCTGCGTCATATGGGTCACGAACACCACGGTCAGCGCCTGCACGACCAAGTTGATCAAAGCGGTCAGGATCGTCGCGGACCTCAGGAAGTCGTTCGTCCAGATCTCCCTCAGCCCGACGCGGATCTCCTCCGTGAGCGAGAGCCTGACCGGCCGGGCCGGGGTCCGCCGCACCGGCGTGCGGGCCAGCGTGGCCGCCGCGGAGAGGAACGCCACCGCGTTCGCCAGGAAGGTCATCGCCGGGCCGTACGCGTAGAGCACCCCTCCCAGCGACCGCCCTGTCAGGCCCACGGCGTGAACGGTGGTCTCGTGCACGGCGAGCGCCGTGTCCACCTCCGCCGGGCGGGCCACCGCCGGGACCAGCGCGATCTCCGCGACGGACGAGAACACCGTCAGACATCCCTCAGCGAAGGCCACCACGAGCAGATGCTCGATCCGCAGGCTCCCCAGGAGCAACGCACCGCAGGTGACGGCCATCAACAGGCCCTTGGCCAGCTCGCACCAGGTCATGACGAGCCTCGGGCCGACCCGGTCGACGACCGTGCCCGCCGGCAGGTAACACAGCAGGCCGGGCAGCGTGGCGGCGCACACCACCCAGCCGGTCCAGGAGGGCGATCCGGTGAGCGCGATGGCGAGCAGCGGGTAGGCCACGCTCAGCGTGCGCGTGCCCATCATCGACAGCGTCGATGCCGTCCAGGAGCGGCGAAAGCCCGCGTTGGTGGCGAACAGCGAGGTCAAGCCACTCGGAGCTTGTCTGGTCTCCACCGCCACTCCTGCCGTCCTGTGCTCAAGCACAGTGTCTCGTGATCCGCGGCGGTGGGGTGACGGCGGCTGCATTGTCAGAGACTAAATGATGCACTCCCCGGTGCGGGACATTACCCGCGTGGCTGTCAACGAGTGCGGGGCTCGGTCACGCTCAACCGGTCTGCCTCGGCGGCCAGCCGTGGCGGAAGGAGCGGGCTGGTCGTGCTCTGCCGCGCCCAGCGCGTCAGCCAGTTCGGCGGGACGACCCCGCCCATGGGCCGGCACTTGGCCGACGAGCGTGTCGGCGCGCGGTTCGCCGCTCGCGACACCGACCGACCTCAAGCAGAGCGCCGGATCGGCGTGACGTGCCGCTGACGGCCCGCCCTGGATGGGTGGCCGTCAGCGCTTGGGAGATGCGGAGGAGCTACTTCAGCCGCGGCGCGATGGCCTCGATCAGCGGCGTGGGGTCGGAGTTCAGCGCGACGAGCACGATGACGCTGCCCGCGAGGATCAGCGCCAGGAGGATCGTCCTCCTGTGGTTTTCGCGCGCCTTCGCGACCTCCGTGGTGGCCTTCACGACCTCCGTAGTGGCCGTGACCAGCAGCTCGACGGCCCCATCGGACAGCATGATGCCCGGGATCGAGAGCTGTTTCGGCATGGGAGCCTGGACGACTTTCTTCTCGACCAATAGACCTGCCTCGTTCAGGCCGGCCCCCTGGAAGCGAATCGCAACGTCTTTTGATTGCAGCATCCCAACTGCGTGGATAGCCTGGCATTGGTAGTGCAGGCATTTAACGCGTGGGACTCTCGTCCGGGGGGCCAGCGGGTTGAGTGCGACGAGAAGGGCTTTGGGCCGTTGCAGCGGCTCGGGCCCTTTCCTCGTCTCTAACGGTAGTACGCCAGAGGGACGCTTGTTAGGCGCAAACTCTCCAGAGCGCTTTCTCGCCGTCGTTGTGCCTGGTGGGCGAAAAAAGGTGATCGTCCTGTGACTGTCGTAGCGTCCTGTCTTCTTCGTATGGCTGTGCGGCTAAGGGCCTGCAGCGGAATAACCCGTAGCTTTTCGGGATCTCGATCGTTGCTGTGGTATGGGTGTGGCAGCAGAGACGGTGACGATGCTGGCGGTGAAGTTCGAAGCGGTCTTTCCGCATCTGGATGAGCGGCAGCGGCGGTCGCTGATGGGGGCCGAAGCCCGCGCGTTGGGGCATGGCGGGATCCGGGCGGTGGCTCGAGCTGCTGGGGTTCGCGAGGCGACGGTATCGGCCGGGGTGCACGAATTGGAGTCGGGGCAGGAGCCGCTGAGCCGGGTGCGCCGCCCTGGTGGTGGGCGCAAGCGGGTGGCCGATCTCGATCCGGACATGCGTCCGGCGCTGCTGGCTTTGGTTGAGCCGGACATGCGCGGGGATCCGATGTCGCCGTTGCGGTGGACAACCACCGCGACCCGCAAGCTCGCCGCGGAGCTTACCCGGCAAGGGCACAAGGTCAGCGCCGATACCGTCGCCGATCTGTTGCGTCAGGAGGGGTTCAGCCCGCAGGCCAACATCAAGACCTTGGAAGGCAAGCGGCATCCGGATCGCGACGCCCAGTTCCGCTACATCAATGAGCCGATCAAGCGGTACCAGGCGGCTGGGGAGCCGGTGGTCAGCGTCGATACCAAGAAGAAGGAGCTCATCGGCACGTTCGAAAACGCCGGTCGCGAATGGCGGCCCGCGGGTCAGCCGGTCGTGGTCGCCACCCATGACTTCCTCGATGCGCAGCTGGGCAAGGCCATCCCGTACGGTATCTACGACCTGGCAGCCGATAGCGGCTGGGTCAATGTCGGCACCGACCACGACACCGCCGCGTTCGCCGTAGAGTCCATCCGCCGCTGGTGGAACGGCGCCGGCCAGAGCGCCTATCCGGACGCACACCGGCTGCTGATCACCGCAGATGCGGGTGGCTCGGACGGATATCGCACCCGCGCGTGGAAGGCTGAACTCGCCGCGCTGGCTGCCCAGACCGGCCTGGCCATCACGGTCTGCCACCTGCCACCCGGCCGTCGAAATGGAACCGCATCGAGCACCGGTTGTTCCGCCACATCACGATGAACTGGCGGGGCAGGCCACTGACCAGCCACAAGGTCATCGTGCGGAGCATCGCCGCGACCACCACCACGACCGGGCTCACCGTGCACGCCGAACTGGACACCGGGCGATATCCCACCGGCGTCACCATCAGTGACGCTCAGCTGGCCGACCTCCCCTTCACCAGCCACGACTGGCACGGCGACTGGAACTACACGCTATTACCGACCTGGCCGACGGCCACCGAGACCCCGAGGTCCCCGAGGTCCCCGAGGTCCCCGCCACGGCGCCACGACATGAGCGAGACGACCATGCCTGGCTGACCCACCCCACCCTGACCGGACTGCCGCAGAACGGATGGGACCAGCTCATCGACCAGCTGACCCTCCTGCGACATGCGCAGCGAGAAACCGACCTGCGCCGTCAACGCGGTGGCCCACGTCAAGTAGCGGCCGGGACCGGCCGCCACCCCGCCCTCACTCTCCCCGAACGCCTTCTGATCACTGTTTTGCATCACCGTCTCGGCCTGCCGCAAGCGGTCCTCGCCGAGCTGTTCCAGGTCACCCTCATGACGGCCAACCGAGCCATCCGCCAGATCCGGCCCCTCCTCGAACAGGTCGGCTACACCATCACCCCCGCCCCCAAACGTCTCTACTCCGCCGCAGACCTCATCACCTACGCCATGAGTACCGGCGCCGTTACAAACAAGATCAACTCAGCGTGTTAATTCTCCGCAAGTTCTAAAGGCCCTGAATGCCGGTCATGTCGATGGGCTCGTATTCGCCCTTCTTGACGGCCTCGATCACCGCGTCCCCAAATTCGCGGACGCCTGCTGCCACAACGGGCTGTACCACCAGGTGGAGGGGGCCGGTGAGGGCTCCAATGGCGTGGCCGGCGAGCTCGCCGGTTGCCGCGTAGGCGATCTTCGCACGTCGCTCCTCCGCAGCACTCATTGTGGTCTTCTTGGTCACGGGGAACGCTCCTCTCGGGGCCGTGCCAGCGGTCAGCCGCCCTACTTAAAAAACTAGGCCGAGAAGAGGAGAGGTGAGTGATGTGGATCACAGATCTTCTGCGAGGCGGCGGTAAGCCCGTACGGCTTCCATCTCTTGGGGCGAGAGGCTGCCGTGGTGCTCGAGGAACCAGTCACGGATCAGCCGTTGCGGCTGGGTCGTGTTGACGTAGCGGCGAGCGTCGCCCACGGTGATCGGCACCGTGAGCGTGTCGCCGTCGTGGGAGGACATGACGGCCAGGCCGGTGATGAACCGCCGGCGGGAGTCGACCACACCGGGCGCGGAGATGACCAGCATCAAGCGTTCCCGGTCGATGCCCTTGGGGGCGTAGAGGTAGACCCCGCCGGTCTGGAGTTGGATCACGCTGCGCCTCGTTCGTGAAACTCGTCATCGGCGGCGGCGGCTTCCCGCTCATCGGCGAGCGCCTCGGCGAGGAGCGCGTCACTGGAGCTGTCGGCCGGTGCGCCCTTCACGACGGCATAGTAGACGGCCGCCCGCTCCATCCATGCGGACTTGCTCAATCCCTCTCGCTCGGCGCCGGCCACGATGAGGTCGAGCACGGTTTCGCTCAAGCTGAACGATGCGTTCTTAGCCATACCTCCGATGGTACGTCTACTGATTGGTGACACACCAGTTCGTGTACCAGCCCAGCTATGAGTATCTCTAATGGCCTGGCTCGCAGTCTCCCTCTTCTCATTGCTGGGAATGTTCGTTCTCGCTGATGAACCCACATGCTCACCATGAGCTCCGGACGGCCTACGGCGCGGCGTGATGTCCGCCTCCGATGCGCCGACGTCCATCACGGCGTCTTCCGGCGGCGCGCGGCGCCCGGGAGACGCACCGCGCCGGGAGTACCCGGGCCGCCGGTGGCCTCGGCGGTCTTGTTCCGGTCGCCGGTCGTACCGCGGTCGCGGTCGAGGGACGTGCCCGAGCGGGGCTCGCGTGATTGCCAGGTCAACGCCGGCGTGTGGGAGCTTCCCGGTGTAGGTACGGCGGAAGTCGTGTGTGTCCACCGATCTCGGGTGGGCCGGCTTGGTCGGCGCGGCTGGTGATGACGTCGCCGACCGTCTGGCCGCTCATGTGGACCTCGGTGCCCGCCTTGGCGCGGCGGACGTGGCCGCCGCGCGGGGTGAACGGGGCGAACAACCTCCCCGACCCCTGCCGCGCACGGTCAGCCACCCCTCGTTTCGGCCGGCTTGGATCGGTGGGTGCCGGTCGGGTACAAGGCGGCGAGCGGGGCCGTCGCGTAGCCGGGTACGGCGCGGCCGTTCGTGGTGGGCGTTGTCCTCGAGGTCGTCCGGGTTGGGATTGAGGTCGGTGTCGCGAGTGGCGAACCGCGCGCCGACACGCTCGACGGCCAGGTAGCGGCCCAGGGGCGGAGGCGTCCCGCCGAACTGGCTGGCGCGCTGGGCGCGATCACGGTCGTCGGCGGTCATGCCCCCAAGAGCGTGCCTGGTCGAGGACCTGGCGCGGGGGGACGTTGTGCTTGTTGTGGTACGCGGTCGGCCAGAGTTCTGAGGCGGTGTCTTTCCGCGGGCGGTCGCGGTGGCGATCCGGGAGCGGATGCGCTGGGTACGCTCAGACCGTAGCGGACGCCAGTGGGACCGTCTCTCGGTGGTAGCCAGCGCGGCTGGGTCCGGTCCCGCCGGGTCGCGGCCAGACGGGCCTCG
>NZ_JBSGCE010000139.1:0-11925 GCF_053601695.1 Nonomuraea sp. NPDC004702
GCCACGCCAGGCGGCAGTCACGCCAAGACGACCGTCACCCCCCGGCAGCGGTCAGACCAGGCGGTTGTCCGAGCCGCGCGGCCCCTGCCGCACCGCACGATGCGCGTCAACCACGAGTACACGCGCGGCGGTGCGCTAGCCTATTCACCAGTCTTGACCAGGTCGAAGACCGGCTGGTCGCCTTCGAGTGGCGTTACAACGCGACCGCCCGGCCCTTCAGATGGAAGTTCACTCCGGCCGATCTCGAGGACCTGCTGGCCCGGATCGAGCGACACGAACAGAAAGAGTCCAACCTCCAGCAGTGCGATGACTGCGACCATCAGCCTGCCGGACTGGAGACCGCCGCATAACCCCCGAAGGATTTACGACGCAGACCACTTAGCGTCTTCCACGTGGGTCTCGGCCTTGGTGTACTGACCTCGGTGGACGGTGACCGCGAGTTCGTCGAGGTCGGCCGGGATTGTGAGGGGCATGCCGATCGGGGATGCCCGCTGGCGGCCGAGGGTCCGTGCAGTTCAGCACCCGCGGCAGCGCTCTCGCCCACCGTCGGACCGCGCGCCCTCTTGGTCTCACTTGCCGAGATTGGAGGAGACCCGCTCTGGCGGCTTCGGGCCCAAGAGGGACGGCGATTTCGCCGTCCTGCTTGAGAAGATACCTCGCGTCTCGCATGACATCGTCTTCTCGGCGCTGGAAGATCAAGGGGATGGGCAGCTGTAGCCAAGTGTTTCAAGGGCTCGCCGTGGCAGGTATGAAGGCATGTCGAACAGGTCAAGCAGTTCGGAGAAATCAGCGTGGACGCTTTTCACTCCATTGGTGAACGTGATGAGTACATGAAAGCTAGCCAGCGGGCATTCCGGGCTTGCCATCCTCGGCTCCACCGTGAAACCCATTGTTGGGAGAATCCGCTGGCTCTCCTTGGCATTCAGGAAACGGCGTGCGCGGCTGATCGTCTCCGCGATGACTAGGAGATCGCCGCTTTCAAGAGCTTGCTGTTCCTCGGGCGTGGGCGCGTTGAAGCTCCACGGCAGGGTGTGTCCGACGTCGAGGCCCCCCGACTGGTCTGTGGTACTGAACGTCTTGTTGGCCATGCCCGCCTTGTCAATGAGGTCCGCTGCGAACCGGTAGAGTTCACGCAACTCCATATCAACCTCGGCGTAGGCCGCCACCCGCGCGGTGATGTCGAAGCAGGTGGCGAGATGATCCTTGATCTGTGAGTCCGCTCCGTTGTAGAGGGTGATTCCCAGGTCTCCGATCATCTTCGTTCTCTGGTCGATGGGCGAGCAATAGGCGTATATCATCGAATTTCCGTAGAGACCGATGTCCGCTCGCGGCCACATGGCCTCGTGACGTAGCGACACATACGACATGCGTTCGAAGTTGGGTGGGGTGCCGATCAGTACACTGAGACCATTTGGGGGTGGCTGATACCAGCCTTGTGTTAGTAGGTCGCCGTGGTTCGCGAGCAACCGTCCCCAGCGGGCACACAGTGACAGCTCGGTAAGCTTCGGCGCTTCCTCGCGTATGGCTTTGGCGAGGGTCTTCGCCGCTATCCTGCGCGTCCGCTGGATGGCTTCAATTCGTGGGTCTGATACACGGTCGCCGTTCATGCGGATATGTCCTTCGAGGGTGCGGACGTCAATCAACACTCTATCCTCAGCTCCCGGCACCATTCGGTGATTTGGCACGATGGCGACACCAAAGCCTGTAGTCAGGCGGCCTTGGCTCAGTTTCGTCCATTACCAGAAGCTCTTGGGATGACTCACCCGCTCAGCACCCGCTGCGTCCAGGCCAAGGCGTCACCCTCGCCTGAAACGGCGCCTGTGCCGGGGGTGTGATCCAGATGCGGTCCTTAACCGCCGGTGGGTCCGCCGTGCTCTGCCGAACCCGCCTGTTTTGCCTCGCCGAGGGCCTCAGGGCTCCGTCCGGTCGCCTTCAGGAGCGCCGGCAGGTCTGTGAGATCATTAATTCGAAGGTCGGCCGGTACGACCGGGTCGTCGCTCCAGAGATGCCCCCAGGGGCCTCGTCGGATGAGGCATGTGACAAGGCCCATCTTTCTGGCCGGAATGACATCGTTCCCAGGATGATCGCCGACATAGAGCGTTTCAGCGGGGGCCACACCGGCGAACTTGATGACGCGATCAAAGAAGGCGGTATCCGGCTTGGCCACACCCCATTCCGCCGAGGTGGCGATGGCGTCGATGGGAAGGCTGAGTCCGCGCAGCAGATCGCCGGCTTTGGCCGTCTGGTTCCCTGCCGCGCAGACACGTAGGCCCATATCCCGTAGGGCTTGCAGCCCGGCCCGTACGTCGGGATATAGATCGGAACCGTCCAGAAACTCGCCTTGGCCGGCGACTTCACGCTCCCTGTAGGCGGCCTGGAGGTCGAGGCCGGGGCGGATCACGCGGAGCGCTTCGGCGTTGCTCAAGCCCCGCGCCGTCACCGCGCCGACGAGCGCGGACATGGTGTGGCGGGGTACCTTGAGCCAGTCAGCCCAGGACCCCCAATGGCGATCGTCGCAAACCAGCGTCTCGCCGATGTCGAACACCACAGCGCGAATCACACTGGCAGTGTAAGCCGCTTGAATTCCACAGTCACCCCTCCACTTTTCCGGCGGACGATGTGGGTTACTGGCGGGTGCGAGAGTTCATGGTTCGCCCGCGGGAAGGAGATTCGGGTCACGGCTCCAGATATCCGGCTCGTGGAGGGGGTACCCAGTTCTCGAACAGGACCTCCCCCCAGGATCAAAAGCTCGCCGATGCGCTTCTGGAATTTGGGATGGGCGGCGTGCGCCCGGTTCGTGAACGGCCCCGTGACGGCGGGTACCCGTTCGGCGATGCCCTCCACCACGATGCCTAGTGCGGTGACCATGAACGTTCACCGGGTGGACAACGCACCGGCTTGACCGCGCTCACGTTGATCCACGCGGTTGCCGATCTCGTTGTTGTATGGTCTGACGTCGGCAAATATCGTGGGGAGGGCAAGGGTCGTGGAGCGCGAAACACTGGTCGGTTACCTGGACTCGCAGCGCAAGCACGTCCTGGGCATCCTGGACGGCCTTGGCGAGGGGCAACTACGCCAGGTGGTGCTGCCGTCCGGTTGGTCGCCCCGCGACCTGGTGCACCATTTGACCTGGTCCGAGGCGCTTTGGTTTCGCGGCGCGATGACCGCCGATCGCCAGGTCATCGACACGCTCGTGGTCGGCGAGTTCGGTTGGAAGGTCCCCGAGGAGTTCTCCGGTGCGGACGTGCTCGCGCGGTATAGACGGACGATCGAGCAGTCGAACATGGTCATCGGGGCGACGGCGATCGATGCCGCGCCGGCCTGGTGGCCGACGAAGATGTTCGGTTCGAGGTCATGGCGGCTGGGGTCTTTGCGCGAAGTGCTGATGCACGTGATCGTCGACACTGCGACGCACGCCGGACAGCTCGACGCGGTCCGGGAGCTGATCGACGGACGGCAGTGGCTGGTCAACGACGACTGACCGGCCGCAGGTCACTGAACCCGGTGAACGTTAGCGGTCACCGCACTAGCGCTGGTACCCCCTCACGCGGCCAGGACCGAGTCCCAGCCGGCTGACGAGAATTGGCTGGGGCAGGTCGCGTCGACGCCGCCAGCACGCGCCTGCTGGCTTGGTCCCATGGTCATCTGGCACTCCGGTCTCCATGTGCTGGGGCTTACGCCGCGAGCGTTACCGAACTCGGTGATCGGTGATGCTCTGTTCGCCGGGGCAGCGGCAATCGACGACGGCGGGCTGCGGCTCGCTCGGCCTTGTTGGTCCGGGTCGGGCTGTCAGTGGCCAGAGGCGACGCAGGCTGGGTCAGGACGCGCGAGGGCGGCGACAGCCTAGCGCCGAAGCCCGTGAAGGCCGGTTTGTGGCTGCCAAGGTGCGGCGGAAGGGCGGTGCCGATGAGCTTATGAGCGCGTAGTGCTCGTACCATCGGTTCGTAGCGCGACAACCCAGATGACTCGTGTGCGATGCCGGACAGGGGGTTCAGGCAGGGTCTCGCCAATCGTTTGGCGGCAGGATCTTCGCTTGAAGTCCTGCGTGTTCGTTCAGCAGGTACAGCAGATTGGCGCCGTCGATCAGCTCTATAGGTTTATTCTGGGCGAAGTCGAAGGAAGCCTGACCGTATCCAGATGTGGTTACCAAAATGCCCTTGCTGGCACCTTCATTGGTCAGCGTGCCGAAGAGATCGCGCACGGCGGAGACGCCAACAGTGTTCTTATAGCGTTTGGCTTGGATGACGACCTTGCCGCCGAATATCGGCCGGGGGTCGAAGGCTACGCAGTCGACGCCGCCGTCGCGCGAGGGACGCGTCTGGCGCGCCTCGAGCCCCATCTTGGTGAAAAGGTTCTGTATGAGTGACTCGAATTCATTCGGGCTGAGTTCCATCAAATTCGGGCGGCTGTCTACGAGGGACAGGGCGTCCGACTCCTCGACGAACCGAGCATCCACCATGTCGAACTCGAGGACTGGGCGAACAGGGGTCAACTCCGCGGGATTGTTGGATACGCCCGCTGAAAGGCGCTTGAGGCACGTGGGCGGATCCACCTGGGAGAGGTTCAAGTTGGCGAAGACTTCGCGGGTCGTGCGAAGAGTAATTAAACAGGGCCGAATTTTTTGTCCTGACCCTCTATCGACCGTATCGACAACGCCATTGAATACGATCACGTCCAGATGGCGGCCGCGATCTGCCTCGAAGAGTTCGTGCAACGTCCGCAACGCTATCTGCGCGATGACTGAAGCGTAGATGCTCTTTATTTGCGTGGCCGGCCTGGCAGTCTCATTGACTGTGTCAGTGCTCTTCACGTACCGGAACGTTCTGACATGAGGAACTACGTCGACCGACGGGAGCTCATATTCCACGACGATCTGCCGTGATTCGGGGACGTAAGCCATCTTGAAGTTCTGCGGGAAATTCTCGGGGTAATTGGACCGCTGGAGAACCATGTCATAGTACGAGACGACAGCGTCCGGGTCCCCAGCCTGGTACTCAGCGCGAAAGGCATCGACCTCGGCGTGTTGCGTTCGAGCCTCGGCTTTCGTGGCCTCCACCGCTGCGGCGAAATCGGATCGCGCCTGGCCGAGAGCACTCATTCTGGCCTGCTCATCGGCAGCATGCCGGGCGAGAGATTGCTGATATTTGGCTTGGGCGTCTGCTACGGCCTGTTCGTGCTTGGACTTTCCGAAGACTTTCCCGAGCCCGGTCGGCGCCGCGGGAGCGAACTTTTCCCACTGAGGGGCGGGTAGAGGCGTTTCTAGGTGCTGGTGTTGCCAAGTAGGCAAGCTCGCGGAGATCTTAAGGGAGTCGAAGTTTATGTGATCGTCAACGGTCAGAGTGTCCTTGAGGAGTGACGCGAGAGCCTCCACGCGAAGCTCAATGTCTTCATTTGATGCGGCGACGTCGGCCATTCGTGATTCTTGATAGAGGCGCTTACGCTCCTTTTCTTCTGCGTTTTTGGCTCGCTTGTACGCTGCCCGGGCTCGCTCGGCCTCTCGCTGTGCCGCTTGCTGAGCCCGTGCGCGCTGGGCCTGTGCGCGGGCAGCCTCACGCTGCATTTGAGCGATGCTCGATGCCAGGGAACGTCGCCGAGCCACGATCTCTCCTTCGCCTTGCGGCCGTCATCGCCAAGGGTTTCCCCGGTGGGGACCGCCTCCGCGTGGACTAGTCGTACGTAAACTATCGCTTCGTTTAATGATTGACTAGCTGCTTCCTGACGCCTTCGTGACTGTCTGCGTAGATTGCGTTTAGATAATATGGGACGCGCCGCAGGAGCGATCGATGTACGTGCCGAATTCTCTGGATGCATGAGTCCAAGGCGTAGCCGCGGGGATGGGGCGAGGGTGTCCATTCCCGGGGTGGGCAACCGAGCTGAATGTCCTCGCGACCGCGCTCGATGTGAGGGGCGGCGACCTGGAGAGTGCGCCGGAGGTGGCTCCATGGCGGGCCGCGGGTGGGTTCCGCGTCTCCATGGAGTGATGTCGAGCTGGTGACGCTGGCGGTGGTGTCGGCGTTGTAGGGCGGCCGCTGTGGGCGCCGCTGGTCGCGGTACGCGCGCGCCGAACCATGTGGCGTGCTTCTCCGTCCGCCTCGGCGGTCGGGCTACGGCCAGCGGCCGCGCAAGTCGATGTCCTGGCGGGTGGTGGTGATCCGGGTCCTGGCCCGCGGCGCCTCGTGGTGGAGGGTGAGGTAAGGGCCGAATCCACGGTGGAGACCGTGCGGCGCGGCGCCTTGGCCGCGTGGTCGACGCGGCTGCCAGCGCCTCCCGCTCCGGCTCCTTTGGGGGCCGCGCCGGCATCTGCCGGGCGCCATGGGCGGCTGTTGGTGCTGTTGGGCTGAGCGACGCCAGACCGATGAGCGCGAGGTACCACTGGGCATGGTTGCCAGCGCGCCCCGGGTATGGGCCGAGCACCGGCATCTGGCGCTCATGCGCCGACGGCCGCGCCCGGGCCGGAAACGCAGAGCGGGACGGCGCGCGGCTGTTCAAGCCGTTACGCCAGACCATCGAGTCGATCAACCGGACTTACGAGAGCCAGCTCGACCTGGAACGACACGGTGGCCGGACCCCAGCGGCGTCACCGTCGGTGTCTTCGCCAAGATCTCGCGCCGGCCGCAGTCATCTGGCACAACGACCACCCGGCCAGCCGATCAAAAGGTCACTCACCCGCTACGACCACTGATCACCTCGCCCCACAGAGACTCAACCATCTAGCCCGCGCTGAGGTTGAGCGGCGTCGTGACGACCAGAGCCCACGTGCCGTTGAATAGCGAGCCATCGTCGTCGATCCAGGCGATCGTCGGTTTGCCCTCGCCGTTCATGGTCATGGCCAAACCGTCGCCGGCGCCCCTCATTTTGGCCACTGCTGTGCTAACGCAGCGATGTCCGGTGCAGGTAGCGAGCATGAGCCGGGTTCCGTCCTGGTTCTGGTACGCGACCAGCGGCCGTCCTGCCCGGTCCAACACCAGCGCCGGAGTCGAACGGTAGAGGCCTCCAGGACCCAGTGTGATCACGTCGGCCCGCGCGCAGTCGGGCGTGCGGCAGTCGAGGAGCTTGGCCGCGCGATCCTTCAGGTCCCGGTAGGCGATCACCGGGCGGCCATCGGCCCGTATCGCCATGGCCAGGCCGATGAATCTGCCCAGCCTGTCGTAGACGCCCGGCGGATAGGGAGGGACGGGTCGGGTGACGCGCGGCTGCTGGCAGACGGCGTCAGCGCAGGAGATGACATGAATCTGGCCGCTGGTGGTGTCGAACCGGGCGACGACAGGACGATCGCCGGGTGCCATCGCGACGGCCAGGTTGTGCGTATCGGGCAGGTACGCGGTCGCGTCCAGGCGAGCGACCTGCCTGGGTTCCGGGCGTGAGCAGCTGAGGTCAGCGCAGAAGATGAGAGAGATGATGTCCTTGGTCGGGCTGTCGTCACCCTTCACCGGCTCCTTGTCGGCGAAGGCGACGGCCAGCCCGCCATTCCGCCGTAGAGCCAGTGCCACCCCTGTGTATTGCGCGGGGTAGTTCGCTTTGGCGATGTCCTGGCTGCTGGGGGTTGGCACGCACTTGTTCGCCTCGCATGTCAGCAGCCGCAGTCCGCTGGAGGACCAGGTGGTCAGCAGGAGCCTGCCATCAGGCAAGTGCGAGCTGACCGCGCCAGGAGCCGCGTTCGTGGAGAAGTCGGGTGACTCCGCCCACGTGAAAGTCGTCTTCCGGCAGGAGACGTCGGAACAGGCCAGCAGGCTGGCATAGTTTTCGAAGCCGTCGATGACCATGATCGGTCCTGTGTCGCGGCCAGGGTGCATATCTCGCAGGGCGTTGGGTCGTAACACGGGCGCGCCGCCGGAGGAGCTGGAACGCTTAGCCGACTGCCACGACTCGGTCACGTTCGTCTGGGTGATTTCCGGCCACCCGAACGGGTTGGTCAGTACGACTAGGCTGCACAGCAGTCCGGGAAGCAGCGCCATCGCCAGGAGGCTCAGCCCGCCCCCGCGTGGCGGCGGGCCGTCGGGCAGGCCGTGCTCCAGGTCCGAGTTGGTCACCTCGGTTCGCCAGGCTACGCAATGGAGGAACTGGCGCGCGACCACAGCGGCCTGGAATGGCGTGATGGCCAACGCGAGCGCGGTGCTGGCCAGGCCCCCTGCAAGGGTCGCGAGTGGTCCGGGGAGCAGACCCAGTCCTGACTCCAAGGCCCAGGTCACCGCGCCGGGAATGAGGATGACTCCGAAGGCCAGCGTGAACGCGGTCGGCGCGAACCTCAGCTCGGTCAGGCGGTAGGCGCGGCGGATCGAGCCCAGCCCCGAGCAGCCGTGCAACAAGATGGCGGGCACCGCCAAGAGCACCGGCATCGCCGCGTACGCGACTGCCGCCAGTACCACCGTGGCCAGCCATCGCTGATGGATCGCTAGGAGAACGCCGAAGCACGCGGCATAGGCCACAGCGGCCACCAGGAGCAGGACGAGCAGGGACGGCAGCCGTCGCACCGTCGCCCGTAGTGCCTCGATGGGGGGCACGTGCCGGTCGACCAGGCGCCCCGCGGCGATCATGACTGTGGCGGGGAACACGACCATTTGTCCCGCGAGCGCGACCGCCGCCAGCACGAGTGTCCAGGTCACCAGCGGGGCGTTGGACGTTCCGATCAGCTCGAACCGCTGGTTGACCAGCGCCACCGAGCCGCCGGTCGCCACCGTCAGCGCCAGGAGGGACAAGATGGCGAGCGGCACGTTCACCAGCGCTCCGGGCAGCGCGAGCCGCACCAGATGCCGCCCGGCGTCCCGATAGCTCCGAAACGCCACGCGGCCCTCGCGCAGCCGTTCGACGTATTCCATCACGGTCACCGGTTCCTCGCGTCATCGAAGGGTCAGTGGCGTGGTCACGATCACGTCCCAGTCGTCTCCGGCTCCGACGTTCATCCAGGCGAGCGTTGGCCGGCCGCGGCCGTCCAATGTCATGGCCAGGCCGCTGCCGCCGCCGCGCGGAATCGTCGTCACCGGAGTCTGTGTGCAGCGCTTCCCCGTACAGGTGGCGATGACGATCTGTTCGCGGTCGAGGTCCTTGAAGGCCACCAAGGCCCGCCCCGCCCGATCCAGCACCAGCGCGGGCCTCGCGACACGGTCACGCGGTGCGGTCAGCGTGACCGTGTCGGCCTGTGAGCACGCGCGAGTGCGGCAGTCGAGCAGCTTGATCGTGCCGTCGGCCATGTCCTGGTAGGCGATCAGCGGACGACCGTCAGCCCGGATGGCCATGGCGGCGGGGGGCCGGACGGGGCGGTCGGGGGAGGTATCGGGCGATTCATCCGCGACGGGCTGCTCCACGCGCGCTCGAGCGCAGGCGGGGTCATCGCAGGAGATGACCTGAATGGCGCCGCTGTCCTGATCCAGGCGGAGCATGATGGCGCGGTCGTCCGGGCCCACGCCGGCGATGAGATCGCGTCCGCCGCCCGTGTCGCTGGACACGGGGACGTTGGTGACGTCCTTCGCGCGTGGATGGGCGCACCCCGGATCGTCACAGATGGTGAGCGAGAGCAGTTCCCCCTCGACGTCGCGCTGTTTGGCGAGCCCGTGGAGCTGGGCGACCACCAGGCCGCCGCCTGGCCGCGCGGCCAGGGCGACTTCCCTGTTCCGGTCGGCCCACGTCACCTCCGCGAGCTTCTTGCCTCCGGGGGCCGGTGCGCAGGCCGTCGCGTCGCAGAGCAGCAGCCCGAGCTGCGAGCGCCAATTCTTGTCGTAGACCCATTGGTAGTGCTCTTCCAGTGCCCAGGTTGTCACGGCGAGGCGGCCGTCGGCCAGGGGAGCGCTGACGGCGATGCGCTCGGCGTCGACGGCGGCCGGCTCGGCCCAGGTGAGCCGGGGTTGGGCACAGCCGCTGTCCAGGCACGTCAGTAGCTTCGCCTGGCGGGAGCCGTCCAGGAGCATGACCATGCGCCCCCCTGGCCCCGTGCGCAGGGTGAGTTTGTCCGACCAATCGAGCCGCGGTCGCGGGCGGCCGTCCGCCTGGGACGTCTCCATGCCTGAGTCGGGCGGCAGGTTCTTGGTGACGGCCGTCTGGGAGACCTCCAGCCAGCCGAGCGGGTTGACCAGCACCGCGCCGCCGTACAGCAGGGCCGGCAGGAGGAGCGCCGCGAGCACCGGCGCGGGCCGGGCCGGGTGTGACGCGCTCTGGGGCAGGCCATCCACGATCTTCCGCAACTCGGTGTTCTTGCCCGCGATCAGCAGGCGGCGAAGGAACAGTCGCGCGATCACGGTCGCCTGGAACGGTGTGGCCACCAGTGCCAGAACGCAGCCCGCCCCGATCCGCGCGATGGGTATCGCCGACGTGGCCGCGTTCAGTGCCTGCTGAGCCAGCGCGGGAAAGATCACGACTCCAAAGGCCAGCGTGAACGCGGTCGCCCAGGCGGCCTGGGAGGTCAGCCGGTAGGCCAGGGCGAGCGAGCGTCTGGCGGACCGCTTCGTCAGGACCACGCCTGGTACGGCCAACAGGCACGGCAGTGAGAACAGGACCAGGAGTGCCGTCACGGCGAACGCCGTGACCTGCGCTCCGTTCCACATGAGGAGGCCGAAGCCGGCCGCGGCGTCCGCCGCGATCACGACCGCGCCGATTAGGAGCAGTGCCAGCATCGCGGGCCAGCGCCGGGCCGCGACCCGCATCGCGCCGGAGACGGAGACGTTCTCGCCGACCAGCCGTCCGGCGGCGAGTATCACCGTCGCGGGCAGCACCACCATCTGTCCGGCCACTGTGGCGACCATCACCACCGCTGCCCACACCAGTACCGGAACGCCGAGTGAGCCGATGAGCTGGAAGTCGCCGTTGACCACCGCGGCCGACCCGTCGGCGACCACGAGCAGCGTCGACACGGCGATCAAGCCGAGTGGCGGAAACACGAGCAGGCTGGGCACCGTCAGCCCGAGCAGGTGCCGTGCCGCGAAGGCGTAGGCCCGCCAGACCATACGGTCGCGCCGTGGCTGGCCCCGGGCGTCGGTGCGGTGGGCGTCTTGGCCGAAGAGTCCCTCAGCGCTCAGCTGGCTCACGCTCCCCGCTGTCCTCGCAGATGAAACCAGTCTTGGGCGGGCTCGGTGAGGAGTTGCGTCGCTCCCACTCCCGCTACCAGCAGACCCAGGGCGCCCCAGAAGAACCCGTGTTCGCTGAACATGGTGCTCAGGCCGCGGAGCGCGAGCAGCGCCTGGAGCCAGATCGCGGACAGTCGCACCCAGTTACGCCGACTCGGGGTCATGACGGACAGCGCGCACAACCCTAAAATGGCGGCCGTTTGCACGGCTAGCATGATGATGACGGGGCCGGTGAGCTCGCCGGATCCCCACCGCGCGTACTGGATCAGCGCCAGCAGCGGCGGGAGCAGGATCAGTGTCTGCGCCCACAGGCAGGCCCGCGCCAGTTTGACCGGTCTCGGCGCGGCGAACAGCTGATCAGGCCCGGACATGAATGCCTCCATCGGGACAGGGGGGTGGCCACAAGCCTAGATTTCGCGCTGTGCCGTGTGGGGTGTGGAAGACCTCATCGGCATCGGATCGAACCCGCGACGGGATGTGCTCCGTACTCCAAAGGCACGTAGGTTCGCCTGAGCCGGGAGGCGAGCGGACCTGGGCTTGTGTGGCCTGAGCGGCCGCGGCCCGCTTGGACGGCATCCCGCTGTGGGGACGGAGGCGGAAGGATGCGCGCCTTGCGAGCGGAGGAGATGGCGCTGGTGTGGAATGGGCTCAGCCAGCGCTGGCGGTGCTCTCGATCGCGTAGTCCTGTGACTGGCCAGTGTTCGTGGTGCTGGCGTGGGGGTCGGCTTGGTCTTTGCCGCTGTGGTGATGGCGCGGCGGTGGCGGGGCGCGTGGCCGCGCCTCTCGGGGGGCTTCACGCACCGGTCTGTCCTGACGCGGGTCACGGTGCCGGGGCTGGGCAGGTCGTGCTCCGCCGGCGGCTGGCCGGCGG
>NZ_JBSGCE010000140.1:0-11596 GCF_053601695.1 Nonomuraea sp. NPDC004702
CTCCTCGAACGGCCGGCCGGTGACCCGGGAGACGAGCACGCCGACCAGGTCGCTGCTGATCTGGTACTGCCACTGCTCGCCCGGCTGGTACATCAACGGCAGCTCGCCCAGGCGGCGCACCGGCCCGCGCCATGGAGGCCAGGACGAGTCCTCACTCCGTTGTGGTGATCTTGGGCACACCGGAGGCGGCAGTCTCCGCAGAGCGTGGAGCAGTAGGGCCAGTAACCGTCAGGCAGGATGTTGGAGTCGCAGCCAAGCATCGAGTCCTCCCCTACCCCGGGGGTGTTCATGGCGGTGTTCGCTGAGCTGGCGGGACGGTCGTGGGACGGCGTGGCGGGACAGCAGGACCGGACGCCGTCCCACGACCTCATCCTGGGACACGCACATGCCCCAGGGTGGGCGGCTGCCGGCCAGTGGCACAGGGACGGCATGGGCCGGCAGCGCACAGGCGCCCGCCTCCCTCCAACTCCCGCCGTCGCGGAGCAGGACTGCTGGGCTCGCCCCGGCCCCGGCTGGAGTGGTGAAGCTCGTGGTCCACGACAAGCCCGATGCTGCCGTGGACCACGAGAACAAGCGGCCCGAGCCCTCGAGTGAGCACATGAAAGGCTCGTGCTCGCGCCGCAGTGCGTGGCCCGGCAGAAGGTGCCCATCGGTCTGCCGGACCACGCCGGAACATGGGCGAGGTTGGCGGCCGCCAGCCCCGGCTACACCACAATCTGTCACTCGACGGCCCTCGCCACCTCGTCTCGGCGCAGGCCTGCGGCGCCCGGCGGGGCGATGGCGTCCAGCAGCTCGCGCGGATCGATCGGGACGACCTGGCGGGCTGAGCCGATCGAGCGGATGGCGTCGTTGCGCCAGCCGGGCGGCGCTACTCGATTCATGAGGATGCGCATCGCCTCGGGGTCAGCCGCTTGGAGGATGATCCCGCTGTCGCAGTGGCCGCGGTAGAAGCCGATGAACCGCTCCCAGTACGGGGAGTACATCAGCACGAACCAGTCGCGGGCGTAGCCCTGGAGCTCAGCCAGGTGCTGCCGCCACACCGTGGGGTTGGTGGTGTCGGCAGTCTCGAGGGCCAGCATGTCGGCTCCTCCACAGTGAGGTGGGCGCTGTCAGCAGCGCGTCAGCAGGTATGCCAGCCACTCATGGCCGGCGTCGGCGAGACACTCGGAGATCTGATGGCGCCCTGCGGCGTGGCGAGCCTCGTGCAGGTGGTGCAGCGTCCACAGCACAGTCAGCCCGGCCACCAAGTGAGTTGGAGCGTCGTGCCAGGCCGGGATCGTCCACAGCAGCGCGTTGACCTGCTCGGGCGTGTGCCCGGCGGCAATGAGGTGCGGGGCCAGCAGCGCCGCGTCAATCCACGCCTGCCCACTGGAAGCGCGCGACCAGCCGACTACGTACACGGTCTCATCCTTGATGAGCAGGTGGCGGGCCGACAGGTTGCCGTGCAGCATGGCATCGCCGCTCAGCATGCCGACCTCGAAGCCGTCCAGCGCCTTCTCGTACAGGCCGGTGTTCCCATACAGGAGACGTACGGGCTGGTCCAGGGCCAGGCTGGCTCCGGCCAGCATCGGGCTTAGGTGCGCGACGACGGAGCGGGCACCATTCGGGCATGGGCCGCACTTGCCCAGTTCGGCCAGCGCCTGCGCAACAGCGGGCACGTCAGGCGAGCCGCACGTCAGGTCAG
Source organism: Nonomuraea sp. NPDC004702 (assembly GCF_053601695.1). Lineage (NCBI taxonomy): Bacteria > Bacillati > Actinomycetota > Actinomycetes > Streptosporangiales > Streptosporangiaceae > Nonomuraea > Nonomuraea sp. NPDC004702. The sequence continues at coordinate 1,685 of NZ_JBSGCE010000140.1, forward strand.
CGGGGCGGGCGTGGTCGTTGATCAGCTGCCACGCGGTGAGGTGATACTGCTCGACCTCGCCGCTCCACTCCATGCGGGGGACAGGCGCCCAGTGGGGAAGATGCCGGGCCGCCCACCGCTCCTGAAGGTGCCAGGTGGCGTACGGGCTACTGGCCGGGATCAGCTTGACGAACACCTCGTCGCGGCCGTACAGGCGCGCGGCGAACTCCTGCGGAGCGCCGGGCACGATCTGCACGTCGTGGATCGGGCCGACCTGTCCCACGATGGCGGCTTGCACGAGCGAGGGAAGGCTGTTCCACTGCGGTTCGAGATCCATCACGGTCTCCAAGGGGATGTGGTCATGACGGGCGCTTCCCGACTGGGGCGGCGGCGAGGAATTACGTGCTGCCGGCGCCGAAGCTCCGGTTGGCGCCTCACCGTGAGGCCCTGACCGTGTCCGCGTGCAAGGGTGCACACTGCCGGTGAGCGCGGACGACGGTGCGAGGGCGGCGGTACAGCACCGCCACCTCGCGTGGGGCGACGTCGGCGATGCGCAAGTCTGCGCGCAGGGGGACGCCGGGCAGCTCGCCGAACGCGCCGAGCATGTCTGCGAGCGCCTTCCTCTGATCGGGGGTAACCCCCGAGATATCCCGGTTGGCCTCGCTGCGGACGCGCCAGGCGTAGACCGTGGTAAATGACTTTTCGGCAGGCAGCATGTGAGGTGAGCTCCGGGTCGGAAATAGTGCCGTTTTCGCGTAGATTCCACCTAAATCGGATGGCGATGCGGTTGGGCGATTACCGCCACAGGAGTAGCGTGGCCGCCACAGGAAGGCAGGGGTAGAGGGTTCGCGTTCACAGTTGTTCACCGCTGTTCACGGGCTCTGAACAGCAGTGAGCACGCAACACCGGCAGGGGAAGCTGATGGGCGCACAGTTCGGTCAGGTCTTGCGACGGCTACGCGGCGACATGCCTGTGCGCACGCTCGCGCGACGCGGAAATATCAGCCCCAGCTATGTGACCATGCTGGAAAAGGGCACTGCCAATCCATCGCTCAAAACCGCGGTCTCGCTGGACCACGCTCTTGGGGCCTACGGTGCACTGGTTGAGGCTTTTGTCTCGGATGCGCCAGAGCCGCGAAATGCCATACTTGGGGCTCCTACCGATCAGAACGGTTTTGTGCCTACTGTAGATAGGGCTGGCATGCGGGCTGCGGACAACGGGGAGGACGCCACGAAACGCCGACAGCTGTTCGGGCTGGCCGCCAGTGCAGGTGCCCTCGGGTTCGACGAGATCGTCCGCCAGGGCTTGGACCTGGCCACCACGCCGGACCGCAGTGCTGAGGACTGGGACATCGCTCGCGCTGACCACTTGCACGCCCTGCGTACCCGCCCTCCCGCGCGGGTGGTCCGAGACCTGTCCATCGACCTGTACGTGCTGCGGCAGCAGATTGAAGGCGCCCGCGGGGAGGAACTCACCGAGCTTCACCGGGTGGCGGCGGTCCTCGCCGCGATCCAGGCGAACGCCCTCACCCGGATGAGCGACCACGGGAGCGCCATCAGATGGTGGAGCACCGCCAAGAAGAACGCCGACGCATCACGCGACCTGGACCTCAGCCTGCTCGTGCGCGGCGAGGAGGCCATCCACGGCCTCTACGGCCAGCGCGAGCCCGAGACGGTGCTCCGTCTGATCGAGCACGCCCGCCGCCTCACGCCCCGGCCATGGCCGCGGCTGATGACAGCTCAGGCCAAGGCGTTGGCTCTGCTAGGCCGTCCGGCCGAGGCGACCGCGACCCTGCACGCGCTCCATGACCACATGGATCGTGGCGCGGTGGGTGATCGGTGGGACTTCTTCCGGCCGGACCAGATCCCGTTCGCCGAGAGCTGGGTAGCCGCCTACGCCGGTGACGAAGCTGCCGCGGATGCCGCCCGGGACAAGGTGTTGCGCATCATTCCGGAGCGCTCGTATCAGTACCGGGTGAACGCACGGTTGCACGAGGCGATCAGCACCGCCGCTCTCGGAGGGGTGGACGAGGGCGCCCGGATCGCAGCCAACGTGATCGATTCACTTCCCGCACAGTTCCGCACCAACCACATCCGGGAGACCGCGAGGATGGTGCTACGCGCGGTACCCATCACCGAGCAGGCCCGCCCGTCCGTCACGGACCTGCGTTCGATGCTGGCCATCGAGGCTGGGTAAGGCGCCCAACGTTTGTGGCCGGGGCTGTGGCTCTGTTCCTGGCCAGCCTGGAAACGCTGTCGTGGACCGTGGACCGTGGGCCCCGGCTCCTTCATCATCGGGGGCCCAACCCCTGACGCGGCCGTCGTCCACGACGACTGCGGCCGCTCAGGTCACAGGAGGGCGACCTGCTCGTGGTCGGGCAGGGTGAAGTGGACGATCAGGTCGGGGTCCGCGAACCCCGCGACGGTGATTCGTGCCTTCTCACGGGCGTTGCGCACGAAAATCCGTGCTCCGGCGGGAAGCCGCTCGAGAGAGCTGGGGCAGGGTCTGACCACTCCCTACAGACGACGGCCGGTGTAGACGGGGATGCCGTATCCGTGCCCGCGGTCGGCTTCGAGGGACGCGGCCAGCGCCCGTGAGGTGCGCTCGGCCAGCGACAGCGCCGCGACGCTGTCCAGAAGCTTGGTGAGCTGAGCCTGGGACACCTCACTCCACCACTGCTGGGCGGCGGCCTGCTCCAGGCGGTCACGTTCACGACGCGCCAGCTCCACCTGCCGCGCCTGCTCCTGTTGGCGACGCTCTCGTTCGCGTCGTTCGGCCTCCTGGGCCACGCGCTGACGCTCCGCCTCGATCGCCCAAAGACGGAGCCGCTCCTGGCTCTCGGCCCGGCGCCGCTCATTCTCCTGGCGTTGACGCTCCTTCTCGGCCTGCTTGCGCTGTTCCTCAACCTGCTGGCGGCGCTCCTCGGCTTGGCGTAGACGCTCCTGCCGCTCGCGCTTGGCGGCTTCCTGCCGCTGGCGCATGGCTTCATGCCGGGTCTCCGCCTCGAGGGAACGCGGCGTGGTCCACAACGCTGGCCGGCGCAGCCCGTGTTGCTTGGGCCACGCAGTCACGGCGGACGGTCACTGTCGTGCGAGACATGCTGCAGACGCTGGGCCGCTGGCGTCACCGGCCGCAGGTGCGCGCTCTGGAGGACTTCCTAGCTGATCGTCCTGTCGCTTAGGCGGCCGTCCTGTAGCCATCTCGCAACCGTCTGGACTACTGCCGCCTGCCATGCCTGGGTCTGGGGGTTGCGGTACTGCGGGTCATTATGGACGGCGAAGGTATGTTGCGCACCTTGAACCTCGACCAGATCGCAGGGAGCGGTGAACCGAGGCAGCGCTGAGCGAGAGGACTCGATTGGCACGAGGGTGTCCCTTGTGCCGTGAACGATGAGGGTTGGAGCCTTGATCGCGCCGAGAGCGGTGTTCGGCTTCAGCCAGAAGACCTCGTTGAGGAGTGGTCGGCCGTGCTTCAGCGTGGGGGTAAAGGTGATAGATCCCTGTTCGCTGAGTTGGCGGGCGACATCTTCATCTAGGTAGTCGTCGTGCCAGAAGGGGCGGCTATCGATGGTGCGCTTCTTGTAGTCGAGTTGAGGGTTGAGCAGCACCAGGCGGGTTACTTCGTCGGGCCGGTGGGCGGCGTAGTAGCCGCTGATGCCGCCGCCAAAGCTTGTGCCGAGCAGGCTGAGTCTGTCGGCTCCGGTCGTCTCGCGGAGATGCTGCAGTGCGGCGCGGATGTCATTGAGGATGATCGACAAGGTGAGTTCTTCTTGGCGGCCTTCGCTTTCGCCGTGACCGCGCAGATCGAATCGGAGAGACGCCAGGCTGTGCTCACCCAGCCCGCGAGCCATCCGGGTGAAGAAGCCGCTTTCGTGACGAGTCACCCCGCCGCCGTGGACCAGGACGACGGCATGCTCTGGTGGTTCATCTGGTGTGACGAGCGTTCCAGCGAGTTGTTGGCCGTCGAGGGTCCGGAAGGAGATCTCATGCTCCGTCGAAGTCACCTTCAGCAGCATAGGTACGGGCCCCGACTGCAGGAAGTATCTGCGGCGGTCCAGGGCGACGGCGCAGCTCAGGGAGATGTGAGCGGCAGCCGTTGGTCCACTATGTGGATTCGCTGCGGGTTTCGGCCACACCATCGGACCAGCGTGGCATCTTCATGTTCGGTGGCGGGAGGGTCCCCGCTGCAACCGCCAGGTTGAAGACGCTCTCCTCCCAGCCCAGAGCCTCGCGCAACTGCCTGCTGGTGTGTGCGCGCGCGGCGGGGCGTCGGTGGTCGGAGCCGGGCAGGTGCGGCGTCCAGGGTTCACCGGTCGTGCCGTTCGTGGGAGCGCTTACGACGGTTGGGTCTCCGTCCGTACCTGCCTCAGGCAGGCCGGGTAGGCCATATTCTGCCAGCGCGTGCAGGCGCTGAGCTTAATCTTTAACCTTTCTCATCGGCTGGCTCGTTGAACTGGGTGAAGGTTGGGTCGTTCGCGGGACATGGAGACGGCCTCGGCGTGATCATGAGCGTTGCTGAAGACGCTGACGATCACTACCAAGGCCGTGAGGATGAGTGTGCTGAACGAGGCTGCTCGTGTCGAGTCCTTTGCCGCGCTGTGCCGCTTTCGGACCGATTTTTACGACTGTCTGAGTGCGCGAGCCGATGCGGTGTTACGCAGTGATGGGCCGGTGCGTTCGCTGGTGGAGTTGTCGCTGGTCGGTGAGCATCGTCGAGGTCATGGGTCGCTGTATGCGGCGCTGGATCGGGGCCGGCTCGAGGTGGGGCGGCCGCGTCGGGCGTTGAGCACGGTGCCCCTGCCCAGAGCGGCGGACGAGCGGTTGGTGCTGGCGGTGGATGTGACGTGCTGGCCGCGGCCGGACGCGCACACCTCGCCGGAGCGGATCTTGTGCCACACCTATGGGCGGGGCGAGGACCAGCACATCATGATCCCGGGCTGGCCGTACTCGTTCGTGGTGGCGTTGGAGACGGGCCGCAGCTCGTGGACGGCGCCGCTGGATGCGCTCCGGCTGGCGCCGGGTGATGATCTGGCCGCGGTGACCGCCGCCCAGCTGCGCGAGGTGGTCGGACGGCTCATGGCGGATGGGCATGGGCAGTGCGGTGATCCCGACATCCTGATCGTGGCCGACGCGGGTTATGACGGGCCGCGCTTGGCGGGGCGGACGTGGAGCGGGGCACACGCCTCCTCGAAACCCTCGCCACCGACACCACCTTCAACACCTTCGGACGTCTACAGTCAGCCCGGGCGCTGGCCCAGGCGGACAGGACCAGGAATCTCGGCGCGCAACTGCTGCACAGCTTCGCCACCGATCGCACCCTCAACACCGCCGACCGAGTGTGGGCGGCTCGGGGACTCGTTAACGTGGGCGCGGAGCAGCAGGGCACAGGGCTCCTTGAAGCCCTCGCTACCGACTCAGCCCTCATCGCGTACGACCGAGTGTGGGCAGCGTAGGGCCTGGCTGAAGTGGACGTGGAGCGAGGCTCTGTGCTCCTCGAAACCCTCGCCACCGACCGCGCCCTCATCGCCTCCCACCGGGTACTGGCTGCGCGGGGCCTAGACGAGTAAGTCCTAAGTCGTTCGGAGTGCACGCACGACGAAGGGTGTCGAGGATCGATGTGTGACGAACGACCTCAACACCCTTCTGACCGCACTGTACGGGAAGCTCGACGACTGGCTGGGCGAATCACCCCGCCCAGGACGACCACCCCGGCTGACCGACGCCGAGCTACTGACCTTGGCGGTCGCCCAGGTCCTGCTCGGCCTGCCCTCCCAGACCCGCTGGCTGCGCTACGTCCCCGCACACCTGCCCGTCGCCTTTCCGTACCTGCCCGGCCAGTCCGGCTACAACAAGCGCCTGCACAAGGCCCTCCCCCTGCTCAAACGAGCGATCCGAGCCCTGGCCCGTGACACCGACCTGTGGGACGACCCGCTCTGGGTGACCGACTCCACCCCGGTCGAGTGCGGTCGTTCCCGCCCCACAGCCCGCCGTTCCGAGCTGGCAGGATGGGCCAGCTACGGCTACTGCCGCTCCCACTCACGCTGGTTCTGGGGCCTGCGCCCGCACCTGATCTGCACCCCGGCCGGACTGCCCATCACCTGGGCCCTGGCCACCCCGAACATCGACGAACGCCAGGTGCTCATGGCCGTCATCGAACACGACCCAGATCTCGTGACCGAACGGCACGACCTGCTCATCATCGCCGACAAGGGATACATCTCCGCCGAGCTGGACGCCTTCCTGGCCGAACGAGGGGTGCGGCTGTTACGCCCGTCCTACCGCAACCGCACACCCCGCCCCGGCGAGGAACTCCTCAACCCCATCCACCAGCTCATCGAGTCCGTCAACGACACCCTCAAAGGCCAACTCGACCTGGAGCTTCACGGCGCCCGAACCGCCATCGGCGTCGGCGCCCGCATCGCCCAGCGCATCCTGGCCCTGACCGCCGCCATCTGGCACAACCGCGCCACCGGCCAGCCCATCACCCGATCCCTAATCGCCTACGACCACTGACCCGACTTAGGACTTACTCGTCTAGCTGATGCGGACAGGAAGCGGGGCACACGGCTACTTGAGAGCTTCGCCAGCGACCCTACCCTCGACGCATCCGGACGCGTACAGGCAGCCCGGGCGTTGACCGAACTTCGCAGGAGGATGGCGGATGGGTAGGTGAAGGTGTTTGCTAGGGATCTCTCAACGGACATCTAAGATCTTGAAGGCTGATCGGCAAGAACGACCATGCCACCAGGCGGGCCCCTCCCCCATCAGCTGGTGATCTCGCCGAGCAACTCGGCCTGCGGAGGGCGGCCCTAGCTAATGTTCCTCGCCTTTAATGCGACGCAGAAGTAACTCTAGGGATGCGAGGATCTCTTCGGCCGTTTTGATCCAGACGAACGGCTTGGGGTCCTCGTTCCAGACCTCCACCCACGCCAGGATGTCCTTCTCCAGCGCGGTGACGCTGGGCCGCGGTCGCCGCGTGGCCGCCGGTGGAAAGGCTGCCGGACCAGGCGCGGACACCTGTTGCCCGGGTGCTGGATCTCTGCCGGTCAGTGCCGTACACGACCTGAGCGGGGCCCGGTTAACGCCGCTGCGGAAACGCGGCACGGCGCTCTGCTGGTCGCCTCGGGAACGCTCGACGTTTTCATGTTCACCGTAGCCGCTCCGTGGGACCTCGCGACCATGGTGGCGATCGTCGAGGAATCCGGCGGTCGATTCAGTGACGCGGCAGGAGGACGTGCTCTCGACGCCGAGACCGCGCTCTTCACCAACAGCAAGCTTCACGATCAGGTTCTCCGCTGCATGCAGGCGCCCTGAGCACTGGGAAGAGCGTCAGAGCCCGAATCTGTGCGCCACCCGCTTGGCCAGTTCGTCCTCGCTCGTCGCGACGTCGACCTCGATGGCGGGCAGCCCGAGACGGTTCGTCTCCTTCTTGAGAAGGTCGGTGAACATCCGGTCACGCTCCAACAGATTCTGCTGGGCACGCTGCGGATCACTGGTCTTGCGTGGAATGTCCCATGCTGTGCCGCGACTTTCAAAGGCCGCCCAACGGAACGCGGGGGTCGGGAGCAGCCATACGGCGTGTGCGGGATCGGCCAGCAACGGTTCGACGAGATGGGGCAGCAGCCGGAAGCCCTCAGCGATCACGCCGGCCCTCTCCGACAGCCGCAGGAGGTCTTCCACGATCAGGCCGAAGCCCTCACCCCGATACCAATGGAAGGTGTCCAGCATGGTCTCCGGCGAGCGGGTCAGCCAGCGCTCGTCCATGTCCATGCCCTTGAACAAGCCCAATTGCGGGGCGTCTACCTGCGTGAGCTGGCGGGCGTGCTCCGCCATGACGTCGTCGGTCGCGTACACGGACAAGCCGTACTCGATCGCGAGCCGCTGGGCGATCGCCGACTTGCCCCCGCCGCTGCCGCCACCGATCCAGTACACATTCTTCAACCGCTTGCGCAGTGTCGCGGCCTCGGCCCGCTCGTGCTCTTGAGATCCCAAGCCCCACCCCTGAACGTCTACTGACTGGTCGGTTGGCGCAGCGCCGACAGGTGGACGTCATGGTACTGGCGAGCCACGCCACTCCAGCCGTACTCATCCATCCGCGTCGGGTCGACCGCCGGCAGCCCGCCGCTTAAGGCGTCGTCGATGAGGCGGCGAAAGCCTTCGACCTCGCACGGGGTCACGGAGGGGACCCCGGGGAAGCGCCGGACGACCTCGGGAACCTGGTCCGTGCTAACCAATGGGCAACCGCATGCGATCGCCTCTAACGCCAGCATGCAGAACGTCTCGAGGCGATCGGACGGCACCACCAGAACATCACCGCTCTGGTAGTAAGCAGGCAGCTCGCTGTGTGGAACGAACGGCAGGAAGGTCGTCACTGACGCGATGCCGAGCTCAACGCTGAGGCGCTTAAGACTCTCGCGAAGAGGGCCCTCGCCGATGATCTGGAGCCGAGACGGCAGAGCGAAGGCCCGCAGCAACGTCTCGACGTTCTTGTCGGCGGCGAGTCGGCCCACGTAGAGCACGATGCCGGCGTCGGGTGACAGGCTGGTGCGGTGCCGGGCCTCAGCGCGGTCCCCGGGTTTGAAGAAGGTGAGGTCGATGCCTGGGGGATCACCTTGGCCGGTGGTATTCCGGCCGCCCTCAGCTCTTCCGCTTGAGCCTCGCCGATCGCTACGAGCCTGACGTGGTCACGGATCCGGAGAAGACGGTTGCGCAGGGCCTCATCGTGCGAGGACTCCCCGTTGGGCTGCCATCGCCCGGCCCTGCCCCAGTGCGTTACGACGAGCGGCCCGCCGAGTCGCGTCAGCAGCGCCCCAGCGTCCCGCAGCCCTTGGACGTGAATGACATCCGCGGCAGCGGCCGCAGGGAGCGAGGTCACTGCCTGGAGCCAGCGCCGGTGGCGCTCGCCGTACCGATCAGAGGCACACCAAGCAGACCGAGGAGCAACCGTCAAGACCTGTGGATCAAGATCTTTTAGGCGGCTATCGACTGGTCCTCCATGGCCGGTGATTCCTCGGGCCGCTCGACGAGCTTGCCTGTGACGAACGTCGCCCCCCGCCCGGACCAGGGCGACGAGACACGGCGCGTTGACCGCGCGCCAGCGCTTCCGCGCCGACTCGATCAGCTTGAAGGCCATCACGAGTCCAGCCGCGCGGGATCCCGGCCCCTTGGTGGACCTTAGTCCGGTGCCGGACGGCGGCGAAGGTGGACTCGATGGGGCTGGTTGTGCGCGGACGCACCCAGTGCTCGGCCGGATAGTCGTAGAAGGCCATCGGTTCGTCGAGGTCGTCGACCACCTTGGCGACAGCCTTAGGACACTTGGCGCCGTAGGCGGCCTGAAAGTCCTTGACCGCGCGTTCGGCGTGATCCTTGTCCTCGGCGTTCCAGATCTCGGCTAGTACTACAGCCTGATTTCGTTATGTTTGAGCCAGCGTCTCCAGTAGTGACTAGCTCGGGCGCGGGTCTGACGCTGTCGCCGATGGCGGGACCAGGCGAGGGCGAAGTCGAGGGGGCGCGTGGTCGCCGTGGTCAGACGAGCCAGGAGACGACGGACTTCGGCGGGTGTGAGGCGGACCAGGCCGCTTGGGCTTTTGGGGCGTTGGCGGCGGTGACGGCGAGGTAGGCATGGGCGAGCATCGCCAAGGTGATGTGCCGGTGCCAGGCGTCGAAGCGTCGGACCTGGTACTGGTCCAGGCCGGTCTCGTTCTTGGCGCTCTGGAAGCATTCCTCGATCGCCCATCTGCCGCCGGCGACGGCGATGAGGTCTTCCAGACTGGTGCCGACCGGGGCATGACACAGGTAGTAGGCCAACTCCAGCTCGCCCTTGGCGTTGGGAGTGAGGGCGCGCCGGACCAGCAGCCAGCGCTGGTAGCCGGGTTCGGTCTCGAAACGCACGGTGGCCAGGGCCCAGTCATACAGCCGCTCGCCTTTGGCGCCC